>DASSVE010000097.1:0-2815 GCA_035706345.1 Acidimicrobiia bacterium
GTCATGGGTGAGATCCTGGGCTGGGATGGGGACACGATGGCCCGAGAGATCGAGCACTACGAGGCCCGGGCCCGCGCCGAGCTCGACTCACAGCAGCAGCCCGACGACCGGACCGCCGACGCCGCCCGCATGGGCGCACCCGACGTGCGCACCGGGACGGCCGAGTAACCGTCAGCCGCCCAGCTCGGCATCGGTGGGGATGGCCGAGACGTCGTAGTTGCTCAGGATGTTCCACAGCATCCAGCCGACCTGTGCGTCCTCGGCCGCCTGGATCGACTGTCTGATCTCGGCGTTGGTCCACCAGAACGCCTGGAGATACGGACGGAGCCGGCTCCCGTCGCGCAACCGGGGAAGGGAGTCGGCAATGGCGTCGGCGGTCACCTCGTAGGGGTAGTCGTTGGGGTCCTCGAACCCGAGCCACCCGGGCGAGTAGTGGCTCGGGTAGACCATCGGGCTCAAGGTGTCCACCTGGGCGGAGACCTCCTCGGGTCGCTGCCCCAGACCCTGGTCGTCGGGGGCGGAGACGACGATCCCGAACACGGCGGCGCTGACGGCACATCCCATCGGGTGGAGGAGACTGCGGGCCTCGGCCAGGAATCCGGCGACGACACCGATCCGGTGCTCCTGGGTGAGGTCACGCTGGCCCGAGACGTCGGCTGTCCGCCCCGACGGGTAGCGGACGTAGTCGAACTGGATCTCGTCGAAACCCATCTCGCATGCCTCCGCGGCCAGCTCCAACACATAGCTGCGAGCGGTCGGGGACTCGGGGTCCAGCCAGGAGCCGGCCAGCTTCTCCTCGGCGATCGCCCCGGAGCGAATGTCGTCCTCGAAGGCGGCGATCCGCGTGACCGTGTACAGATCGTGCTCGTGAGCCTGAGCGATCCTGGCCACCGGGTCGTACATGGGGTTCACGGCCCCGGTGTCGATGGCTGTCTGCACGCCCGTCTGGTAGAGGACCTCACCGCTCTCCCTCTTGGTGTCGAAGACGAGGGTGTTGACCGCGGTGGTGTCCGCCAGTGTCAGAAGCTGGTCGAAATGGGTGTCGCTGGCCGCCGCCTCACCGGCGACACGCAGACCCCGGATGGTCAGCGGGCTGATGGTCGCCTGGTAGGAGACCGCGGTCTCGTCCCAGGCCAGCTCGGTGCTGGTCCAACCCGGCTTGGAGACCACCATAGGGCCGGGAGCGGTGGTCTCCAGTGAGAACCACCCGTCGGGGCCGCTGACAGCCCGCAGCTCCCCGAGGGTGACGAAGGCCCGTGCCACCGGCCGGCCCCCTTCGTCGACCACCCGACCGATCACCTGATGCGTCGGCAGAGTCGTGGTCGTGGTGGGCAGGGTGGTCGTGGTGCTGGTGGAGGTGGTCGGCGCCGACGTGGAGGTGGCGGTGCTGGCAACGATGTTCACCCCGCCCCCGCCCGGCTCCCCGCTGCAGGCGGCAACCGTCACGATCAGCGCCAGGAGGCAACGGCGCCGCATCAGAGCTCAGTCGAGACGGAGCACCATCGCCATGATCGTGACCAGCAAGAGGAGCGTGTCGAGGACGCCCCAACGAGCCAGCCGGCTCGTAGCCGCCTGAGCGGCGCCCTGATCCCCCGTTTCCAGGGCGTCGGCGGCTTTCTCCCCACCCGGGCCGAACACCACCATCCCGAGGACGGCGCCCACCACGATCATGGCGAACCCGATGGTCACGAATGTGCTGCCGAAGCTGTAGGAATCGCTCCCGAGCACCATGAAGATCCCGGTGAGCAGCACGAGGACGGCCGCAGGCATGTAGAGCCGTCTGGCCAGGACCGAAGTGATCCGATACCAGCCGGCCAAGGTCTGCTGACCGGCACGGGCCGCGGCCGGGGGTACCACGGCCTGGACCACATTGGCGCCAAGCCAGGTGCCGGCGCCTGCGATGTGCAGGGTCAAGAGGACATCACGAAGAGTCATGGAGATTCCTGTGCTCGGGGATCCTGCAAGCTAGCGGCGTCAGAGACGGGTTCAACCATTGGCACCGGCCCCCTTTACGATCGCCGCCGTGCCCAACCCGCCCGGCGCCCCTGGCTGCCGCAACACCGCCATCGCAACGGTCCTCCTGGTCGGGTCGGCATTGGTGTTCATGGCGATCGGCCTCACCCTCGCCAACCAGACCGACTGCTCCGGCGGTTGTGAGACCCTGGCCCTCACCCTGCTCTACGGTGGTCTCCCGATCTCGGCGATCTTCAACGTCGTGTTCGGCGATCTCGTGGTCGCCTGGCCGCTCGACGTCACCTTCTGGGTGATCATCGGTTTCCTCCTGGCACGACATTGCGAACGCCGACGCCGTGGTGTCCTCGGGGCGGTGCTGGTCACGGTGCTCATCGCCCTGGGCTACGGACTAGTCCTTTCGACGCTTGTCGATTTGGCTATTCAGTAACCGGCCTCGAACACGTACGGTGACGGCCGCATGCGGAGAGTGATCACACATCGTCTCGCCGGGCTGGGATTGGCCGCGATGACACTGATGGCAGCAGGGGGCGCTGTCGCAGTGTTCGCGGCGGGGGAACCCGGCGAGATCATGTCTCCGACGGACGGGGCTGACCTCATGGTCAGCCTCGTCCAGTCACAGGACTCGGTGTTGTGGGTCTCGCTCGCCGGCAACGTCACCACCGTCCGGACACTGGGCTGGCCGATCTCGGACGGCACCCATGATCTCGGTGGGGCCTTGGTGCTGGAGAAGCCCTCCAATCCCCTCGCCGGGACGGTGAACATCGGCGAGTCCCCGATGTCGATGGAATTCGACTTCGGCGACTGAGCCTCTAGACCTCCAGGTAAGGGTCCAGCTCCCCTT
>DASSVE010000098.1:0-2045 GCA_035706345.1 Acidimicrobiia bacterium
ACGATCTCCTCCAGGTCGTCGGGCAGGAAATGCTGGCCGTCCGGGACGATCTCACCATATGCAGCCACCGTCAGGCGGAACCCCAGCTCGTGATCCTCCTCCAAGAGGGCCGGCTCCACCAGATGCTCGGTATCGAACATATGTTCCGAACATACGACCCCCCACCGACAAGATCTAGAGGGTCGTGACCCGAAACGAAGATCTTCTTTTCTCAGATCGGGGGTCGCTGCTTGCGGTAGGAGTTCTTCTTGATGATGAGTCCATCGCGAAGGGTGAGGAAGTCGCAGCCGTTGACTTCGAGGCGACGCCCGTCTTGAAGGGTCCCGGTGAGAACCCACTCGGATACGCCGTAGTCGGGACCCATCACAGAGTGCCGGCCGTCGCTCCACTGAGCGTCCGGCATGGTTGCGAAGACTTCGGCGAAAGCGGCACGAACCTCATCACGCCCGCTGTATCGCCGCCCGCACACCTCATCGCCACCGGAGGCTTCGAACACGCAGTCGTCCGCAAACAGACTCATCAACCCGTCGAGGTCGTGCTGGTTCCACGCCTCGTTGTGTCTGATCAGAAGGTCGGTGAGGTCTGGTTCGGTCGGCATCGTGTAGATCATCGCAGTTCGAATCCGAGTAGTGACGGGTCATGGCGGGTAGATCAATCCTCCCGCAGCGAAGGAGAACTATGAGCAAGGTCGTCGCCAGCCTCACCACATCCCTCGACGGCTACTACGCCGGCCCCAACGACGGACCGGGGATGGGGCTCGGGGAAGGCGGGGAGAGACTGCATTACTGGGTGATGGGTGGCCCGTGGACCTATGAGACCGAGCATGAACCGGGTGTCGGGATGTCGCAGACAGACCAGAGATTCTTCGAGGCCCTCTCGGCCAACTTCGGCTCCGGGATCTGTGGTCGTGGCATGTACGACGCAGCCGATGCCTGGGGCGGTGAGAACCCCTTCGGGGGGCCGCTGTGGGTGGTGACCCATCGGACCGAGGACGCCCCCGGCCCCGCTACCGGATTTCACTTCGTCAACGGTCTGGAGAAGGCGCTGGACCAGGCAACGGCGGCCGCCGACGGCAAGGACGTGGCCATCGGTGGCGGTGGCGACATCATCCGCCAGGCACTCGCCGGGGGGCATGTCGACGTGCTCGCCATGTCGACTGCCCCGGTGATACTGGGGCGGGGAAAGCAGCTCTTCGATGGCTACGACCGGGACACGAATCTCGAGATCCGCGATGTGTTCTCAGGTCCCTACGCCACCCATCACATCTACGACGTCATTCGCTGAAGCCGTCCACGCGACCGGTCTCAGCCCATTCCGACCGGTTGTCACGCAAACGTTTGCTCTATACACTCGCCGTCTCGTGGATTCCCGGCGACCCAAGGTGGCGATCCTCGGAACACGGTTCCAGGACTTCGATATCGAACGCGACGTCCTGGGTGACATCGAGGTCGTATCCGGACCGGGAACCACCGCTGAGGAGATAGTCGCCACCGCCGCAGACGCGGACGTGATCCTGGTCGGAGCGGCTCCCAAGCTCGACGCAGCCACCATCGACCAACTGCATTGCCGGGGGATCGTCCGTCTCGGTGTCGGGGTGGACGGAGTCGACCTCGAGCACGCCCGCAGCCGTGGCATCTGGGTCGCCTACGTGCCCGACTACGGCACCGACGCGGTGGCCCTCCATGCGGTCACCCTCATCCTCGCCTCGCTGCGACGGCTCACCACCGCCGACCGTCATCTCCGCAAGGGCAGTTGGGGCGTGGCCGATCTCCGACCCCTCCATCTGCCGCAAAGTCTCACCGCCGGCATCCTCGGGTTCGGGCGGATCGGGAGACGGGTGGGTGAGATGCTCGTCGGGGTCGGCTTTGGCAGCTTCCTGGTCGCCGATCCGGTCATCGACATCTCCACACTGGAGGAGGTGTTCGGCGAGACACCGGCCCGTCTGGTGACCGCTGCCGACGTCCTCGCCGGGTCGGACGTGGTCACCCTGCACGCACCTCCACCCGCCGACGGTCATCTGATCGGCGGCGACGAGTTGCAGAAAA
>DASSVE010000099.1:0-6532 GCA_035706345.1 Acidimicrobiia bacterium
CTGCTCGTCCTACACCGCCGAGGCCATCGAGCGCTTCGGTGTCATCCGGGGCTCGTGGTTGGGCGCCAAGCGCATCGGTCGTTGTCACCCGCTACGCCCGGGGGGTTACGACCCGGTGCCAGAGAACTGGAGAGCCTCCTAAATGGGTCAGCTATTCAACGCCTTGATCAACGCCCTGGGGGCGGTGCTCGCCTTCTTCTACCAGTTCCTGCACAGCTTCATGAACGACGGGCTGGCTTACGGCCTGTCGATCATCCTGCTCACCATATTCATCAACATCCTGGTCTTCCCCCTGACCCTGAAACAGACCAGGGCTACCCGTGCCTTCACCGCCCTCCAACCCGAGATCAAGCGGATACAGGCCCAGTACAAGGACGACCCCCAGGAGATGCAGCGCCAGCTCATGGCGGCGCAGAAGGCTGCCGGAGCCACACCGGGTGGCTGTCTCCTCCCGCTGCTGGTCCAGATGCCGATCTGGTTCGCCCTGTTCCGACTGTTGCGCGACCCCCTTGCTCACATCGGCTCCAACACGGCCCTTGCCGAGGCGCTCTCCTCGGGTCAGAACATGAGTTTCCTCGGGATGGATCTGGGGACCTCGCCGGCGATGGCCGTCTCGGAATCTGGTTTTCTGGGGGCACTTCCCTATCTGATCACGATTGTGATCATGGTGGCCACCCAGTACATCCAGCAGTGGCACGCCACCTATGGGCAGGTGAAAGACCGGACCCAGCCGGGCGCCGGGGCCCAGCAGGCGGTGACCAAGGTGATGCCGCTGTTCATCGGTTTCATATCGTGGAACTTTCCCGCCGGTCTGGTCCTGTACTGGACCACATCCAACCTCTTCCGTCTGGGCCAGCAGGTCCTCATTTTCAAGATCGATGGGCGCCCACCCGTACCAGGGAGCAACAAGGCCGAGGAGCCGGAGAAGAAGAGCATCGCCAGCAGCGAGGATGCCTCGGAGAACGGCTCCAAGAAGCCACAGCAGGGCGCCGCGGACAAACGCCGTCGGCGTAGGAGGAGATGACGTGGAGTACGTCGAGATCGAGGTCAGGGCGAAAACGGTCGAACTGGCGGTCGAGGCAGCCATGCAGGAGCTCGGAGTCAGCGACCGGGACGAGGTCAGCGTCGAAGTGGTCACCGAACCCGTGAAGGGTTTTCTCGGGATGGGTGGCCAGGATGCGGTGGTGCTGGTCCGGAGACAGCCTCCCCGTAAGAGGAGGAAGAGAACCCGGGGCAAGAACGACCGCACCGGCGATTCCGCCCCCAAGAACCAGCGGAATCGGCAACAAGCTACCGCCAATCAGGCTAAGAATGGGACCAAGCGCTCGGAGCGCCCCCACGAAAAGACCTCATCCGCCGGCAGACACTCGAGAACGGAGCCCAAAATGCCTGACGATCGATCCACGATGTCCCTGGACGAGCAGGCCGAGGTGACCCGTGAGTTCCTCGAGGGTCTGGTGGAGGCGTTCGGGCTGGAAGGGACGGTGACCAGCCGGGTCGAGGACGATGTCATCGTCGCCGACGTGGAGGGTGACCAGACCGAGGCCATGGTTGGGGTTCGGGGCTCGGTTCGCTCCGCGATCCACGAGCTGACCCGCACCGTTCTACAGCGGTACAGCAAGGAAACCGCCCGTATTCGTCTCGACATCGCCGGTTACGCGGAAAGACGACGCACCGCATTGTCCATCTATGCCGAGCAACTGATCGAGCAGTTGCTCGAAGAGGGTGGCGAGATCATGTTGGAGCCGATGAGCCCGGCCGATCGCAAGGTGATCCACGATGTCGCCGCCCAACACGATCGTGTCATTTCCTATTCGGAGGGAGAACCACCACGTCGGTATGTGGTCCTCTCCCTGGCCGGTGATCGTTCCGAAGAGGAATAGACAAACAAGGTGGGATCTGGGATAGCCCGGGTGTGCACCCGGGCTATTTTCGTTTCACGTGGAACCAATCTGGGTCAAAGCGGCTCGATATGCGGGTCTGGAACCCGACACTCGTCAGATCGAGGACATGGAACGTTATCGGCACTGGTTGGCGACCGAGGCGGTGACCGCGGGGGGAATCGGGCCCGAGGAGATCGCCCGTCTGGAGCGTCGGCATTTGGCCGATTCGGTTCTCTTCGCATCCGTGTTCCCGGAGAATCCCACTCTGATCTGGGATCTTGGCACCGGTGTCGGACTTCCCGGAATCCCTCTGGCGATCCTGATGCCGGAAACCGAGTTCGTGCTCGTCGATCGCTCCGGTCGTCGTGTCGATCTGCTGCGACGGGTGATCCGGATACTGGATCTGGGCAATTGCCAGCCCTTGCAGCAAGAGATCGATCGGGTACAGGGGGACGCCCCGGTCATCGTCTCCCGGGCCACCCTGCCCCCGGAACGTCTCCTCCCTGTGATGGAGAAACATCTCAGTCCGGGAGGAATCGGGGTGACCGGAGGATCTTGGACCACCCCGCCCCACTTTCCGGGTTGGATCACGGTAGAAATACCTCGAGATGTGCTTGACCAACCTGTGTGGCTTCTTATGATGCGGCGCGCATGAGTAGCCCTCTCGTGGTCGCCCTGGCCAACCAAAAGGGTGGGGTGGGAAAGTCGACCACCGCCATCAATCTGGCCGCCGCCCTGGCTTTTCAGGATCGTCGTGTTCTGATCATCGATCTCGACCCACAGGGCAACGCCTCCAGTGGTCTGGGGATCGATCGGGGATCGATCGACATCTCCATCTACGACGTCCTGCTCAAGGAGTCGGTGCTGGACGACGCCATCGAGCCCACTTCGGTGCGGAATCTGTTCGTGGTCCCGGCCACCATCGATCTCGCCGGGGCAGAAATCGAGCTGGTTTCAATGTTTTCACGTGAAACACGTCTCAAGAACGCCATCGAGGAGCTGGATGACGATTTTGACATCATCATCATCGATTGTCCCCCTTCACTCGGGCTGCTCACTGTCAATGCCCTCACCGCCGCCCGTGAGGTGGTGATCCCGATCCAGTGTGAGTACTACGCACTGGAGGGTCTCAGTCAGTTGTTGCGAAATGTCGATCTGGTTTCTGCAAACCTCAACCCCGACTTGAAGGTTTCGGGTGTGATACTGACGATGTACGACGGTCGCACCAAGTTGTCCCGCGAGGTGGCCGAGCAGGTCCGCGAGTACTTTGGTGATCTCGCCTTCAAGACGGTGATCCCACGGTCGGTGCGTCTCTCCGAGGCACCCTCTTATGGGGAGCCGATCGAGGCGTTCGACCCCATGAGCCGGGGCGCCATCGCATATCGTCAACTGGGTCGGGAGTTCCTGGACAGACACCGTTAGGAGTGGGGTTGTGACTACCAAGCGAAAGGCCGGTTTGGGCAGAGGTCTGGAGGCGTTGATCCCCACCGAGCCGGCCCGTGGTGAGGAGCCCAGCTATCTGGAAGTTCCGGTCGATGGGATCAAACCCAACCCGGACCAACCAAGGAGCCGTTTCGACGACGAGACACTGAACGAGTTGGCGGCTTCGATCGCCACCGTCGGTGTCCTGCAACCGGTGGTGCTCTCCCGTCACGAGGACGGCAGTCTCTACCTGATCGCCGGGGAGCGGCGCTGGCGGGCGGCCCGCAAGGCGGGTCTGAGCACCATCCCGGCGGTGGTGCGGGGCGACACCGGGGAGACGACACTTGCCGAGGCCCTCATCGAGAACGTGCAACGTCAGGACCTCACCCCCCTCGAGGAAGCACACGCCTACAAACAACTCCTGGAAAATACTGGAATGAATCAGGACCAGTTGGCGGAGCGGGTCGGCAAGTCCCGTCCCGCGGTCTCCAACACCCTTCGTCTCCTGCAACTGCCCGGTGCTGTGCAACGGATGATCGACAACGGGGAGTTGAGCGCCGGGCACGCCCGGGCCCTTCTCGGGCTGGAGGACGAGAAGCACGCGGTGTATCTGGCGGAGAAGGCGGCGAAAGAGGGATGGAGTGTCCGTCAGGTGGAGGATGCGGTCCGGGAACGTCGCGAGATGGGCCGGCCTCCCGTCGCCACCACCGTTCGTCAGGTGCGTCCCGTGGAGATCATCGAGCTCGAGAAGAGACTCTCCGATCGTCTCGGCTCACGGGTCAAGATCACCTACAAGAACGAGAAGGGCAAAGTCGAGATCAGGTTCGGCTCGCTGGCGGACCTGGAGCGGATCTACCGAGGTCTGTCCTGAGCCTCAGCGGGCTTCAGCGTGGCGAGCCTCGGCGAAGAACTTGTTGAGACCTTCGGCCACGGCCAGCCCGCTCTTCTCGTCGAGCGAGCGCAGGGCCACCATCGCCGCCGGGGCCCTGGTCTCCTTGAGGATCGCGCTGGCCCGTCCCTCGACCCGACCACCCACCGCCGCCGCTATCGCCTTGGCCAAAGCTTCACCGGCACGGGACGACGTGTGCTCTGAGGAGAAGTAGTAGACAGAGTCCTCGTCCTCGTTGTTGAGCCGGAAGGCGATGATGACGTCGGATCCCATGCGATTGGCCTTGCGGGCCCGGACCCGCTCCGGCAACTGGGTGTCGTTGCTGCGGGACATCATCGGCACTCCACCCGCCTCCTGGATGGCGAGCGCTGCCGCCGATGCCGCTTCCCACGTAGACTTGGCCTCCTCGGCATCCCGGCAGCCGGCGTCGAGGAAGACACGGGTCCCGGCCACCGTGTCGGGGAGCATGCGCAGCCACTCCCGCTCCCTGATCGCCTGACGACCCTCCCGCATCTCGCCCCTGGTCACCAGATGGAGCTCGGTCACCACCTCCGGACCGACCCTTCCATCTTCTGCCAGGTGACGGTTGTGCTGGAAGTCGATGACGGCTGTCTCGGTGATCGGGCCGAAGATGCCGTCCACCTTGCCCGAGTCGAACCCGAGAGAGTTGAGCCGCGATTGGACCTCGGCGACGTCTTCGCCCCGCATCATGGGTCGACGCATGAAGAGGATGCGGTCACCCAGTCGGTAACCCGCTTCGTAGAGGGACCTCCAGGTGTCGGGGCCGACGATGCCGTCGACATCTAGACCCTTGGCCTTCTGGAACGCCGCGACCGCGGCGCGGGTGCCTTCGGCGAAGACCGAGCGTTGGTCCGCCCCGGGCTCGAAACCCAGGGCGGCGAGCCGATCCTGGATGTCGCGGACCGCGGGGCCCTCGTCACCGACCCGATAGAGACGCATGAGGAGGGGAGTGTATTTGTGCGGTCGCGGGAACCGGGGGTCGAGGCGGAAGCTGTCGGTCGGCCATCGAACATGGCCGACCCGAGACTCAGATGAACTCGGCGAGCTCGGAGAGGAAACGGTGCTTGGGAGCGGCGCCGACGATGCGCTTCTTCTCGACACCGTCCTTGAACAGGATCAGGGTCGGGATGCTCATCACGTCGTAGGCGGCCGCGGTCTGCGGGTTGTGATCGACGTCGAGCTTTCCGATATTGAAGCTGTCCTGCTCCTTGGCCAACTCCTCGAGGACCGGGGCGATCACCTTGCAGGGACCACACCACTCCGCCCAGAAATCGACGAAGATCGGCTTCTCGCCGCTTATGGCGTCGGAGAAAGTCGCATCGTCGAGGGTGATGATTTCTGCCATTGGGTGGTCTCCTTGTCGAATTCGTGAACCGCGAGTCTTACCCACTCATTCCTGTTCTGCCAACCAACGTTCGGCATCGATGGCGGCCATGCACCCGGTCCCGGCGGCTGTGACCGCCTGCCGGTAGACAGGATCCGCCACGTCGCCGGCGGCGAATACCCCCTCGACGGAGGTGCGGGTTCCTTCGTCCTTTCGGGTGACGACGTAGCCGGTCTTGGTGAGCTCGAGCTGGCCGACGAACAGATCGGTGGTCGGCTTGTGGCCGATGGCGACGAACACGCCGTTGGTGGGGAAGTGACGTGTCTCGCCGGTGACCGTGTCCTGGAGGGTCACCCCGGTGACCTTGTCATCGCCGTGGATCTCGGTCACGATCGTGTTCCAGAGCACATCGATCTTCGGGTGCTGCAACGCTCTGGCCGCCATGATCTTCGACGCCCGGAACTCGTCGCGACGATGGACGATGGTCACCTTGGAGGCGAACTTGCTGAGGAAGAGGGCCTCCTCCATGGCGGTGTCGCCACCGCCTACCACGACCAGCTCCTGGTCCCGGAAGAAGAAGCCGTCACAGGTGGCACATGCAGAGACGCCCCTTCCGGTGAGCTTCTGCTCGCCGGGGACCCCGAGCCACTTGGCCTCGGCACCGGTGGCGATGATCACGGCATCGGCGGTGTAGGTGTCGGCGCCGACACTGACCTGGAACGGCCGGGAGGAGAAGTCGACCGCGGTGACGTCGACCTGACGCATGCGGGCACCGAACCGCTCGGCCTGCTTGCGGAACTGGTCCATCAGCTCCGGGCCTGTTATCCCGTCCGGGAATCCCGGGTAGTTCTCGACCTCGGTGGTGATCATCAGCTGACCACCCGCTGCCATGCCCTCGAAAACGAGAGGACTCAGGTCTGCCCTCGCCGCATAGAGGGCGGCGGTCAGACCCGCCGGGCCGGACCCGATGACGATCACTTTTTCATGACTCAC
>DASSVE010000100.1:0-18576 GCA_035706345.1 Acidimicrobiia bacterium
GAGGATCGGGCCCCAATCGGGATGGCGCACTGCGGTCACCCTCTCGTCGCCGCCCCCGACCCGACCTGCACCCAGGGGGCGCTCCATGACGAGGAGTGAGGCGAATTGCTCGAACCCCGCCCGACGCCAGGCACGGGTCGAGCCGGGATAGAGGGCGGGCGAGTAGACAGGGCCGTCGGCGATGTCGATCAGTCTTCTGGTTGCAGTGGTCAGGAATTCGGCCCCGCCCCGCTCCAGACGCAGCATCGGGTCGAGGACGCTGTCGTTCCAGGGGCGGGCATGAGCGCGGAACCATCCGGTGGTCAATTCGATGGCACCGGGCCATGTGCCCTCGACACGGATGAGGGTCTGCACTTGTGCGAGAGTACGGAGATGGCGGTGATAGTTGCCAGCCACCCCTCGGCCTTCCTTCATGACACCGGGCCCCGTCATCCGGAGCGTCCGGAGCGGGTCGCAGCCGTTCAGCGCGGGGTTGGCGACAGCGGGCTGACCGTCCAGGGCCTTCTCCCGCCGGAAGTGGAACGTCGGGAGCTGGCCCTGGTCCACGAGCCCACCTACATCGAGATGATCGAGAAGTTCTGCGAGTTGGGCGGTGGGGCGCTGGACATGGACACCTTCGTCAGCGAGGGCTCGTGGCAGGCGGCGCTGACCGCGGCAGGGGGTGTCCTGGCCGTGATCGAGGAGATGCGTCCCCGATCGGACGTCGTCGGTTTCGCACTGTCGCGGCCACCCGGGCATCACGCGATGCCCGATCGCGCCATGGGGTTCTGCCTGTTCAACAACGTGGCGGTGGCCGCGGCGCGGCTCCGCTCGGAGGGGGAGCGGGTGGCGATTCTCGACTGGGACGTCCACCACGGCAACGGGACCCAGGTCATGCTCGGAGACGACCCGGGCGTCCTCTATGTCTCCATCCACCAGAGCCCCTTCTATCCCTTCACCGGCCACGTCGACGACATCGAGACCGGGGACGCCAAGGGGACCGTGATCAACATCCCGGTGCCCGCGGGCACGGCCGGCGACGTCTACCGGCGTGCCTGGGAGGAACTGGTGCTGCCGGTGGTCGCCCAGTTCGAGCCGGACTGGGTGCTGGTCAGCTCCGGCTTCGACGCCCACGTCGACGACGAGTTGGCCGACCTGCGTCTTCAGGCTCCCGACTACGGCTGGATGGCGCATCGTCTCGCCGGGGTCCATCCCAGCCACCGCACCGTCCTCGCGCTGGAAGGCGGGTACGACCTCGACGCCCTTCGGGCATCGGCACGCTCCACCTTGCTCGGTCTGACCGGGACAGAGCCGGAGCAGTTGGGAAGTCTCGAGTCGCCGCCGATGTCATCCTTCGCCGTCGCCGAGGCGGCCGCGGCCATCTCACGTCACTGGAAGGTCTGAAGAACTCAACTCTGACCGCCGATCTGCCGATACAGCCGCTTCGGAGCTAGGCGAGGTCATCACCTTCATGGAGCAGCAAAACGTCGACGCCCTCTTGAAACGGGCGGTTGAGCACGGTGCGTCCGACATCCACCTCAAGGTGGGCTCGGCGCCGATAGTCCGAATTGGCGGAGAACTGAGACGTCTCGACGGGTATGAGCCGATGCGACCGGCGGACACCCAGGCCTTCGCGGAGGCCATGTTCACCGAGAAGGCCGCCCGCGACTTCGAGGAGACAGGCTCGACCGATTTCGCCTACGGCCGGCACGACCTGGGACGTTTCCGGGCCACCGCCTTCCGTCAGCGCGGCTCGGTTTCGCTGGTGCTGAGACGGGTGGTCCCCGGTTCGAGATCGTTCTCGGAATTGGGTCTGCCCAAGGCCATGGAGCGAATCGCGGCAGGCAAGTCCGGGTTGGTCCTGGTCACCGGTCCTTCGGGCTCGGGGAAGACCACGACCATGGCCTCCATCGTCGACTGGATCAACTCCAACCAAGGGCGGGCCATCGTCACCATCGAAGACCCCATCGAAGTCCTTCACCCTGACAAGCGATCTGTCGTGGTGCAACGAGAGGTCGGGGTCGACACCAAGAACATGGCAGACGCCATCCGGGCCTCCATGCGTCACGACACGGATGTCATCGTGGTCTCCGAGATCTCCGAGCCGGATGCCGCCAAGGCGGCCATCGACGCCGCCGAGACCGGTCATCTGGTGGTCTCATCGATGCGAACCAGCGACCCGGCCGACACCATCCACCGCCTGGTGTCGATGTTCCCCGAGTCTCAGCAGACCATCGTGAGGTCCCAGCTCGCCGCCCAGGTCAAGGCGGTGATCAGCCAGATCCTTGTCGACGCCGGCGAGTCCGGTCTGGTCTTGGCCTGCGAGGTGCTGACCAGCAATGAGCGGGCACAGGAGTGGATCCTCTCGGGTGGCGAGTCGTCGTTCCTCTTCGAGGTGATGAAAGAGGGCAACTACCACGGGATGCAGACCTTCGACCAGGCACTGCTCAACCACGTCGTGGGGGGCGGGATCAAGCTCGACTACGTCCTGCCCTACGTGCGCAACGTCCACGAGGTCAAGGCCAAGGCACTGGCAGCCGGCATCGCCATCTGAAACCGGCCGGGTCACCACCCGCCGATAACCTCAGCCCTCGTGATCCCCGAGCGGCTCGAGTTCCTCACCAGCCCAGACCTGCCTCCAGCCCAGTTGGCGGAGATCTTCGCCGCCGCTGGCGAGGAGATCTACCTCGTGGGCGGGTCGGTGCGCGACGCCTTCCTGGGGCGACCGCTGGAGGACTTCGACTTCGCCACCAGCGCCCGACCCGATCAGGTCAGCCGTCTCCTGAAACCGTGGGCCGACGCCGTATACGAGGTGGGCGCCGTCTTCGGCACCGTGGCCGCCCGCAAGGATGGATTCACCGTGGAGGTCACCACCTACCGCAGCGAGATCTACCGGGACGACTCCCGCAAGCCGCACGTCACGTTCTCCGACGACATCGAAACCGATCTGAGCCGCCGTGACTTCACCGTCAACGCCATCGCCCTGTCCCTTCCCGATCTGGAGGCGGTCGATCCTCACGGTGGTCTGGCAGACATAGCCGGCCGGGTCCTGCGGACCCCGCTCGAGCCGGAGGTGTCCTTCGGCGACGACCCTCTGCGCATGCTGCGTTTGTTCCGCTTCCAGGCATCCCTCGACTTCACGCCGGAAGAGAGGGCCCTGGCCGCCGTCTCCAACATGGCGGACCGTCTCTCGATCGTCTCGGCGGAGCGGATCCGGGACGAGCTCTCCAAGCTGCTCGTCGCCCCGGCGCCGGGTGCGGCGCTGGGTCTGGTGGTCACCACCGGGCTGGCCGACCAATTCCTGCCCGAACTGCCCCGACTCGCCATGGAGCAGGACCCTTTTCACCATCACAAGGATGTGCTCGCCCACACCCTGGCGGTGGTGGACAAGGCGAGACCCGACCTGGTGCTGAGGCTGGCCGCCCTGTTCCACGACGTGGGCAAACCCGACACCCGCGAGTTCGGGCCCGGCGGGGTCTCCTTCCATCATCACGAGGTGGTGGGCGCCCGGCTGACCCGGCAACGTCTCCGCGCCCTCAGATACCCGAAGGGCGTGGTCGAGGATGTCTCCAAGCTCGTCTACCTCCATCTTCGCCCTCACACCCTGAAGCTGGGCTGGACCGACTCGGCCGTGCGGCGCTACGTCCGTGACGCCGGGCATCTCCTGGACCGTCTCAATGAGCTGGTTCGTTGCGACGTCACCACGGCCAACAAGCGGCGCGAGGCGGAGATCAAGACCCGGATCGACGAGCTGGAGCAGCGGATCGCCGAGCTTTCCGCCCGTGAGGAGCTGGCCCGGCTGCGGCCACCCCTGGACGGGAACGAGGTGATGGCCTATCTGGGGTTGTCCCCCGGCCCGGCCGTCGGCGAGATCATGACGATCCTGCTCGAGAGACGGATCGAGGACGGCCCGTACTCGAAGACCGAGGCCTACGACATCGCTCGTGCGTGGGCGTTGGAGAAGGGGATGCCCGACCCTGGGGAGCCTCCGCCGGTGGAGGAGGAGTAGCCCTCTGCCGGGGGTCGGCCAGGCTCCACTCAGATCGCGGGGAAGACCTAATCTCGTCGCAGTGCTCGTAGTGGTGGTCCCGGCCGTCGGTCTGGCGGTCCTGTCTTTGGCAGCGTTCTTTGGGAGATGGGTGTGGTGGCTCGACGTGGTCGCCAACTTCCGCGCCCAGTTCGTCGTAGTGCTGGCTCTCCTGGGTCTCATCGTCCTGATGTCGAAGTGGCGCAAGATCGGCTATGGCATCCTCGGCGTGGCGGCAGTGAACCTTGCGGTGGTGCTTCCCCTTTTCATCGGCTCCCCAGCCCAGGCGGTTGCCGGTGCCCAGACGGTGAGCGTGCTGTCGTTCAACCTCCTGTCCACCAACGAGAGCTACTCCGCCGTCATCGAGTACATCGAGACGGTGGACCCGGACCTGGTGCTCCTCCACGAGGCGAGCCGCCCCTGGGAGGTCGCCATGGAGAGCGCCGAGCTCGGTTATGAGATCGTGCGCCCCCGTTCCGACGACCTGATCTTCGGCACCCTGGCTCTGGTCCGCGGGACTGACATCAGCGCGGTCTCCTACGGGTTCGCCGCTGCCGCCGCCCGCGCCGTGGAGCTCACCTTCACGCCACCGAACTGGTCCCAGCCATTGGCGGTTCTGGCCACCCACCCCCTGGCCCCCACCGATCGGGAGCGGGCGAGGTTGCGTGACGCCCAACTCGACTTCGCCGCGGAGTGGGCTGTGGGCAGGAGCGGACCCGTCGTGGTGGTGGGAGACTTCAACGCCACCCCGTGGTCGTGGCCCTTCCGGAGTCTTCTCGCCAACGGCGACCTGATCAACAGCCAGCGCGGCTTCGGGCTTCAGCCCAGCTTCTCGAGCCGCTCGAATCTCCTGTTCAGGGTCCCCATCGATCACGTGGTGCACTCCTCGGAGCTGCAGGTCACCCATCGCCAACTGGGACCGGATCTCGGGTCGGACCACTTCCCGCTGCTCGTCGATCTCCAGGTCGCCCCCGGGCCTTGATCCCGGTCGACCGGTACGATCCCGGGATGTCCAATCGTCATGCCGAGGCCCGCCGGCGTCTCGCCGAGATCGTCGGGCGGGACGGGCTCGCCGTCATCCCGGCGGCTCACGAAGTCATCAGGAACTACGACGTCTCTCATCCCTTCCGCCAGGACACCGCCTTCTGGTACCTGACCGGGTTCCCCGAGCCCGAGGCGGTGGCGGTGATCGCCCCCGGTCACGACGAGGGGGAGTTCGTTCTCTTCGTCCGTCCCAAGGACCCCTCCGTCGAGGTCTGGACCGGGATCCGGGCAGGGGTGGAGGGCGCCAAGGAGGTCTACGGCGCCGACGCCGCCTACGAGCTGTCCGAACTGGACGACGTGCTGGAGCGCATGATGTACGGCCGGGAGGTGCTCTGGTACACGATCGGGAACGAGCGCTTCGACGACCGGATCTCCGGCATCATCGCCACCGCACGGGCCCATCGGGAGCGGATGGGGGGGACCGTGCCCTCCACGATCCGCGACGTCTCGGTCCCTCTCGGGGAGATGATGCTGATCAAGAGTGCCGAAGAGGCCGCGAGTCTGCGTCGTGCCTGCGAGGTGAGCGCCGAAGGTCATCGTGAAGCCATGCGATTCGCCCAGCCCGGCATGTACGAGTACCAGGTGCAGGCGGCCCTGGAGTACTTCTGGAGACTGCGCGGGTCCCCACGCAACGGGTACAGCTCCATCGTCGCCTCGGGGGCCAACGCCTGCGTCCTGCACTATGTCGAGAACGACGACCAGATCGCCGACGGCGACCTCCTGCTCATCGACGCCGCCGCCGAGATCGACGGGTACACGTCCGACATCACCCGCACTTTCCCGGCCAACGGCACCTTCTCCTCTGCGCAACGCGCCATCTACGAGGTGGTGCTGAGCGCCGAGATGAAAGGTGTCGAGCTGGCCACCCCGGACTCCACACTGCGTGCCATCCATGACGCATCGACCCGGATCCTCACCGAGGGCATGGTCGACCTCGGGTTGCTGCCGCTGAGTGTGGACGAGTCGTTGGCCATGCATCACTACAACCAGTTCTTCATGCACGGCACCAGCCATTGGCTCGGGCTGGACGTCCACGACCGGGGTGCCTACCGGATCGACGGGGTGTTCCGGCCACTGCAGCCCGGCATGGCTTTCACCGTCGAGCCCGGCATCTATGTGGCCCCGGACAAGGCCGAGATCGAGATGACCCTCCTCGAGTACGACCTGGACGAGTGGAACGAGCGCCGAATCCGTCTCGGCAGGAAGGCGGCGGCCGCCCTCGAGGCAGAGGAGCGGGAGGCGGCGGAGACGATCACCCACGTGGTGCCCGAGGAGTTCCTCGGCATCGGTGTCCGCATCGAGGACGACATCCTGATCACTGCCGAGGGCCACGAGAACATGACCGAGTCGGTGCCCAAGCACGTGGATGAGGTCGAGGCGCTGTGCGCCCAGGGGTCGGTGCTTCCCTCCAGCTGAGGTCAGCCGACGACTGCGTAGCGGGCCACAGCCAGGAAGTGCGCTGCGCTGGCGAGCACCACGAAGACGTGGAACAACTCGTGGTAGGAGAAGCTGCGGGGGAGCAATCTTGGCCGTTTGGTCATGAAGATGATGGTCCCGACCGTGTAGAAGATGCCCCCGATCCCGATCCACACCACGGCCCCGGCGCCCAGATTCCCCCATATCTGAGGGATCCAGACGAGGGCAGTCCAGCCCATGGCCAACTGCAGCGTGACCGACAGCTTGGTGGAGACGGCGGGCATGGTCAGCTTCAGGGTGATCCCGACCACGGCGATGGCCCAGACCAGTCCGAGACACCACCAGACGGCTGCCCCTTCTAGACCGGCGATGGCGATCGGGGTGAAGGTCGCCGCCACCACCAAGTAGATCATGGAGTGGTCCACCCTCTGGAGCCGCTGCTTCCACCGGGGGCCCCACGGCACGGAGTGGTAGAGGGAGGAGACCGTGTACATGACCAGAAGGGCGAGGCCGAAGACCACCGATCCGATCAGGACTGCGGTGTTGCCCCAGGCCCGGACGGCCAGGTAGAGGGTCCCGGCGAGGGCGGCCACGGCAGCGCCACCGTGGAGGAACCCCCTGATGGGGTTCTGCATCCGGCCCAGGGTCATCCGATCCATCACGTGAGGATATGGGGATTCGGGGGCAACGGCGTTGGGTCGATCGGCCCTACCGGAAATGCCCTCACGGCCGGTACCATGCGATTCAGCAATGGCCCTGGGTCTTCTCTACCGCGTCTACGAGCGGAATCTCCTCAACGGGCTCGATCGGGATCGGCTACCCAAACACATCGGTGTCGTCCTCGATGGGCATCGGCGTCATGCCCGTGCCGAGGGGATGGCCAGCTACGCCGAGTCGTACGAGGAGGGGATGCGGCGTTTCGAGGACTTCCTGGGCTGGGCCAACGAGCTGAAGATACAGGCCGTCACGGCCTGGGTGCTCTCGCCGGAGAACCTCTCCCGCCCCGCCGAGGAGCTCGACCCCTACTTCGACGTCCTCATCGACCTCTTCGAGCGTCTCCCCGTCAAGTGCGCCGAGTACGACATGGCCCTCCGCTTCATCGGCAGCCTCGACCTGCTGCCCCGGCATCTGGTCGAAGCGGCCAAGAACGCCGAGGAGCAGCATCCGGAGGGGTCGCGGCGTCTCAACGTGGCCATGGGGTACGGCGGGCGGCAGGAGATCGTGGACGCAGCCAAGGATCTGGTGACCAGGCTCGCCTCGCAGGGGGTGCCGGCCGAGGAGATTGCCGACCACATCGACGCCGAGTCTCTCGCCGGCCACATGTACTCCGCCGATCTCCCCGATGCCGACCTGATCATCCGCACCTCGGGCGAGTCGAGGCTGTCCGGGTTTCTCCTCTGGCAGTCGGCCTATTCCGAGTTCGTCTTCGTCGACGTGAACTGGCCCGCCTTCCGTCGGGTCGACTTCTTGCGCGCCCTGCGTGACTTCGAGGGCCGCAACCGCCGCTTCGGTCAGTAGGCCCTTTCTACGCGGCGGAGAGCCGGTATTTCGGCCCCCCTTCCTTAGGAAAGCGTCAGGCGGTCACCATGCTGGGGTGGAGGTGGGTGACGTCGCCCAGTTGGCGGAGGGAGAAGGCCCAGCCGGTGCTCACCTGGAAGGTGGTGAGACGGGACACGCCGGTGTGGGGCTGTTGGAACCTGTCCCATTCCCAGGGGACCGGGTCGAGACCCAGCAGATGACCGAGGATCACGGCGTTGGTCCCGGCGTGGGCCACGATCACCACGCGCTTCCCCGGGTCGTCGACGTTCCACAGATGACGCCCGCCGCCTTCGGCGGGATGGATCCCTTGTGAGTCCAGGGTCTCCACCAGACCGGAGACCACCCTCTGGTGGAAGTCCCGGAAGGTCTCGCCACCGGGAAGCCCGTCCCACATCTCGTCCATCGTCCGGAAGTTGGCGTGCTCGAAAGCCTTCTCGATGACCTCGATGGGCTCGCCCTCCCATGTGGGAGGGTTCTGGATCTCCTTGAGCCAGTCGTAGACCCCGCGCTCTCGCCCCAGTTCGGACATCACCGGATTGGAGGTCTCCAGCGCCCGGTTCATCGGAGACACCCAGACCTCGTCGACGTCCTCCAGACCCCCCAGCCGATGCCCGACTCGCGCCGCCTGCTCCTGACCGAGATCGGTCAGATTGGGATCGTTCCGGGCGATCATCCCCGGCGCCCAGTCAGGCTGGCCGTGTCTGATCAGATACAGATCCATTTCGGAGCCAACTTACTTCCGGATTCGGTTCAGGTCGCCAATACCATGGGCAGGTGCCCCGTCAGGCCCTGATCGACCATCTCAAAGCGAACGCGCTCCGCACCGACGGTCCGTTCACGCTTCGCAGCGGCGCCGTCGCCGATTGGTACATCGACGCCCGACAGACCACGTTCGACGGTGTCGGGGCCCTGTACGTGGGGGAGGCGGTTCTCTCCGTGCTGCGCCCCGAGGTGGTGGGTGTCGGCGGGATGACCATGGGCGCCGACCCCATCGCCATCGCCACGGTCATGGCCGCGGCGGGCGAGGGACGCCATCTGAAGGCGTTCTCGATCCGCAAGGAGGCCAAGGATCACGGTGTTGGTGGGCGGCTGGTGGGCCCGGTGACGCCTGACATGCCACTCGCCGTGATCGAGGACACCACCACCACTGGCGGCGCCGCGGTGGAAGCGGCCAGGTACCTCCTCGACAACGGGTTCACCATCTCTCAGGCCATCGCTCTCGTGGACCGTTCCAACGGCCGCGCCGCAGCCAATTTCGCCCAGCTCGGTATCGACCACGTGGCCCTGGTCACCACCGACGACCTGGGAGTCTCACCATGACCGTCGTCGTCAAGCGCTCGTCTCTGAAGATGTGGCTCATGGCCATGGGCGGGATCCCGCTCCTGATCATCTCTCTCGACGTCCTCACCGCCCGTCGGATCACCCGTTGGCTCACCGATCTCATCTTCCGTCCGGAGGACATCCAGATCTACGAGCCACGGGACGTGATCTACGCCTGGGTCATGTTGCTGTTCGGGGCCCTCCTCGTCGGGTGGGGTCTCAAGGAGCTGTTCGTGCCGGCCAAGGTGGTCGAATGCCTGGACGAGGGTCTGGCGCTCCGTCTGCGTGGGCCGGTCCGCCCACCCGAGCTGATCCCGTGGGACAACATCCGGGACGTGGGCGGCGACGACATCGACGACGACGGCGAGATCATCCCGCTCCTGGTCCTGACGGTCTTCTCCCGGGAGGGCCTCCCGGACAACCCCTGGGGCGCGCGCTGGGTCGGGGAGCGCGAGTTGGGCATCATGGCCCAGGACTGGGAGATCGACCCGGACACCGCCGCCGAGAAGATCGCCGACTTCGCCGTCGCCGCCGCCCGCCGCGGCCGACGCGAGGCCCCCGCAGAGATCGTTCCGGAATCATGAAGGTCGGGGCGCACACACCACCGGGAGACCCCCTGGCCGAGGCCAGAGCGCGTGACGCCGACCTGGTGCAGATCTTCCTCTCCAATCCCCAGGGATGGAAGAAGCCGCCGCCGAGGGAGGACGCCGAGATCCTGGCCAAGTCGCCGCTTCCGATCTACGTCCACGCCCCCTACCTGATCAACGTGTGCGCCGACAACAACAGGGTCCGAATCCCGTCCCGCAAGATCCTCCAGGAGACATGCGACGCCGCTGCCGAGATCGCAGCCGAGGCCGTGATCGTCCACGGCGGCCATGTCACCGGTGACGGGCCTCAGGAGGAGGGGATCGACCGTTGGCGCAAGGCGCTCGACCTTCTCGACACAGAGGTCCCGGTGCTCATCGAGAACACCGCGGGTGGAGACAAGGCCGTGGCCCGTCGGGTCGACTGGATCGCCCGTCTCTGGCAGGAGATCGGCGAGTACGGGGTGGGGTTCGTCCTCGACACCTGCCATGTCTGGGCAGGAGGGGAGAGCTTCGACGGTCTGGTCGAACGCGTCCTCGCCGCCACCGGGCGCATCGACCTGGTGCACGCCAACGACTCGAAGGACCCGTTCGACTCGAGACGGGACCGTCACCAGAACCTGGGGGCCGGCGAGATCCCCAAGGAGGACCTGGCGAGGGTGATCGTGGAGGCCCGGGCGCCGGTCGTCGTCGAGACACCGGGGGGCGCCGCCGAGCAACGCGCCGACATCGAGTGGGTGAGGGCGCTCTTCTAGCCCGCCTATTCGTCGTCCGGTGGGACGAGGTCGTCGGTCCGGAGCAGTTGGGCGTTCAAGGCCACCACCACGGTGCTCAGCGACATCAGGATCGCCCCAACGGCCGGGGGCATCACGAACCCGAAAGGCGCCAGGATCCCGGCGGCCAGGGGGATCGTCACGATGTTGTAACCGGCTGCCCACCAGATGTTCTGGATCTGCTTGCGATGGGCGGCGGCACTCAGACGGATGATGCGGACGATGTCCATCGGGTTGGACTTGACCAGGATCAGGTCGGCGGACTGGGCCGCGACCGCGGTGCCGCTCCCGATGGCGATGCCGATGTCGGCCCGCGCCAGGGCCGGGGCGTCGTTGATGCCGTCCCCCACCATTGCCACGAGACGTCCCCCCTCCTGCAGCGTCCGGATGTGCTGTTCCTTCTCGGCAGGGAGCACCTGGGCGAAGAACCGGTCGATGCCCAACTCGTCGGCAACTGCCCGAGCCACTTCGAAGCTGTCACCTGTGAGCATGGCGACTTCGATCCCCATCTCCTTGAGTGACTGGACCGCCAACCGGCTCTCCGGTCGGATCACGTCGGCCATGGCGAACGCGGCCACCGGCTCCTGGTCGACGAGCATGTAGATGACGGATTGACCCCGTTGCCCGAAGTCGCGGGCAAAGTGCTCGAGCTCGTCGGGGATTGCCACGTCGAGGTCCCGGATGAGCACCGGCCCGCCGAGGAGGACCTCACGGCTCCCGACCTTGGCCCGCACTCCCTGTCCCTTCATGATCTCGAAGTCGTCGACCTCCGGCAGGTCGGCGTTCTGCACTTCCGGGTCGCGGTGAAACGCCCGGGAGATGGCATGCTCGGAATCACCTTCGACCGCTGCCGCCAGGATCAGGGCCTCGCGCTTGGTCATCTCCCCCAAGGCGAGGACACCCGTGATCACGATCTCGCCCTCGGTGAGGGTCCCGGTCTTGTCGAAGACCACGACGTCGATGTCCTTGGCGGTGTCGATCGCCTCCCGGCTCCTGATCAAGGTGCCGTTGCGGGCCGCAATCGAGGTCGTGATCGAAACCACCAGGGGCACCGCCAGTCCGAGTGCATGGGGACAGGCGATCACGAGCACCGTGACCACCCGGGCCACCATCTCCTGACTCGGCCCTCCCTCCACGATCGTCCACACCACTGCGGTCACCGCGGCGGCGGCGAGGGCCGCGTAGAACAGGAAGGCGGCGGCGCGGTCGGCCAGCAGCTGCGTACTCGACTTGCTGGCCTTGGCCTCCTCCACGAGACGTCGGATCCCGGCCAGTGCGGTGTCCTCCCCAACCGCGGTCACCTCCACCCTCACCGTGGATCGGCCGTCGTTGAGCGTGCCGCCGATGACTTCCGAGCCCACTTCCTTGAGCACCGGGCGTGACTCGCCGGTGACCATCGACTCGTCCACCTCGGTGGAACCGGCCACCACCCGGCCATCTGCGGGGAAGGTCGCTCCGGGCTTCACCACGACGATGTCGCCCACCTGGATCTCGTCCAGATAACGCTCGACCACTCTGCCGTCGGGGCCGACCACTTCGGCGGTCTCGGGGAGGAGCTCGGCGAGGGCATCCACGTCTCCGGTGGCCACCCGGACGCTTCTCATCTCGATCCAGTGGCCGAGGAGCATGACGTCGATCAGAGTCACCAACTCCCAGAAGAAGTCCTCGCCGAAACCTTCGACGAGCACGGTGGCCATGCTGTAGAGGTAGGCGACGAGGATGGCCAGGGAGATCAGGGTCATCATCCCGGGCTGTCGGGCGGCCAGCTCGTGTCGGGCCATCTGCAGGAACGGAATGCCGCCGATGACGAAGATCACGGTGGACAGGACCGGCACGATGAGGTCCGACCCGGTGAATCGAGGGGCGGTGTAACCCAGCCAGTCCTGGATCATCTCGCTCCAGAAGAGCACCGGCAGGGTGAGGGCGAGACAGATCCAGAACCGGGTCCGGAACATGGCCTCGTGACCGGTGTGGTCCATGCCCCCGTGATGACCCTCCTCGTGACCGGCAGGACCCACGCCGGCCCCGTGATCCATCTCGTGAGAGGTGTGGTCCATGGCCACCTCGTGGTGGTGCTCGGGCCCAGCTTGGTGGTGGCGGTGTTCGGAGTGGGGGTCGGGGCCGGTCATCGCCATCGATGCTACGTCGGGTCTGCGATGCCGGACGGTGGGGTACCCTTGGCGATCATGACCAAGGTAACCGCCCCCGCAATCCGGGACCGCAAGGGTGGGCCCAAGATCTCGATGGTCACCGTCTACGACTACCCGGGAGCGGTCATCGCCGACCGTGCCGGGATCGACATCGCATTGATCGGTGACTCCGTGGCCAACGTGGTCCACGGGATGGAGACGACGCTCGAGATCGGTCTCGACGAGATCGTCCTCCACACACGGGCGGTGAAGCGAGCACGGCCCAATGCACTGGTGGTCGCCGACATGCCCTGGCTCAGTTTCCACCTCGGGCCCGAGGACGCGGTCCGCAACGCCGGTCGTCTGGTGCAGGAGGGCGGCGCCGAGGCCGTCAAGCTCGAGGGCGGCCGCAAGCGGCTGCCCGTCATCCAAGCCATCCTGGATGCCGAGATACCGGTGATGGGTCACATCGGCCTCACCCCGCAGTCGGTCCATGCCATGGGTGGCTTCAAGGTGCAGGGCAAGGTGGTCGACGCCGCCCGGGAGATGATCGAGGACGCCCGGGCGCTCTCCGATGTCGGATGCTTCTCCATCGTCCTGGAAGGGGTCCCCGACATCCTCGGCGAGATCATCACCAAGGAGATCGACGCCCCGACCATCGGGATCGGGGCCGGCCCCAGCACCGACGGTCAGGTGCTGGTCTTCCACGACGTGCTCGGGCTCGGCTCAGGCCGCTATCCGAAGTTCGTCCGCTCCTACGCCAACCTCGCCGACGAGGCGGTGGCCGCCCTGGAGAAGTTCAAGGCCGATGTCGAGTCCGGGAACTTCCCGGGCGAGGACGAGAGCTACCACGCTCCTGACGAAGTGGTCAGCGAGCTGCTCAAGGGCATCTGAGACTCGCATCCCTCCTGTTGGTCCTGGTGACGGCCTGTTCGTCGTCTTCCGGTCTCGACAGCTTCGAGACCGGTGACATCGAGGTGGGCGGCCAGACCCTGACTGTCGCCATCGCGGAGACCGCTGAGCAGCGCAGCCAGGGTCTGCGCGGCGTCGAGGCCCTGCCTTCGGGCCTCGACGGGATGCTCTTCGTCTTCGAGCAGACCCGAACCGCCACTTTCGGCATGGAAGACACCCTGATCCCCCTCGACATCTGGTGGTTCGACCAGGACGGGAGGCTCGTGGGTTCGGCGGAGATGGCTCCATGCGAGGCGGCGCCGTGCACGGCCTACGGGTCGCCTGGCGAGGTCGCCTACGCCCTGGAGACACCGACGGGCAGCATCGAATTGGAGCCGGGCGACCGTTTGTCGGTGGACCCTTGATCTCATCGAGGTGACCAAAGCCCCTGGCCGGGGCTCAGCCGCGGATGGACACTGGGCCGAGGACACGGGATGGACCTCACTCGGACCCGAACAGAGCCGGCACAAACCGAACTCCGCACTCACTCCCCGGCTGTGACCGTGCTCGCACTGATCGGTGCATGCATCGGGTTGGTGACAGGCGTCGGCATCGGTTTGCGATGGCTGCGCGCCGGTGTCGTCTCGGTCGGGACGGTGCTCGGAGTTGCGGCACTGGTGGCCGGACTCGTGCTTCTCGTCTGGGGGATCTGGAGGATCGGGCACCGGACGACCCGGTGGGCACGGTTCGCAGCGAGATCCCTTGTCGTCCTCTTGGCGGCTGTCGTCGTGTGGATCCTCAGTCCCGCCCTCATCGCCACCAACGTGCCACCGCTCCAGCACACCCGGACACCGGACGACTTCGGTCTGACCGCTGAGGAGGTCCGGTTCGAGGCCGAGGACGGCACGGAGATGTTCGCCTGGTACGTACCGCCGACAGAGGGAAAGGTGGCAGTGCTCCGGCACGGGGCCGGGTCCACCGCGTCCCAGGTCCTGTCTCACGCCCGGGTCCTGGTCGACAACGGATACGGGGTGCTGGCGACGGACGCGCGGGGTCATGGTCTCAGTGAGGGCATCGGCATGGACTTCGGCTGGTTCGGTGATGCCGACATCGCCTCCGCAGTCGGCTTCCTGATAGGCCAACCCGAAGTTGATCCCAACCGCATCGTGGTGGTCGGGCTCTCCATGGGCGGCGAGGAGGCGATCGGCGGCATCGGCAGCGATCCGAGGATTGCCGCAGTCGTGGCCGAGGGCGCCAGCGCCCGCACCGAGGAGGACAAGATCTGGCTGGCCGACGTCTACGGGTGGCGCGGTCGGCTTCAGGTGGGTCTGGAGTGGCTCCAGTACGCCTTCACCGCGGCCCTCACCGAGGCCCCCCAGCCGGTTCCGTTGGCGGAGGCGGCGAAATCTGCGGCACCCCGGCCCATCCTCCTGATCGCCGCCGGAGAACGGCCCGATGAGACTGAGGCGGCATGCCACATCGCAGAGGCCTCGGACGGCAACGTGTCGGTCTGGACCATTCCCGGTGCGGACCACGTCGGGGGTCTGGCCATCGCCCCGGACGAATGGGAGGCGAAGGCGGTCGGCTTCCTGGAGACGGCTCTCGGGGACTGAAAGGCCCGTCTCGACTGTGGAAATCCGCTGACCGCAGCTACCATTGCGTCACTTCCGGCGAAACGCGCCGCCGGCCCCTGCTCCACCACAACGGGTGGGGCCTTCCGCACAGGATGTCCACAGGAGGTGAGATGCGCGACTATGAACTGATGACTATTCATCGGCCTGACCTGGCCGAGGATGACGTCGAGACCAAGATCGGCGAGCTCGAGGCGTTCCTGAAGAACAGCGACGCCGAGGTCACCAAACGTGACGTGTGGGGCAAACGCCGTTTCGCCTACGAGATCGACCATTTGAGCGAGGGGTACTACTCGGTGCTCACGTTCCGGGCCGATGCCGAGGCCATTGCCGGGGTGGATCGCATGCTGTCGCTGGCCGACGAGGTGGTGCGGCACAAGATCGTCCGTCTGGACGACTGATTGAATCTGTCCCGCCGACCCGGCATAGTCGGGGGCGGGACGATAGAGGAGAACCCCAAATGTCAAGCAATGTCACACTGATCGGAAACCTGGTCGACGACCCGGAGCTTCGCTTCACCCCCTCCGGTGTGGCCATGGCCAAGATCCGCCTCGCCGTCAACCGGCGCTGGCGCGACCAGGCGGGGGAGTGGCAGGAGAACACCAGCTTCTTCACCGGCACGGTGTGGCGGGAGCAGGCCGAGCAGGTCGCCGAGTCGCTGCAGAAGGGTGCCCGTGTCATCGTCACCGGTCGTCTCGAGCAGCGCTCCTGGGAGACCGAGCAGGGTGAGAAACGGTCGGTGGTCGAGGTGCAGATCGACGAGATCGGCCCCTCCCTGCGCTGGGCTACGGCAACGGTCAACAAGACCCAGCGACAGGACGGCTGGTCCGAGGGCGGTCGACCCGCCGAGGCGGCCAGCGCACCGATGGCCAGAGATGACTACGGGCCCGACGAGGCCCCGTTCTAGGAGAGAGAATGGCTCGCAAGAACAGAAGAGAGCCACGTGTCACGACACGTGGCCGTCGTCACGACTTCCGTCGTGGCAAGCAGAAGGGGTGCGCCATCTGCCCGGCGCGCACCGTCGACTGGAAGGACACGGCGCTGCTTCGCAAGTACGTGTCCGACCGAGGCAAGATCCGGGGCCGTCGGGTGACCGGTCTCTGCCCCCACTGCCAGCGTCGGGTGGCCACCGCGGTCAAGAACGCCCGCGAGATGGCGCTGCTCCCGTACGTGGGTGGGCGATGAAGCTGATACTGACCGCCGACGTCGAGCCCCTGGGCAAGAGGGGCGACGTGGTCGACGTGGCCGAGGGCTACGCCCGCAACTTCCTGCTCCCGCGGCGCAAGGCGATCAAGGCCAACGAAGGCGCCCTACGTCAGGCCGAGGCGGTGCGCGAGGCACGTCTCGAGATGGAGCGGAAGGCGAAGGAAGAGGCAGAGGGCATCGCCGCCCAGCTGGCAGGGAGCCGTGTGGTGCTTGCCGCCCAGGCAGGTGACGAGGGTCAGCTCTACGGCTCGGTGAGCGCATCCGACATCGTCGAGGGCATCCAGCGGTTCACCGGCATCGAGGTCGACCGTCACCAGATCGAGATCCCCAAGCCGATCAAGTCGATCGGCCTCCACGAGATCACCATCAAAGCCCACCCCGAGGTGGAGATCCCCCTCACGGTGGACATAATCCCCGCTTCCTAAGGAAGGGGATCCGATATACCGGATCTCCGCCGCGGAGAAAGAAGACGGCCGTCGAGATGGCGGTCGTTTTCGCGACTTAGGGTCAGATTTCGCGGAACGCACCCAGACTCTTCCACCGCGAAAAAGAAACAGGAGACAGCGAAAATCAACCTGGCGCCTGGCTTGGTGGACGGATGGGTTCGTGCCTAAGTTCCGCCGACTTCCCCGCTGCTGCGGCCGACTTCCCCGCCTCAGCGGGGTCCTTCGCGTCTGGGCCCCATATCTGTCGGTGGCGCGCGCTCGAATGGAGGACGAGGACGTAGATGACCATCGGTGAATCAACCCAGATGAGACCCGGCTATCGCCAGCCGCCACACTCACGCGAGGCGGAGGAGTCGGTGATCGGGGCGCTTCTGCTCTCGGTGGACGCGGTCAACGAGGTCATGGACCGGATCCATCCGGAGGACTTCTATGTCCCGGCGCATCAGGCGATCTTCGAGTCGATGAAGGAGTTGTTCGACTCCAACCAGGCCATCGATGCGATCACGGTCTCCGAGTCCCTGCGTCGTCGCGGCGAGCTGGAGAAGGTGGGCGGGGTGCAGTATCTGACCCGTCTGGTCGACATCGTGCCTTCGACTTCCAACGTCGTGTACTACGCCGGCATCGTCGAGGAGCACGCCAAACGACGCGAGCTGATAAGGGCCGGGGCCTCCGTCACCGAGTTCGCCTTCAGCATCGACGAGGAGATCGCTGCCGTCCTGGACCGCGCCGAGCAGGCGGTGCTCGGGGTGGCCGAGAAGCGGTCGTCGCAGACCCTGCTCGAGGTGGGCCCGATGTTCCAGGACGTCCTCGAGCACATAGAGATGCTGGAGCAGCAGGGGAGTGACATCACCGGTCTGGCCACCGGGTTCGTCGATCTGGACAAGAAGCTGGCCGGGCTCCAGGCGGCCAACCTCGTGGTAATTGCTGGAAGACCGGCCATGGGAAAGTGCCTGGGCGGCGCCACTCGCGTGGTCGATCCAGAAACCGGCCAACTCACTCGTATCGACCAGTTGCAGGGCGTAGGGAAGGTTCTGGCTCTTGATCCGAAGGAGCTCGCTCTGGCTCCCGAGAAACGTACTGCCTGGTTGGATCAGGACCTGCAAGAGACCTTCAGAGTCACTACCCGGCTCGGGCGCTGGATCGTCGCCACCAGCAATCACCCCTTTCTGACGATCAATGGCTGGTGTGAGCTGCGTCAACTGTCGGTAGGAGACGAGGTCGCTGTGGCCGGGTTGGTCGAGACGGAATCCGCCGGTCCGGAACTGTCCGATGCCGAGGTCGCCCTCCTCGGCTACATGATCGGGGATGGCACATGCACGACGCGGACCCCGCTCTTCACCAACACGAACCCTGAGATCCTTGACGATCTCGCCAGGTGGGCGGCCCAACTGGATCTCGAGTTGTCCCAAGACCTGGGCATGCCGCAATACCGGCTGCGTCGTCGTTCTGGCAAGGGTCGTGAGAACGAGCTGACGACCTTGCTGAAGGTTCACGGTGTCCATGGCTGTACCGCTCATGACAAGCGTGTTCCAGATGCGATCTTCCGAGCTCCCAGAAAACAGATCGCCCTGTTCCTCAATCGGCTTTACGC
>DASSVE010000101.1:0-10242 GCA_035706345.1 Acidimicrobiia bacterium
GGTCGCATGGTGGCCGGTCTGCTCCCCATCACCCCGGTTATGACCTCGTCGGTCTTCTCCAGCTCCCGGCGGATGCTCCCGGTCGTCTGGGTGGTGAGGAAACGATGCGACCAGGTGTGGTTGCCGAGCTCGTGGCCCTCCTCGTGGGTGCGGGCAGCCAACTCGGGATGACGGGCGGCGTTGTCCCCGATGAGATAGAAGCTGGCTTTGACACCCCGCGCCGCCAGGATCTCCAGGAGCCGGGGAGTCTGGTCAGGGTCAGGACCGTCGTCGAACGTGATGGCGATGACGGGCCCGGTGGTCTCCACATCGCGCACCAGAGTCGCCGAGGCGCCGAAGCCGCCCCTCGGCACGCGTGTGTGAGGATCGACCGCCTGCTCGACTCTCCGGTATGCGTCCCAGGCTCTCCTCACCAGGTCGCGACGAAGGGTGGCGCCGTTCGACGGGGAGCCTGGCTGTTGGTCGGCACCGGTCATAGGTCCTGTTCCGTGGGTCGGATCGGAGGTTATCGGCGCCTTCTCCTGTCCGCTCCAGTCGATCCGGCCGGTACTGTCGTCCGGAGCCCGTCGGATATCCGCCCGGAGCCCGCATGTCGGCGATAGAACGACCCGACCAACCCAATCGAGAACTGCTGGAACGAGCCTCCCTTCGGGTTGCTCCCATGCTCGGCGTCGATGACTCGTCCTCGATCCAGTGGCGGGTCCTCCGTCGTCTGGACCGCCCATCGTCGACCCTGTTCCTGGTCGAGGCGATCGCGCCGGGAGGGAGCGTGCGCGCATACGCCAAACAGGCGATACCACCCCCGTACGAGCCCGAGCGCCGCCAGCGATGGGTCGACCGGGCCCGGGCCGGGCTGGAGCGGGGCGATGTGCTGGAGACCAGGCTCTTCGAGATGCTGGACCCCTCCCAGGTGCGTTTTTCCAGGACCCTGGCAGTCGACCTCCCCACCCTCTCCGTGGTGACGTTGGAAGTGGTCGGGGAGCCATTCGGGAAGCCCTGGCGTCACCTGTTCGGCGGGGAACGCCGGGCCCAAGCAGCCGAGTGGCTCCACCGGGTGGGTGAGGTCGTGCGCACGATCGAGAAGTGCACTCAGGAGAAGATCGACGTCGACACCGAAGCGCGTGCGGCCGCAGTGGAGCGAAGGTTGGAGCGGGTGAGCTCGGTCCTGCCCGCGGAGACGTTGTCGAGGGTGGAACAGCGGATGTGGGAGCTGGACTCGATGGCGACCGCAGGGGGAAGGCCGCTGATCTACGCCCACGGTGACCTCAGCCCGACCAACATCCTGGTCGGGGATCAGCTGGGTCTCATCGACTTCACATGGCCTCCCATGGTGCGGGGGTTCGACATCGCCCATCTCGCCTTTCGTCTCGAGTACGACACCATGGCCCCGGCCGGCCTGACGGCCCCCCTCGTGAAGAGTCTCGTCGACGGCTACGGCGACGTCGGTCTGACCGATTCGGCGGCGTGGCACTTCACCCGGATGACGAAGCTTCTCAAGATCGTCGAGGGCGCCGGGCGCTGGAGCGCAGACCCGAGGGTTCGCCGTGCCCTCGGCGAGATCGAGATGATCTGACCCTGCCGGCTCAGTAGCCGCTCAGCATGCCCATCTTGCGGGCGTACTGGAGAGATCGGGCGAAGAGCCAGAGACCTGTCCCGAACACGACGATGTTGAAGATCGCCAGGGCGAGCATCGCTGGTCCGAACCCGATGGAGAACGTGCCCGGGTCGGTCATCAAGACCTCTCTGGCGGCGTTGATCACATACGTGTGCGGGATGGCCCAGCTCAGTGTCTGCAGAAACGGCGGCAGCTGATCGACCGAGAACAGGGCGCCGGCCAGTAGCGACGAGGCCAATCCGTACAGGGTCAGAATGGGTTGCGACCGCTTGGCCAAGACCATCAGGCTTGCGGAGAGGATCCCGACACCCATGCTGGCCAGGATCCCAAAGGCGAGGAGAGCTAGGAACTGCGGTATCCCGCTGAACACGTAGTTTGCGCCCAGCAGATATCCAAGCCCGAAGATCAGGACCCCGCCGATCAGGCCCAGGATCACCCGCCACAGGTTCATGGCGAAGGGGAGGAACACCCAGGGGACCGGTTCCACCAGGAGGGTCTCGAAGGTCCCGCGGTTCTGGGCCCTCTGGAGGCTGCCGCCGAACCCGGAGAGGGCCGATTGGAGCACGGCGGACACACAGAGCCCGATCACCGCGAACGTGAAGTAGTCGTCGCCGACCTCGGGGTTGTCCCCGACCAACTGACCGACGAAGTAGTAGATCAGCACGGGGGCGATCGTCCCCAGCTCCCCGAGCAGCAGGGACATCGGATAGCTGATGTCCTCGATCGAGTCCATCCGCAGGAAGGCGCTGGCAACCGAGGAGATCGGGGCCCGCGCCGTGTGCTCGGCGGTGGCGGTGGTCACGACTCTTCTTCCTTTCTGGCCTCACCACGGGCATACATCTGGGCCAAGAGATCACGTAGCGGGGTCTGAAGCTCCCGAACGTGGACGATCTCGGCGAGCCTGGGTGCCAGACGGTCCAAGACGGTCCCGACTGACGTATCGGGGCTCAGGACGAGCTGGAGGAGGTTCGCCTCCTGCAGAACCACTTCACCGAGCCCGGAGACGTCCAACTCGGCGGCGGCACTCGCCGCGGTGTGGTCGGAGACGAATTCGAGCTCCAGGGTCGGCCGGTCGAGCTGGCCACGCAGGGAGTCGAGGTCGCCGTCGTAACGGATCCGCCCCTTGTCGAGGAGGATGGCGTGGGAGTGCAGCGCCTCGATCTCCTCGAGACGGTGTGAGCTGATCAACGCGGCGATGCCCTGCTCCTCGACTATCGAGATTATGAGGTTGAGCAACTCGTGCGACGCCACGGGATCGACCGATCCGGTCGGCTCGTCGAGGATCAGCACCCTGGGGTCACTGAGTAGGGCACGGGCCAGCTGGAGACGGGCCTTCATGCCGGCGGAGAGGGCGAACACGGATGATTCTGCGGCGTGACCGATCCCCACCTTGTGCAGGGTCTCGTGGACCCGCTTGTTGAGCTCTTCGCCCTTGAGACCCTGGAGCCGTCCGTGGAATCGGAGGTTCTCGGCACACGAGAGCCTCATGATCAGGCTCCGGTCCTCGGCCGGCATCCAACCCACCACACGGCGAATGGCGACCGACTCCGTGTTGCAGTCGTAGCCCATGATGCTGGCGTGCCCGGAGGTGGATGTCGTCAGCCCGACGAGGATGCGGAAAGTGGTCGTCTTCCCCGCCCCGTTCGGCCCGACGACGGCGCATATCTCGCCTGGCTTCACACTGAAGCTGATCCCGTCGAGAGCGACCACCTCTTGCTTGATGTTGGATCGCACCAGGAACTTCATCCAGGCAGGTGACGGGTAGTAGGTCTTGGTCAGGTTCTCGACGTTGACCCCGACGGATTCGTGACGACCGGTCATGAGGTCCACTCCGTGCCTTGCTCTGCGTTGCTGATCGTTGCCATGTCCGGTGTGGGTGTGGGCCTGGACGGGCTGCCGTCGGCGACCCGCCGGTAGATGGCGTGGAGGCGTTCCGAGTAGGAGCCGATCTCGAAGGATTCCTCGAACAGTTTCCGGTCGAGCCGGGACACCTGATCTCTCGCCGAGGGGTCGGTGAGGATCGACCGAATCTGGCGTGTCATCGCGGCCAGGTCGCCGAAGGGTACGAGGCCGGGATGGTCGGGACCGAGGACGTCGGGCACCCCCGGGACGTCGAAAGCGACCACCGGCAATCCGACGCCGATGGCCTCGACTATGGCCCCGGGCAGGCCTTCGGAGCGCGACGTGCTGACGAACATGTCGCTGGCGGCGAGCAGGTTCGGGATGTCCTGTCGGTACCCGAGCCGGAGGACTCTCGTCTCGAGGGCGGACCCGAGCAGACGCTCGTCGAGGTCCTCGCTCGCGGTGCTGCGGGGACCGACGATGAGGACGGTCAGGTCTGCGAACTCGTCCATGAGCTGCTCGGCCGCATCGACGAGAGCGAGCGGGTTCTTGACCTGATGCTCACGGGCGACGGAGATCAGGACAGGTGCGCTGTCTGCGACTCCCAGGCTGCGACGGACGCTCTCGCGGTCCTCTGTCACCCGGGCGAGCGGGTCGGGACGCCCGCGGGGCACCACGGCGATCCGTGCCGGATCCAGATCGAACACCTCGATCGCCTTTTCGGCGACGGACTGGGCCACCGCGTGGAACCACACCCGGTCACGACGCAATGCCATGCCGTGGAGGGCATGCGTCAGCCGTATGCCCCATCGCTTCTTGAGAGTGCCGTCGGTGTCCTCGACGTCGTAGTGAACCGACGTGAGTGTCACCAACATCGGGATCCTGGTCCCACGCAGTGATCGGGCCACTCCGAGGGTGGACCGGACCAGGGCGCAGTGGACCACATCGGGCTCGAACTCGGCCACCGCGGAAGAGATGAGGCCGGCATCGGACCACCTGGGACGACGTCCCGGGCTCCCTGCCGTGACCGGTATCGAAAGGGTCTCGGCAACGGCGAGGCTCTCGGGTTGGCCGTTCAGGATGACGATCGCATGCTCGACGTCCGGGTTCCCTCGCGCGTGTGTCAGATACTCGACGAGGGAGACCTCGGCGCCGCCACCGGTCAACTGGTCGATCACATGGAGGATCCGAAGCGGACGCCCGTTCACGCTCACTTCGAGCCGCCCTTGTTTCGAGCGGAGGAGATCCGGCGCACCACGGACTCTGCAGCCACGCTCAACGACGAAGGGTGACGCAGGGCTCGAAGTGCCGCATCGGCGATATGACCGGCGTCCAGATCTTGGCGCATCTTCAAATAGTGGTACTTCCTGGTTCCCTCGGCCAGCCGTCGTTCCAGGGCGGCGACCACCTCCGGCTCGAGCTCCTGGGCGTCGGCGAGGAGTTGTGCCGTGCTCTCCACCGAGTCGAGCCAGAAGGCAGGCGAAGCGTGCGACATCGTGGCGACACCCTCGACCTTGTTGTATCGATACATCGCCTCGGGGTAGACGACGGCCTTCCCGGCGGCTCGCAGCGACCAGAACAGGAAGGTGAAGTCACTCGTCGCCGGTCTCGGGAACCGGATCCTGGGCTCTTCGAGCAGTTTCCGTGAGATCATCGGTTGCAGCACACCCAGGTCATAGCGAACGAGGTCGGTCAGGCCCAGCGGGAAGATGTCGTCGACATCGAGGCCGCGCTCGGCGAGGACTGTCGAGGTCCCGATCTCCTTGCCCTCGCTGTCCACGTGCACAACGAGGATGTCGTCGCCAACCCAACTGGCTCCCGTTTGATCGGCCACGTCCAGGAGGGTCTTGAGACGACCGGGGATCCAGGTGTCGTCGGGATCGAGGAACGCCACCCACTCACCCCTGGCCGCATCGAGTGCCACGTTGCGCCCGGCGTTGGCGCCGAGTCGATGGCCGCCGGTGCTCAACGTCCTGATGCGCTCGTCCCCCATGCCGGTGACCAGGTCGATGGTGCCGTCATCGGAGCCGTCGTCGACCACGAGGATCTCGACAGAGATGTCTTCGTTGTCGAACGCCGATGCGATCGCGGCTTCGATCGTCTCGGTTGCGTTCAAGACAGGCATGATCACAGAGACCATCGGCGACTTGGCCTGGGAGGTCACGGCAGCTGGGTGCTGGATGTCGTGGGACGGTGGATGGTCTGGTGCGTCACCGGAACCACGATCCCCATGGTCCGTCCATCACGCCGATCGAGGCAGACAGGTTCGTGCCGGCTTCGTCGACGCGGAGATCTATGCGGGTTCCCTCGACAGCCAGCGCAGCCGCGTACCCGTGCGGCGCGGCGATTGGCGAACAAGTCCACTCGGTTGTGTCGGGATGGACCAGCAAGGGCAGGTCGGTCTCGTCGTCGCCCCAGACGTCGAACGTGGTCGGGTCCCGACGCAGACCCATTCCCATCGCCTTGACCAACGCCTCCTTGCGGACGAGAGCCTCGAGAAGCATTCGGGGACGTGCCGCGGGCGATTGTGCGTCGTAGATAGCGAGCTCGCGTCGGGTCAGGACCCTCGTGGCCAGGGTGGGCTGGTCGAGGATGTTGTCGAGCGACTCGATGTCCACGCCCAGTCTCAGTCTCCCCAGGGCGATCAAGGCGAACGCGCCGGCGTGGCTGAAGCTGAACTCGTGATCCGGGTGCGATGCCAGATGCGGCTTCCCCATCTCGTCGACCTCGAATCGGATGTCCGCGGGATTGGCGTCGAGAGCCAAGGCGAGCGTCCTGCGAAGCAGGGCCCTCCGGATCATGAAGCTCCGCCCCGCCTCCGGTCTCGTGTACCGGGCGGCGCGTTCCCGTTCGTCCTGACTGAGCCAGGAGAACGAGATCTCATCGGGCGTGCCCACGGCGAGAAGCGTGACTTGCACCGATGCGGTGGATGTGGCCCCCGCGTCCACCTCGACGACGCTCATGCTTCAGCGGCGGGACTCGACCCGTTCGAATGCGTCCACGAGATACGAGGCGAGAGTTCCGACGTGTGGCTCGACGACCAGGTCGAAGTGGCCGACCGGGATCTCGTGTGACTCCACCTCGCCCTTGATCAGCGGCAGCCAGTCGGCCTCTTGGTCGGCCTTGGCTCCCTTCTCGGTGATCAGGAGGACGTCGCCTTCGTACGGCTGTGGCTCGTACTCCCGTGCTGCCTGGGCGAAGAGCGGGAAGAAGTGGAACTTCCTCAGGTTCTTCGGCAGACGATGGAAGGCACGGAGCGACATCTGGACACGCCATTCGCGCCAGGTCCGATAGGCACGACGCCAGACCCCTCCGACGACGTAGTTGATCTTCTGACCGAGACTCATCTCGGCCATGCGCTTGCGGTGCCGATGCGGGTCGTCCCGATCCTGCTCCATGTAGTACACGATCTTGGTGTCGAGAAGGGCCACCAGCGCGGTCTTCTCACCCTGGCGCTTCAGTTGCTGGGCCATCTCCATCGCCACCAACCCGCCGAACGACAATCCGCCGAGCAGGTAGGGGCCGCGTGGCTGGACGGTCTGGATCTCGGCGAGGTAACGGGCCGCGATCTCTTCCAGCGGCCGGTACGGGGTGGGCACGCCGTCGAACCCGGCGGCCTGCAACCCGTACACGGGACGGTCGGCAGGAATGTGAGCCGCGATGTCCTTGACGAAGAAGACTCCGCCGCCGCCACCGTGGACACAGAAGAACGGTGTCTTCGTGCCTTCGCGACGGATGGGGATCAGCGACCTCGTGGTGGGCTGGCCGGCGCCCTTTCTGATCACCTCGGCGAGCTCGGCCACGGTGGGCGCCTCGAGAAGCGTTGCCGGGGCCAGATCGAGGTCCATGCGGTTGGAGATCTCCGCGAAGACCTGGAGCCCCTGTATCGAGGTCCCGGCGAGATCGTCGAAGAAGTGGTCGTTGACGCCCACGTCGGTCGTCTTCAACACGTGCTGCCAGACCTCGACCAGCGACTTCTCCAGGTCGTCCGTCGGGGCGACCGGCGCATCCTCCCTGCCCGGGCCGATGATGTCCACGTCCGGGAGCGCCTTCTTGTCCACTTTGCCACGTTCGGTGACCGGGAGCGCACCCAGCTTCACGAACATGCCGGGCACGGCGTACGGAGGCAGGTGCTGGCTGAGGAAGGCGCGTATCTCCCCCCTTCCGAATGACGGGGCCGACTCGTTGACGACGATGTAGGCCACCAGTCGGGCGTCGTCGCCGTCGGTGTCCTTGGCGATGACCGCCGCCTCCTCGATGCCAGGCATCGCCAACAGGGCCTTCTGGACTTCGGTGAGGTCGACGCCGTAGCCCCGTACCTTTACCCGATCGTCCCCGCGGCCGAGGTAGATGAGACAGCCGTCGGATCGCAGCTTGGCCAGGTCACCGGTCTTGTAGACCACCCCTTCGCCACCCAGCGGATTGGGCACGAACGCCTTGGCGGTGTTCTCGAGATCCTTCCAATAACCAGGGGCGAGACGCGGGGTCTTGACGTAGAACATGCCCGGCTCACCGACCTCGACCGGCTGCATGTCGTCGTCGAGGACGAGGAACTCGACTCCGTCATCGGGGAACCCGACCGGAGCGAACTGGTCTTCGATCTCGGTGTCCTTGTTGATGACGAAGAAAGTGCTGACGTCGGTCTCGGTGGCGGCGAGGACGTTGATGAAGACGCACTCGTCGGAGAAATAACGACGGAACAGCTCCACATCCTTCTTGAGCAGCGCCTCGCCACCACAGACGATGTGCTTCACGGTCGGGAAGCGGACCCCCTCGGGTGTCGCCTCCAAGAACCTCCGCAGGAAGCTGGGGACGATGCCTATGTACGTGATCCCTTCGTCGTTGATCCAGTCACCGAGACGATGCAGACCGGCGTTCTTGACGTCGTAGATGTCGAGGATGCCCCCGTTCAGGAGCGCGGATGTGATCGACGACGGAGCCGCCGCGAAGCTGGGCGGGAAGAGCTGGGCGATCCGATCCTCGTGGGTGAAGCCGAATGCCGGCCGTTTCGACCAGACGCACTCGGTCCAGTGGGTCTTGAGCACGCCCTTGGGCTCACCTGTGGACCCTGAGGTGAACAGAAGCCGGGCCCAGGAGTCCGGGTCGATGTCCAGGCCCAGGTTCTCGTCCGAGATGTTCGGGTCGATGTCCGTCAAACGCAGCGTCTCGACACCTTCGACCTCACCAAGGCCGACCTCGGTGGCCCACAGATCGTCGACGATGAGCATGCGCGCTTCCGAGCGCTTGACCATCTGCGCTTGACGGTCGACGGGGTCGAGCGGGCTCAGTGTGACCAGGAACTTGTTGGCCTTCATCACCCCCAACATCGCAGCCAGCAGACCGATGTTCTCCACCGAGCCCAGGGCCACTGCTTCCTGATCCGCGCCCAGCCGGTCCACGAGGGTGTGGGCGATCCGGTTGGCGTAACGGTTCAGCTCGTCGTACGTGATCTCGCCGCGATGAGTCCGGATGGCGATCCGTTCCGGACCGGCCACGACCTGCTCCTCGAACAACTCCGGGACGGTCCGCTTGGGACCCGGAGCCAGGACCCGATACGGGGCAGATGCCTCCCGATCGGCCGACTCTGTCGCGCGGGCCATCGCCACACGAATATCCATGACCTCGCCCTGCATGTTTCGCCTCCGCCCTCTTAGATCCGCAGAACCCGCGCCACTCAGCGTAGCAAGTGGGAGCCCCGAATCGCAAGGCCCACGTGGCCGGTCGCGGCCGAAAAGAGTCCCTTCCACCACGGAGAGTGATCATGCTATAGTCTGGCGCTGTCCTAAGGAAGGACGCGGGAGGGCAGGTTCCAAGTGGGGTTGGCCGAAGAAGCTTCAGGCGGATTCGAGCCCATGGAGGGGGGCGAAACCGGTAGCGCGAGTCGACTCGAGATTGCGCGCGTAACCGGTGTATCGAAGACGTACCAGTCACGCAATGCGGTCGTCTACGCGCTCGAGGACATCTCTCTCGACATTTTCGACAACGAGTTCATCGCGCTCGTCGGCGCCAGTGGCAGTGGCAAGTCGACGCTGTTGAAGTTGATCGCCGGCCTGCTCGAGCCGACCAACGGCATGGTCCGCCGGCGCCCGGAGATCAATCGACCCGGCGGAATCGGGATGGTGTTCCAAAATCCCACTCTTCTTCCATGGAGAACCGTGCTGGACAACGTCCTGTTGCCGGCCGAGATCTTCCGGATGCCGAAGGAGAGCGCCGACCGGAAGGCGCGGGGACTGCTCGAGTTGGTCGGGTTGGGCGGCTTCGAGGATGCGATGCCGCATCAACTCTCCGGAGGCATGCAGCAACGAGTGGCCCTGTGTCGAGCCCTGCTCTCCGACCCTCCGCTGCTCCTGATGGACGAGCCTTTCGGTGCTCTCGACGCCATCAGCCGCGAGACAATGAACATCGAGCTCCAGCGGATCTGGATGGAGCAGAAGACCACGGTCGTCTTCGTGACCCACTCGATCAGTGAGGCCCTGTTCCTGGCGGATCGGGTGGTGGCGCTGACCGCCCGCCCGGGCAAGGTGGCCGGGGAGGTCAAGAACGAGCTGCCACGGCCACGCACCATCCACACCTTCGAGACCGCCGAGTTCACGCACAACTCGGCCGAGATACGCGACATGATCCAGATGGGGTCCTTCGAATGAGCCAGATAGCCCCCGAGCACCGGGTTTCCGAGGTCTGGGACGATGCCCCGTCAGGGCGGCGTCGTGGATCGAGGCTGATCGAGGCGCTCAGCAACGGCGGGCCACTCGCTCAGATCGTGTCCCTGCTCTCGTTGCTGGTGA
>DASSVE010000102.1:0-3420 GCA_035706345.1 Acidimicrobiia bacterium
CGATCCTCGACGTGGACCGCGGGGCCTTCGAGGGGTTCTGGGGCATGAGTGGGCTCGGGCTGGAGGAGGCCTATCAGACCAACAGATCGACGGTCCTCTTGACCGTGAACGACGAAAGCGGCGCCGTGGCCGGCTATGCCATCGTCGGATCCCAATGGGGGACGGTCTATCTGCACAGGATCGCGGTGCACCCCTCGGTCTGGGGCGCCGGGCTGGGATCGGCCTTGTTGGCGGCCTCGATCAACTGGGGCAACCGCACCGGAGCCCGATCCATGGTCCTCAACGTGCGGCCGGAGAACGAACGGGCCCGACTGCTCTACGAGCGGTACGGGTTCACCGCCCCCGGGTCGGCGCTCGAGGTCCTTCGTCATGCTCAGCGCTAGCTGCTGAACTGTTCGACGTGCCCGCCTCGATTCCGGACCGGTATTCGCTCGAAGTCCGTCTGGGACGGGATGGTGACATCGAGGAGTGGCTGGCCACCGACACATCGTTGGACCGACCTGTCCTGATTCGCAGTCTCGGCCCCGAGAGCTCCGAGCAGCGACGGAAGGAGTTCGTGGAGGCGGTGAGCGGGGCGGCCAAGGTCACCCACGCCCATCTGGCCAGGGTGTTCACCGTGGCCACCGTCGACGGCGGCGCCTACGCCGTCTCCGAATGGACCGGTGGGGCCACCCTGCACGATCGGGTAACGGCCAGTCAGCCGATCGACCTCCCCGAGTTCCTCCCCAACGCCGCGGGGCTGGCAGGCGCGCTAGCCGCACTCCACGCCAACGGGGTGGTTCACGGGCACATCGATCCCTCCGCCGTCTCCTACTCGGCCGCTCATCCGGCCAAGCTGGGGGCCTTCGGCCGGCCCCCTCTCACCGACGCCGAGGGCGACGTGCGCGCCCTGTCGGCTGCCCTGGAGACGGCGCTCACCGGCTCGCCACCGGGCGGACCCCCTCCATCGGAACGAGTCGACGGCGTGCCTCGGGCCATCGACACCATCCTGAGATCGGGCCAGTCCGGCGATCTCACCGCCGAGGAGCTGGAGAAGGCCCTGCGGGCCGCACCCACGCCCCGTCCACCCCAGCCCGAGTCCGGCCCCATCCCCAAGCGGCTCCTCATCGCCGCGGTGTGCCTGGTCCTCCTGGCGGTGGCGTTGGTTGCGGTGGGCTTCTTCCTCTCCGGTGGCAGCACTCCGGTGGTACCTCCACCCACCACCGAGGCGCGCTCCTCGACCACCGTGACCCCCGCCCCGAGCACCACGCTCGCCACGGGCCGCACCGCCGTCAGCCAACCGGCGAGCTTCGACCCCTTCGGTGAAGGCGGAGAGAGCGATCAGCTCGTCGCCAACCTGGTGGACGGCGACCCTGCGACGGAGTGGGCCACCGAGACCTACCTCGACCCCCTCCCCCTGCTCAAGCCGGGGGTCGGTGTCACGGTGCGGGTCGAAGGCACCCCCACCAGTCTCGACATCATCGGTCTCACCGAAGGCACGACCTTCGACGTGATGTGGTCGGAGGCGCTGATCGACAACCCGGGCGCCTGGGAGCGGATAGCCGGCGCCTCCGCTTCGCCGGCCTCGACCCGGATCGCCCTCCCGCCCCGAGCCGGCGGCTTCTGGCTGATCTGGCTCACCGACCTGCCACCGGTGTCGGACGGGGGCTATCGGGCCACGATGTCAGAATTACGATTCTCGCCGTGACCACCGCAGCCCAAGACGCCGAGCTCTTGGCGCGCGTGCTGGGCGGGGACCACGACGCTTTCAACGTCATCATGCGCAACCACGAGGATCGGGTGTTCTCGGTGTGTCTGCGGATCATGGGCAATCGTGAGCACGCCCTCGATGCCACCCAGGAGACTTTTCTCACCGCGTTCCGCAAGGCCGAGCAATTCAAAGGGGACTCGGCCTTCGGGACCTGGATCTACCGGATCGCGGTGAACACGTGTTACGACCAGCTGCGAAAGCAGAAACGACGTCGTACCGACCCGTTGCCCGAGCATCTCGATCCCACCGACCATGCCGCCACAGAAGCGATCGACTCCGCCGGCATGCGCCCCGACATCCAGCGCGCCCTCGCTTCGATCCCCGATGACTTCAGGGCCGCGGTGGTGCTCGCCGACATCGAAGGTCTTGGTCTGCCGGAGGTGGCCGAGATCCTCGGGGTCCCGGTGGGGACGGTGAAGTCGCGTGTCTTCCGGGGACGACGGCTGCTGGCAGAGGTGTTGGGGAACCAAAGCTCATGAGTGGAGCATCCAAAGGACTCGAATATGCGTGACCACGATCTCGAGTTGATCGCCGCCCTGGTGGAGGGACGGCTCGAAGACGAGACCGAGGCGCGCGCCCTCCTCGAGTCGAGTCCGGAGCTGCTCGCGGAGTACGAAGCGCAGCGTCTGGCCTACGAGGCCTTGCGCGGTCTCGGGCCAATGACACTCAGTGACACCGAACGAGCCCGTCTGCACCGGGACGTCTGGACCGAGCTCCGCAGCGACACCCAGGCGCAGCCGGCGCGCCGGCCCTGGTACTACACGTGGGCGTCCGTAGCGGCGGGTCTGTTCGTCGTGGTCGGATTGGTCACCGTCCTCAACCAGAACCTCGGGGGCGGCGACGAGGGGGTGTTCCTGGCAGCCGACCAGACGACCGCCCTCTTGGACGCGCCGACCGAGGAGGGTGCTCAATCGGACGCCGGTGGCGGAGACGGTGCGGCGCCGGAGATCACAGACGACTCCGGGGACGGGCCTACCGCGACGACGATGGCGGCCTCCGAGTCCCCACCGGTCGCTCAACTCTCCGCCGAGGCGGAGAACCTGCGTCAGGGTGAGTTCGCGGGCGATCTCGAGCCGTACGGCGAGGACGCCACCCGGAGCAGCGCCATCGAGGCGTGTGTCGAAAGGGCCAACCTGAACGGATACGAGGTGGCAGCGTTGCTCACCCCCTCCGAAGACACCGCCGTGTCGACCACGATCGCAGGAGACGAGCTGGATGGGAGCACGACCACCACGGTGGCCGAAGTGACCGAGGATCGGCTCGCGGTGGCCGTCCCGGCGGGCGCCGACCCGGCCACCGCACCCGTCGCCTTCGTGGACCTGACCACATGCGAGGTCGTGTATCTCGATGAATAGCGGTCCTTGAACGGCGCCGCCCACAACTAACCTCAGGTCATGGAGGAATACGCCGCCCGGTTCGCCGACTTCCTGGAGCAGATCGCCATCAAGGTCCGGGCCATGACGGTCGACCGGATCGCACGGGCCATCAAGCTGACGGGGCTGGGAATCCTGGCCGGGGTCCTGGCGTTGACCGCCCTGACGTTCCTGGTGTGGACGATCTTCGGCGCGTTGGAGATACCGCTCACCACGGCAGGGGCGTTCGCGGTCTTCGGGGTCGTCCTCTCCGTAGCCGGCGGCATCATGTGGTTCCAGAGGTCCAGAAGTGAGTCA
>DASSVE010000103.1:0-15432 GCA_035706345.1 Acidimicrobiia bacterium
CCGAAGCATCATCGTCGCCTCGCCGGAGCACCCCGAGTACGAAACCCTTGCCGACTGCGCAGGGGGGACGGTGGCGGTCTGGGACACCCTCTCCTCCACGACGATCTGGGGAATGCTGGCGCACCATCTCCACGACCTCGATTTCAGGGTAGACGGTGGTGACTTCGAGCTGGTCGTGGTGGACATCACCAACACCGGCGCCCAGGCGGCCAATGGCGACACCGACTGCGCCATCGTCCTGCCCGACTTCAACATCCCGATCCTGCTGAACGAAGAGGTCAACGTCCTCTACGACGGAGCCACGTCGGCCGATCTCTACGCCGAGCTGGTCGATCGACCCGATCACGAAGGCCCGATGATCAACATCTTCCTGGCACGGGAGGACTGGTACGACGACCATCCCGAGGAAGTGGCCTTCTTCCTGTCGCTGTGGGACCGCGGTCTCCAGGAGTGGGCGGCCAACAAGAACGAGATCATCGCCAGCTACCCGCAGCACTTCGCAGCCGAAGGTGAGGAGCAGGTGCAGTGGATCACCGACTACCTGGCGGAGCACGACTGGTTCGCCAAGGGGGTGTACCTGACCGACGAATGGGTCGAGTCGGAGTCCGAGTTGTTCCCGCTGCTCAATGAGGCCGGGCTCGCCGAGAGCCCCGATCAGCCTCGATTCGAGGTCGTTGCCCCGGGTTGACACAGTCGACAGCATCTGCTGACCCACGGATCGCCGGTCTGGCTCCACGCAACTGGAGACGGACCGGCGGTCTGATCCTGGGTTGGGTCGGGTTCATCGCGATCTGGGCCTTCATCTCGACCTTCATCCTCGACGAGTACATCCTCCCCGGTCCGGCCAAGGTCGGGGCGGCGATGTGGGACATCGTCGTCCAGGGCGAGTTCATCGACGACTTCGCAGCCAGCATCTCCAAGACCTTCATCGGTTTCGGATTGGGAGCGGCCATCGCGGTCCCGGTCGGATACGCCATGGGTCGGAGCAGGTACTGGAAGGCGTTCTTCCACGACGGGGTGGTCGGCGCCGGGAGCATCCCGGGGATCACCTACGCGGTCCTGGCCCTCGTCATATTCGGGACCGGCTATCTCGGCCCCGTGCTGGCCGTGGCCCTGATCTCGATGCCCTTCATCGCCCTCAGCGTCGCCGAGGGCGTGGAAGGGGTCGACTCGAACCTGATCAGCATGTCGCGTGCGTTCAGGAGACAGCCGTCGGACATCATCCGTCAGGTGATGGTGCCCTCGATCATGCCGTTCGTGTTCGCCGGCGTACGCCTCGCCTTCGCCATCGCCTGGAAGGTGGAGGCCCTGACCGAGGTGTTCGGATCCTCCAACGGTGTCGGGTTCCAGATCCGGTATGCCTTCCAGGCGTTCAGCATCACCAATGTCATCGCCTGGACGCTGCTCTTCATCCTGTTCATGCTGATGATCGAACGCGGGCTGGCGATGATCGAGGCCCGGGTCTTCCGGTGGCGCACATGGGAGCAGGCATGACGGCCGACGTTTCCGCGGCAAGGGCTCCGTCCACCCGGGACGGTCGCCAGCCGGGCAGGGTGCGGCGCGCCCTGACCTCAGACCTCGGCGCCCGCACCACCTTCTACATCGCAGTCCTCCTCGGGTGGCAACTCCTGTCCATGCTGGTGGAGCGGATGCCGGCTCCCTGGGAGACCTTCGACTTCATCTTCCGGGAGTTGACCGGGGGCAGCCATGGTGGTGTCGTGAGAGGCGAGTTCTGGGAGCACTTCTTCGCCACCGTGCAGAGGTTCTCGATCGGTCTGGCGTTCGGGTTCGTCATCGGGGTGATCCTCGGCGTCGGCATCGGATCCATCCGCTTCGTCCGCAGCCTGCTCAACGACGTCATGCTCGTCTTCCTCGCCCTGCCCGCAGTCATCTGGGCCTTCCTGACCGTCATGTGGTTCGGGCTGGGGTGGGAGGCGCCGGTCTACTCGGTGATCCTGAGCACGACCCCCTTCGTGGCGGTCAACGTCGCACAGGGCGTTCGCTCCGTGTCACCCGAGCTACATCTCATGTCCGACGTCTTCGACGTCCCCCGCCACAGGAGGATCCGGCACCTGCTGATGCCGGCCATCGCCGGATATCTGTTCACCGGTCTCAGGTTTGCTGTCATCATCGGATGGAACGCGGTGCTCCTCGCCGAGTGGTTCGGTTCTGTGAACGGAGTCGGCTGGCGGTCCCGGTTCTGGTACGACGCCGCCCGTTACCGCGGCTTCCTGGGCTGGGTCATCATCTTCATCGTCTTCATATTCGTGCTCGACGGGCTGGTCCTCCGACCGTTACAGCGTCGGGCATTCCGATGGAGGGACGGCGACGGTGATCGTGAGGAGCTGCACGTTGACGACGTGACAGCCACGGCTATCTGATGGTGTAGGGAGCGGCATGGCAACTTTGATCGTCGACAAGCTGGGCAAGACCTTCCCCCCGGTCGTAAAGGGCGGACCGCCGGTGCAAGCGATCGAGGAGATCTCCTTCGAGATCTCCGGTCAGGTGTTCGTCTCCCTGGTGGGCCCATCGGGATGTGGCAAGAGCACACTGCTCAACATCGTGTCCAAGGTGGAGACACCCACCAAGGGGACGGTCACCGTGACCCAGGACGGCCGGCCGGCGCTGCTCGGGTACGTCTTCCAAGACCCACGGCTCCTCCCCTGGCGGACCGTGATGCAGAACATGCTCTACGTGTCGGACCTGGACGAGGAAGAGGGCCGAGCCAACGCCCGGCGGTTCCTCGACATGGTGGGATTGGCCCACACCGAGGACATGTTCCCCGGTCAGCTGTCTGGCGGCATGCAGCAGAGAGTCGGCATCGCCCGTGCCTTCTCCGTCGGCCCCGACCTGCTGCTGATGGACGAGCCGTTCTCACACCTCGACGCCATCACCGCCCGGTCACTGCGGGAGCAGCTCCAGGAGCTGTGGAACGAGACCAAGAAGACCGTGCTCTTCGTCACCCATGATGTGATGGAGGCGGTGCAACTCTCCACGAGGGTGATCACCCTGGCACATGGCGGCACGGTCTTCGACGACACGAAGATCGACCTCCCGTTTCCCAGGAAGGCATCCGACCCCGAGTTCGCCCAGCATCAGGCGACCATCCTCGCCCGGTTCGAGGACATGGAGACACAGCGAGCCACCACGAGCAGCGAGGCATAGCCTCAGACGGACAAGCCTGTCACCAGATCTTCGTCGACCTCCACACCCAACCCGGGCCTGTCGGGAACCATGAACTCGCCGTTCATCACGGCGATCGGGGATCGAGTCACGTCGGTGACCACGCCTTGATTGGCGGGTGAGCAGCCGAACTCGATCGACTCCATCGCCGCGGCGCAGTGCAGGTTGGCGGCAGCGGAGATGCTCGACTCGATCACCTTCCCGGCGAGGTTCACCTGGAGGCCGTTCCTGGAGCAGATGTCGGCGCCCTGCATGACACCGGTGATGCCACCATGCTTGATCAGCTTGAGGCTGACTCCGGCCACCGGTGTCCCGCCGAAGCCGCGCACCGCATCCAGCGTCCCGGCGCTCTCGTCGGCGCATATCGGCACCGGCGATCTCTCGGCCAGGGCAAGCAAAGAGGCCGGGTCGTCGCGGGTGACCGGTTGCTCCAGGAATCTGACGGTCGAGCCGTCCAGCCCTCGGAGGAAGTTGTCCGCCTCCTCCGCCTGCCAGACCTCGTTGGCGTCGGCACACACCACGCCCTGGTGGCCCACCAGGGAGGTAGCGGCGCGCAGGGTCTCCCACTCGACATCTGGCGGCGCCATCCCCACTTTCACCTTGAACCAGCGGTAACCGCCCGTCCACCTCTTCTCCAGCTTTTCCATGTCCGCCCTGGTGTCGCCACTGCCGACCAGGGTCAGCGCCGGCACCCTGCGTCGGACCGCTCCGCCCAGCAGCTCATGAACCGGGACGCCGCTGGCATTGGCCGCCAGGTCGTGAGCCGCGATGTCGATGGCGCCAATGGCCGTGGTGGCTTCAGGGGCCGCCGACCGGAGCCGCTGCCACAGCCCGGCAACCGAGTCGTGGTCTCCGTCGAGGACGACGGGTCGCAACGACTCGAGGTCACGAAGGATGTCGGCCTGTCTCTGACCGGTCAGGGCAGGTGCCTCCACTCCCTCGCCCCATCCGGTGACCCCGTCCTGGCTGACCAGTCTCACCAGCACGTTCTCGCACGTGGCGATCGAGCCGCTGGCCATGGGAATGGGATCGTGGAGCGCGAGTCGGATCGGGAAGAGGTCCATGGCGACGATGCGCAGCACACGTGGATGGTATCGGCCTCGGCTCCTGCCTTTTAGATGCACCTGCGCACTGGATAGATTCGCTGCACCCGAAATCTGGAGGAGACGTTGAGGCTCGAGGGAAAGGTGGCCGTGGTCACAGGCGGCAGCCGCGGTATCGGAAAGGCGATCGCGGCCAGGTTCGCGGCCGAAGGGGCCGACGTGGTCATCGCGGCCCGTTCTGCCGACACATTGGACGCGGCGGCATCGGAGATCGGTGCTGCGACTGGACGCAGGATCGTCCCCGTGGCCGGAGACCTCTCGTCACTCGAAGGATGCGAGCACCTCCATGAGGCGGCGACGTCGGAGTTCGACCACGTCGACATCCTGGTCAACAGTGCCGGCGACACCAAGGGAGGGCCCTTCCTCGAGCTATCCGACGATCTGTGGACCGACGGGTTCGCCCTGAAGTTCTTCGGTGCCGTCCGCTGCAGCCGGCTGTTCTGGCCCGAACTGGTCGCGTCGAAGGGCTCGGTCATCAACATCGTCGGAGGCATGGCGCGCACTCCGAATCCGAACTTCGCCATCGGTGGCGCGGTCAACGCCGCTTTGGCGAACTTCGCCAAGGCTCTCGCCGGCCAGGGTCTGGTCGACGATGTGAACGTCAACGTCATCCACCCCGGGCTCACGGTCACCGAGCGTCTCGACAGGATGATGGCGGACGAGGCGGCCAGGACCGGAGAGACCCCGGAGGCAGTCCTGGCCGCCAACGTGCAGCGTCAGGGTGTCCGGCGTTTGGCGACGCCGGACGACATCTCGGCCCTCGCCGTCTTCCTGTGCTCTCCCGAGGGGCGTCACATCCAGGGCGCGGCCATCGCGGTCGACGGAGGGGCCACCAAGGGCATGTACTGATGGCTCCGGGCGGGATCGTGCAACATATAGGATGCCGCCCGGGAGATCAGATGTGAGGTACTTGAAACAGCCGATCGAGACCCCTGAAGAGGTCACCAGGGAGGTCAGGGAAACAGTCTCGGAGATCATTTCGGATGTGGAACGCCACGGGACCGATGCGGTGCGACGCCATTCGAGACGTCTCGACGGCTGGGACCCGCCCACCTTCAGGGTCACGGACGAGGAGATCGAACGGGCCTACGAGAACATGGAGCCAGAGGTGGAGGCCAGCGCCAGGTTCCTCATCGACCAGGTCACCAATTTCGCCACTCTGCAGCGCCACACGCTGATCGACTTCGAGACCGAGACCTTGCCCGGGGTCTTTCTCGGTCAGCGGCACATCCCGGTCGGCTCGGTGGGGGCCTACTCCCCCGGCGGCCGTTATCCGTTGATCGCATCTGCCGTCATGACCGTGGCCACCGCCAAGGTGGCGGGTGTGCCCCGGGTGATGGCAGCGGCGCCACCCCGCGACGAGTCGGGCATGCACCGGCCACAACTCTGGGCGATGGCGGAGTCCGGAGCCGACGAGATCTTCTGTGTGGGCGGGGTGCAGGCACTCGCGGGGATGGCTTTCGGCCTGGAAGGCTCCGACCCGGTCGACATGGTCGTCGGGCCCGGCAATGCGTACGTCGCCGAAGCCAAACGTCAGCTCTTCGGGAGGGTCGGCATCGACCTGCTGGCAGGCCCCACGGAGATAATGATCATCGCCGACGACACCGCCGATCCGGGAGTGCTCGCCTGCGACCTCCTCGGCCAAGCCGAGCACGGGCCCACCTCCCCGGCGATCCTCGCCACGACGTCCGAGACGGTCGGGCTGAGGACGATCGAGGAGGTGGATTGGTGGTTGGAGCGCTGGCCGACGGCCGAAGTAGCCGGACCGGCCTGGCGTGACTTCGGGACGGTGATCCTATGCGACGACGACGAGGAATTGGCTTCGGTGGCGAACGACATCGCACCCGAGCACCTCGAGGTCCAGACCGCGGACCCGGACTGGTTCCTGCCCCGTCTCACCAACTACGGAAGTCTCTTCATCGGGACCCATGCCACGGTCGCCTACTCCGACAAGGCCATCGGCACCAACCACACGCTCCCGACGAAACGGGCGGCTCGCTACACCGGCGGGCTCTGGGTGGGCAAGTTCCTCAAGACGGTCACCACCCAGCGGTGCGACGCCCAAGGATCGATGGCGATCGCGGAGCACGCCGCGGTGGTCGCCGACGCCGAGATGATGCACGGGCACGCCATCAGCGCCCGGCTTCGGCTCGACGGCGAGTACTTCCCCGACGTTATCGGTCTCGGCGATGGCTGATGTGGTCGTGGTCACGGGAGCCAGCCAAGGCATCGGCAGGGCCATCGCCACCGCTTTCGGCAGCCGTGGCGGCACCGTGGTGCTTGCCGCCCGCAACCGCGAAGGTCTGGAGGAGACGGCGGTGGCCGTGGACGATGCCGGCGGGAAGCCGATGGTTCACGTCACCGACGTAACCGACTCCGAGTCGCTGGACCGGATGGTGCGATCCGTGTTGGACGAGCACGGCACCATCGACGTCCTGGTCAACAACAGTGGCATCGGCGGGCCGAGCGGTCATCTCTGGGAGGTCGATCCGGAAGCCTGGCGTGCCACTTTCGACGTCAATGTGTTTGGGGTCTTCCTGGCGAGTCGGGCCGTGCTCCCGGTCATGATCGAGCGCGGATCGGGGTCCATCGTCATCGTGGGGTCGATCAGCGGGAAACGCCCACTGGTGGGCCGGTCCTCGTACACCACTTCGAAGACGGCGTTGATCGGCCTGACCCGGACCCTGGCAGCCGAGACCGGCCCGCACGGGGTGCGGGTCAATCTGGTGTCACCCGGGTTCGTGGCCGGGCCCCGTCTCGACTGGGTCATCGAGGCTCAGGCGAAAGCGCGAGGTCTGACCGCCGCAGAGGTGCGCGCCGAGTTCGAGTCGGAGTCCCCGATGGGACGTCTCACCGAGCCCGAGGACGTGGCCCGAGCGGTGGTCTATCTGGCATCGGATGCCGCCGGCGGGGTGACCGGAGCAGACCTGAACGTCAATTCCGGCGTCGTCATGTACTGATAGGAGGAGATATGACACGACTGGTCGACCTTTCCCAGCCCATCTACGAGGGTATGAAGGTGTACCCGGGCCATCTCAAGACGGTGACCTTCCAGCACGCGACACACGAGGAGACGAGCCCACGGTTCACTTCCGACTTCTCCTTCCAGACATGGGGGTTCATGCTCAACGACAACGGGCCGACACATGTCGACTCGTTCAGCCACCTCGACCCCGATCCCGAGGCGCTCACCATCGACCGGATGGATCTGGATCTCTTCTACGGACCGGCCGTCTGCCTGGACGTCTCCGAGGTGCCCCCGCAGACCGACATCACGCCCGACCACCTCGATGCGGCCCTGGGAGCCTCGGGCCAGACCATCGAGCCGGGCGACCACTGCTTCTTCTACACGGCGACCTACGACCGCCACCACGACACCGCCGAGTATCTGACCATGTTCCCGGGTCTCGGTGAGGCTGCGTGCGACTGGATCCTGGAGAAGGGGATCAAGACCTTCGGCGTCGACTCCCCGACACCGGACAACCCGGTCTCGACCACCTACCCGGTGCATCTCATGTGTCGCCACGAGCGAAAGACCCACTACGAGAACCTGGTCCTCACCGAGGTGGTGGGTCGTCGCTTCACCTTCGTCGGATTCCCGTTGAAGGTGGTAGGTGCCCACGGTGGGCCGACCAGAGCCGTCGCCCTCCTCGACGAGTAGGTCAGCTGGCGATCAGATCGAGCTCTTCGAACTGACGCAGGACCGCCGCCTTGCTGATGGCGACGGCGTCGTCGGCAGGATCGCGGGGGAAGGGCAGGTCGACCGTTATGTCGTCCTTCAGCTTGCCCCCTTTGGCGAACACGAGGATGCGGTTCGAGAGCTCCACTGCCTCACCAACGTCGTGGGTGACGAACAAAACGGTTTTGCGCGTCTGCACCCACATCTGATGCAGCTCGCGGCGCAGAGACCGTGCGGTGATGGCATCGAGGTGACTGAAGGGCTCGTCCATGAACAACACATCGGGCTCGATCGAGAAGGCGCGGGCGATGCCCACCCGCTGTTGCATCCCTCCGGACAGCTCGCCCGGGTACTTCTCCGCCTTGTCCCCGAGCTGGACCATCTCGAGGTACCGCAGACAGCGGGCCCGGGTCTCCTCGGAGCGGTCCTTCTGCACGAACATGAGGTTGTCGATGACGGTCCGCCAGGGGAGGAGCCGCGCCGCCTGGAAGACGTATCCGGGATCGGCATCGTGGTTGTCCTGGGTGATGGTCACCTTGCCCGAGCTGGGGGTCTCGATCCCGCTCAGGATGTTGAGCAGCGTCGACTTGCCACACCCCGACGGCCCGACGATGGAGACGAAGACGTGCCCGCTGATGTCGAGATTGACGTTCTCGAGGGCGACTACGCGGTCGTCACCCACTCCGAACTCCTTGTGCAGGTTATCCACCTTGATCTCAGCCAACGTCCGTCCCTTCCATTCCTGACACATCGACGACTTGCCCGATCTCGTCCTCCTCGAGGAGGAATCCCTCGGCGGCGACCCCGGAGAAGTCTCCTTCGGCGAGCTCGAAACCGCTGAGCTGTGGCCGCCACTTGAACGCCCGCCGCGCCAGCGGGTCGAACACCAGCTTCTCCAACGCCATGGCGAACAGTATGAAGAAGATGGCGTAGCCGATCACGCCCTTGGCTCGATGGGCGTCGTACCAGAACTTGATGGTCCAGCCCATCCCCACCTGCGAACCGAACACCTCGGCCACGACCAGACCCTTCCACCCGATCGAGTAGGCGTACCGCATGGCGGCGAAGAAGAAGGGCATCAGCGAGGGCATGAGCACGTGCCGGGTGATTCTCTGGTCGGGCACGTCGAACGACCTGGCCATGTCGACCAACTCCTTCGGGGTGTTGCGCACGCCCTCACGCACGTTGATGATCACGAAGGGGATCCCGGCCAAGATGACACAGAGGATCGGCCCCAGGTTTCCGAAGCCGAAGGCTATGCCGAAGAACAGGGCCCAGACCAGCGCCGGCATGGCCAGGACCGCCATCACCCAGTCGTGGAAGAAGGCATCGAGACGCTTGGAGCGGCCCATGCCCAAACCGATGAGCGTGCCCAGGATCACCGCTACCAGGAACCCGACTGTGAGACGAAGGAGCGAGATCGCGAACTGCTGGTAGAGGTTGGCGGCGGCGCTGCTGTAGCGGACACCGCTGGTGAGAGTGATCTCCTCCCACATGAACTCGAGGACCTCGTATGGCGAGGGGAAGATCCTCGAGTCGATCGTGTAGTAGATCAGGTACCAGAGACCGATGATGACGAAGGGGAACAGGATGCGACCAGTCGTCGCCGAGAACAGCGTCCGCTTCCACGACGATCCGCGTACAGGCGCGGTGCTCACGGTCGCGGTCATGTCGCGATCTCCTCACGCCAACGGAAGAACTTGCGCTCGAATCTCTGGAGCACCAGCTTCTCGAGCGCCAGGGCGAATATGAAGAAAGAGAGCGCCCAGGCGAAGAACTCATCCATCCGGAAGAGTTGCTGCGCCACCCGCATCTCGAAGCCGATCCCCTTGGTCGAAGCAAGCACTTCGGTGAGGACCGTGATCTTCCACGCGATCGAGAACCCGAATCGAAGTGCGGTGAAGAGGAACGGCGCCAGGAACGGGACGACGACGTCGCGCTGACGACGCCACGAGGTCACCCCGAAGGCGCGGGACATGTCGATCAGGTCCTTCGGCAGCGCCCGGACACCCTCTGCAACGTTCACGGTGACCAGGGCATAGGTGGTCACGAAGATGGCGAAGATCCAACCCTGCGGCTCGAACCCCCAGATCACCAGACCGGTCAGGGCCCAGACGAGACCTGGTGTGACCAGCCCGATGGTGATGGCGTCCTTGAAGAAGCCGCTGATGAACGGGATCTGCATGGCAATGCCGAGCAGGACGCCGAAAACGAAGGCGAGACCGAATCCGATCCCGATCCTGGTCAGCGTGGCGCCGTAACTCTCCAGGAAGCGTCCCTCTCCCATGATCACGGGGAACGCCTCGAGGATCTGGATCGGGCCGGGCACGATCCTCGAGTCGAACACGAACGACGAGACCAGCTGCCAGCTGACGAGAACCACCACGTAGCCGGCGATTCGCCAGATCCATCTCTGCCGAGCCTCCCGACGACGCAGCTCGATGAGCCGCTCTTCCTCTGCGGAGCGAGGGGTCGGTTTCGTCTCGAGGGTTGAAGTCACGAGCTCGAAGGTCTCCTCATGAGATGGACTCTATGAAAGAGGGGGGACGGTCCGAACCGTCCCCCCTCTGTTCCCGATCAGTCGGAAGGGGGCTCGGTGACTATGAACTCGGGCCGATCGAAGTCGGGATCGAGATAATTCTCGTTCTCCGGGTTCAGATTGCTCATGAAGTCCCAGATGGCCTGCTCCGAATCGATCCACTCCTGGCTCTCCAGGTACACAGAGTCGACGAACCAGTTGCCGTCGCCGCTCATGTACTCCTGGATGAACGCGATGTCCTCAGGCTCCTCGACTGCGAAGTGCTGGGGATAGGTCTCGATGATCTCGGCCTGAATCTCCGGGTCGGACCAGGCGTCGATGCCACGCTGCCACAGGACCAGGAAGGCATCCAACGCCTCGGGATTGGCGTCGGCGAACTCCTTGGTTGCCGTGAACAGGTTCGACAGGACGTGCTTCTCCCCGTCCTGGACGGTCGAGAAGCTGTTGTACAGCTGGAACGGCGGCTGGCCGTCGTACATCAGCACGATCTCACCGGTCCGCAGGTACGGTGCCGCAGCCTCGGGGATGATCGCCGCGGCCACACAGTCCCCACGCAGCAGGTTCTCCGGGTTGATGAAGTGGTCGTTGACCAGCAGCTCGAAGTCGCCGCCGCCGACGCGGTAGTCGAGACCATGCAGCTCATTGGCCGCCACGGTCCAGAAACCGGTGTTGGAGACCGGGCTGTTGACACAGATCGGCGAGCCAGGGGGGACGTCCTCCAGCGTCTGGAAGCCGGTGTCGGGCGTCGTCATCATCGGCACCCGCTGGTAGTTGTACTTCCCGAAGGTGACCGTGTCGATGCCGGTCTGGGCCTCGAGCACCGGGATCTCCTGAGTGGCCATGGACACGATGTCCCCATGACCGCCGGCGAAGAACGTGAACTCGTCCCAGGTGGCAGTGGTCACGATCCGGGTGTTGAACTCCTCCTCCCAGTCCACGATCATCCCGTTGTCGTTCATGTAGTCCCACACCGGATCCGGAGCGAATAGGAATCTGATGACCGTCCGCTCTTCGTCACCACCGTCGGCACCGTCACCGGCATCGTCGCTACAAGCGGCGATCACCAGGCTCAGGACACCGACCATGGCGATCCACAACCATTTCGATCGTGTCCGCACTGTTACCTCCTCACTAATGACCTCTGTCGAGGCGACCGGCGGATCATATATGAAACAAACCATACTTTGCATCGCAATCCGCCCCGAAACATCTGGAAGACTCGAGGTGTGCGTGTCCGCATCGACGGTCTCGGCTACGTCTACCCGAATGAGAGCGTGCCGGCGCTCTCGGGGCTCGACCTGGACGTCGAGTCAGGGTCGATCCATGCGTTGATCGGGCCCAGTGGCTGTGGGAAGAGCACGTTGCTCCGTCTCGTCGCCGGTCTCGCAGAGCCGACCGAGGGCAGCATCGAGTTCATCGGTGAGCGCCATCACGACAATCTGACCGCCGTCGTGTTCCAGGAGCCCCGGCTTCTCCCCCACTGGACCGTCGGGAGGAACATCGCCATCGGATCCGAGTTCGGGTCCAGACCGCCCACGCTGTACCGGCGGATCCGTCAGTTCCACACCAAGCAGGTGGGGCTGGAAGGGTTCGAAGATCGCAAGCCGGAGACACTGTCGCTCGGTCAGCAGACCATGGCCGGACTGGGCAGAGGTCTGGCCCACGACAGCGAGGTCATCCTGCTCGACGAGCCGTTCGCCCACCTGGACGCAATTCGCCGGCTGAAGATGCGCGACGAGTTCGACAGTCACTGGCAGCTGACCCCACGCACGGTGATCCTGGTCACCCACGATGTCGAAGAGGCGGTCACGATGTCGGATCGGGTCTCGGTGATGTCCCGGCAACCTGGGTCGGTGCTGACCACGGTGGAGGTGTCGGCACCACGTCCCCGAGCCGGTCTGGAACCGAACCATCCGGGACTGCTCGAGGCGGTCGGACAGGTCTGGAGAGCCCTGGAGAGTCTCCCCACCTGACCGCCAAGTGATTACAGGATGCATGTTGCACGATGTATCCTCGGGGTCCATGCGTGTCGCCAGATTCCAGATCGATGACACGCCACGTGTCGGGATCGTGGCCGACGATCAGGTCCACGATCTCACCTCGGCCGGCTTCCCCACTGACACCGTCGACTTGATCACCTCATGGGACATCGAGGCGGTGGAGGCGGCGGTGAGAGACGCCCCGACGCTGCCGGTGAGCTCGGTGCGTCTGCTCGCCCCTCTCAGCCCACGCAAGAATGTCTTCGCCGTCGGTCGGAACTATCGGGACCACGCCGCCGAGTTCTCGGCCTCCGGTTTCGACGCCTCCGAGCGAGAGGTGATCCCGGAGCGCCCGGTCATCTTCACCAAGGCGACCACGTCGGTCATCGGACCGGATGACCCCATCGTGTTGGAGAACGATCCCACCGGGACCACGGACTACGAAGGCGAGATGGCCGTCGTGATCGGCCGGGAGGGCAAGAAGATCGCGGAGGAAGACGCTCTCGACCATGTCTTCGGCTGGACCATCGTCAATGACGTGACGGCTCGGGAATTGCAGAAGAGACATGTGCAGTGGTTGGTGGGCAAGAGCCCGGACACCTTCTGCCCGATGGGCCCGTGGATCGTCACCCGGGACGAGTTGCCCGATATCGAACAGTCCTGGATGAGGACACATGTGAACGGCGAACTGCGTCAGGAGGCGCCGATCGAGGCCCTCATCTTCAACGTGCCTAACCTGCTGGCCACACTGAGTGAGGTCATGACCCTCGAACCGGGGGATGTGATCGCAACGGGGACGGGTTTCGGCGTGGGGATCGGGTTCGACCCGCCCCGCTACCTCGAGTCAGGCGACGTGGTCGAGGTCTCGATCGACAGGATCGGCACGCTTCGGAACCCGGTGACATGAGCAAGGGTGAGATGAGCACCGCTGATACGAAAGAGGCACTCGACGCCATGCTGACCAAGACGGCCCGACCCCGGACTGCCACCGACTTCGTGTCGTCCTCGCTTCGGCGATCCATCCTGACCGGTGAGCTCGCCGGTGGCACCCGACTGGGTCTGAACGAACTGGCCTCGATCTTCCAGGTGAGCACCACGCCAGTTCGCGAGGCGCTGCGCGAGTTGTCTTTCGAGGGCCTGGTCCGGCTCGACAGCTATCGGGGCGGTGTGGTCACCGCGGTGTCACGCGAGGAGGTCGAGGAGATCGTTCGCATCCGCCAGGCGCTGGAACCGATGGCGATCGAGGAGGCGATCGAGGGGATGAGCGACACGATCATCGCCCAGGCTCAGGCGATCCTCGACGAGATGGCGGGTTCGGACGATTGGGACACGTGGGTGCTCGGCAACCGCGCCTTCCACCAGAAGATCTACGAGGCGGCGAGATCCACGCGGCTGGTGTCGATCATCCAGAGTCTCCAGTCGACACAGGTCGTGTTCGTCAGCGCCACCCTGCAACGGAGCCCGGTGCTCAAGGAAACGGCCACCCACGACCACACGGCCATGTTGCGCGCAGCCAAGGAGCGGGACGCGGCCACCCTGACCGAGATCACCATCCGGCATCTGGCGATTCCGATCCGGGACTGACCATGGCCGGCGGGACGACACCAGCGGACTGGGTCGCCGCCTGGAACACCTCCGCGGCGACACCAGTTCGTGCCGGAACCGTTGACGTCCATTCCCACCTGATGGTCCCGAAGTCGGCGGAGCTGGCCCGGCCGCACCTCAAACCGGAGCTCGAGCCGAGAACCCTCTACTCGTCCTCTCTCACCAACGACCTGAACAACGAGTTCTACCGGCTGGCCCACGGCAAGTACACCGACCCGGCCGCACGGATCGCCGACATGGACGCAATGGGGGTCGAGATCCAGCTCGTATCGCTGACTCCCTTCCACTACTTCTATTGGGCCGACTCCGACCTGGGCCCGCGGCTCGCCTCGTTGCAGAACGAGACCATTGCCAAAGCGGTCGAATTCGATCGCCACCGTCTCGTTGGTGTCGGCACCCTCCCCCTGGCGCACCCGTCGGCAGCGGTCACCGAGATCCAGCGAGTTGCGGACCTGGGTTTCCCTGCGGTGGAGATCGGGGCGGACGTGAACGGCGCCGACCTGGACGCCCCGACTCTGGAGCCGGTGTGGGATGCGCTGGAGCAGACAGGCCTGGTCGTCATCCTCCATCCGGCCGGGTTCACCGAGGCGAGGAGACTGACCGACTACTACCTGGTGAACGTCATCGGCATCCCGTTGTCGACCACCCTGGCGGTCACCCGGATGATCCTGGGTGGGGTCTTCGACCGTCATCCCGATCTGCGCATGGTCCTGATGCACGGTGGTGGCTTCCTCCCCTTCTATTGGGCACGGACCGACCACGCATTCAGACACCGCCCCGAGATGAGGGAGCACATCGACCGGCTCCCCTCCGATTACCTGAAGGAATTCCACTACGACCTCACGGTCTTCGACCCCTCCCTTGTCGAGGTACTGGCCAGGACGGTGGGCGTCGACAGATTGATGATCGGCACCGACTACCCCTTCGATATGGGCGAGAGCGATCCGCTCGGGCTGCTCGAGCGCAGCGGTCTCAGCCCCCAGGACCGGGAGTTGGTCGCCGGCGGCAACGCCCGCAGGCTCTTCTCTCTTTCGGAAGCGACTGCCGGGTGAACCCTATAAAGTGCACGATGCATCTAATAAGTGACTGATCGAGGGATGGACCATTGACGGAGAGACGGGCGACGATCGACATCCACTGCCATCGTGAGTGCGCCCCGGCAGCAGCCCTCGTCAAACCGGAAGCCGATCGGTTGGGGCGGGCCCCGCTGCAGGTAGGAAACGAGCTCACCAAGGCGGTCAACCGTCAACAGCTGGAGACGATCCGACCCAAGATGGAGTCGGTCGAGGTCAGGCTGGCCGACATGGACGCCCTAGGCATCGACATCCAGGTGATCAGCCTTTC
>DASSVE010000104.1:0-6834 GCA_035706345.1 Acidimicrobiia bacterium
GACCGTAGATCGAAGCGAGGAGACCGGCGCCCGCGATCACGAAGAACGGGGCACGGATCCCGAACTGGTCGGCGATGACGCCGCCGAGACCGGGGCCGATGGCGTGACCGAAGAGAAGTGCCCCCTGGTTGGTCCCGATGAGACGGCCCCGATTGGCCGGCGTGGAGATGTCGGTCAGGTACACCAGCGCACCGGTCATGTACATCGACGACCCGACGCCGGAGACGAAGCGCCAGACCGTGAGGCTGATGATCCCACCGGACAGACCAGCCCCCACCATGCTGACGGCGAGGACCAACGGCCCGCCAACGAGAAGGACCTTGCGGCCGTGACGGTCGGCCAACGAACCGAGGGGGACGTTGAACAGCAGTCGTGCAAGACCGAAGGACGAGACGGTGATGCCTACCGCAGCGAGGCTGACCCCGAAGTCACGGGCGAACACGGGAAGGACCGGTCCGGCCATGCCCTGTCCCGTCATGACCAACGCCGTCGACACCGCCACGGCGAACACCCGCTCGTGAGTGCGGAGACGGTGGATCCAATGACCGATGATCCGGCGCGTCATGGTCGGCGCACACCCATGCGAAGCCGAATATGACAGAGGTCGTGGGCCATTGATACGATCGGTTTCCCTGCAAACGATTGAGTGCCTGGCTGCCGGGAAAAGGTACTCCACCCGACCTCTGATTCCGAAAACGATTGTGCGATGCCCGTGACACATCCCTTCTCCCCCGAGTTGGAGTCGATCACCTGCTTCTCATGTGGTCGCCCCCATCAAGTGGGCCGTCTGCACAGTGTGTGTGAGGAATGTGGTCTCCCCCTGCAGGTCAACCTGGCCCTCAAGCCCGACACCTCGCCCGAGGAAGTCATCGACCCCTCCGTGTCCTCCATGTGGCGCTACTCCGCCGTCCTGCCCATCACCCTCGAGGGCGCGGTGACCCTCGCCGAGGGATGGACTCCTCTGCTCCAGGTGTCCGAGCAGGTGTGGGTGAAGGACGAGGCCCGCAACCCGACGGGCTCGTTCAAGGCCAGGGGGATGTCGATGGCGGTCTCGGCTGCCGTCGGTCTCGGCGTGAATCGTCTGGTCGCCCCTTCCGCGGGCAACGCCGCCGGGGCCCTCGCCGCCTATGGCGCCGCCGCCGGCGTCGACGTCCTGGTGGCCATGCCCGAGGACACCCCGGACCAGTTCGCGAAAGAGTGCGAGCACTACGGCGCCGAGGTGGCGCTGATCCCCGGGAACATCTCGGACTCGGGCCGCTGGCTGGCGGAGAACCGTCGCCCGGGGGACTTCGACCTTTCGACGTTGAAGGAACCGTTCCGGGTCGAAGGCAAGAAGACGATGGGTTACGAACTGTGGGAGCAGTTCCAGGGCGATCTGCCCGACGTGATCGTCTACCCGACCGGTGGCGGCACCGGTCTCGTCGGAATGTGGAAGGCGTTCGACGAGATGGAGACGATGGGTTGGATCGGGCCCGAGCGGCCACGTCTCGTCTCGGTCCAGTCCGCCGGGTGCGCCCCGGTGGTCGAAGGGCATCGAAAGGGCGCCACCTTCACGGAACCGTGGCTCAACCCGGTCACCAGCGCATACGGGCTCCGGGTACCGAACCCGATAGCCGGGTTCATCTGTCTCCGTGCCCTCCGCGAGACGTCAGGGACGGCAGTCGCCGTGCCCGAGGAGGAGATCGGCCCGGCGGCCGCGGCCATGTCGGCGGCCACCGGCGTCGATGCCTGCCCCGAGGCGGGGGCTGCCTGGACGGCGTGCACCATGCTCCGCGATCAGGGCTGGATCGGGGCCACCGAGCGGGTGTTGGTGTACAACACCGGGACCGGCATCAAGTACCGCTAACGGCTCTCGGTGCGCGGGTCGAGCACGTCCCTCAGCCCGTCGCCCACGAGGTTGAACGCCAGGGCCCACAGGAAGACCATCAGACCCGGGAAGGTAGAGGTCCACCATCTGCCGGCGACGATGTCCGCCTGGCCTTCGCTGACCAGGGTCCCCCACTCGGCCTGACCGGCAACGGCCAGACCGATGAAGGCGAGGGTGGCGCCGAGGAGCACGGCGTGACCCATGTCCAGGGTCCCTTGCACGGCCATGGGCGTGAAGGAGTTGGGGAGGATGTCACGGCGGATGATCCCGAACCGGCTGTCACCGATGACACGGGCGGCGTCGACGTAGTCCTCCTCACGCACCTGCAGGATCTGACTTCGGATGATCCGGGCGTAACGGGCCCACATGATGGCCACCAGGGCCACGACGATGTTCGTGAACGACGGTCCCAGCACTGCGGCGATCGCCAACGGGAAGACGAGAGTCGGAATGGAGAGGAACACGTCGACCACCCTCATGAGGATGGAGTCGACCTTCCCACCGATGATCCCGGCTGCGCTGCCCACGATGGTGCCGACCAGCATCGCCCCTGCCACCACGTAGATCGACAGCTGCAGGGAGAGCCGGGCCCCCCACACGATGCCGTAGAGGACGTCACCACCCATACGGGTGGTGCCCAGAGGGTGCCCTTCGCTGCCCGGGGGCACGGCCACAGAGGTGAGGTCCCTGGGCATCTGAAAGGCACCGCGCGGGTTCTCCGGCACGATCAGCGGGGCAAAGATCGCCATCGTGAGCAGGGCCAGGATGATGATGGCGCCGATGGCGGTGCTCCCCCGGCTGAACACCTCCCTGGTGGTGCCGAGGAGACGCCGTGTCTTGACGCGGAGCGGGGTCTCCCTGACGACAGCGGGGGCGGTCTCGGCGCGAACGACCTCGGCCATCAGCTCTTCCTCAGGACGACGCGGCGGTCGAGGTATCCGTAGATGACGTCAACGGCCATGTTGATCGTGACGAAGAGGATGCTGGTGAAGATGACGAAGGCCAGCGTCGTCCCCTGATCACCGCTGAGCACCGAGCTCGCCATCCAGCTCCCCAGACCGGGCCAATCGAAGATGGTCTCCACGACCACGGTGCCCTCGAACATGATTCCGACGGACAGACCGATGACCGTGATGGTCGGGATGAATGCGTTGCGTCGGGCGTGACGACGGACCACGAGGCTCTCCGGGAGACCCCGGGCGCGGGCGGCGTCGACGTAGTCCTTGCCCATCTCCTCCAGGAGTGAGGAGCGCATCATCCTGGTGACGATTCCGACTGCGGCATAACCAAGGGTCAACGCCGGCAACACCAGATGCCACAGGGCGTCCTTGAGGGCGTTCAGATTCCCGGCGATGATCGCGTCGAGGGTGTAGAAGCCGGTGGGATGGGCGATGCTGGCCCAGATGTTCGCATCGGACCGACCGTGGGGGAACCAACCCAGGTAGGACCAGAAGACTATGAGGAGGAGGATGCCCAGCCAGAAGGTGGGCATGCTGGCGCCACCCACAGCGAGGACGCCGGCGAACTGATCCCCGAGGCGGTTGCGTCTTCGGGCCGCGAAGGTGCCCAAACCGACACCCAGGGTCACCGCCCACAGGGCGGCGAAGAAACCCAACTCGAACGAAGCCGGGATCCTGGCCTTGAACACGTCGAGCACGGGCGCCGCCGACACCGCCGACCAGCCAAGCTCGCCCTGGACCACGCCACCGAGCCAGGCCAGGTACTGCATGGGGAGCGGCTCGTTGAGGTTGAAACGCTCTTCGAGGGCGGCGATCTCCTCGTCGGTCATCCCAGGCTCCAGATAGGGGCCTATGGGAGTTCCGCCGATCCTGGTCAGGGAGAAGACGAGGATGCTCACCAGGATGATGACAACGGGCAACCCGAGCAAGCGGCGTCCGATGTACCTATGCAACCTTCACGCTCCTGGGGCGAGTGTATGCCCTGACGTCGTGTACTCGTTCGGAAGTGGGCGACTCGCTCCCCGGGAGAGCGCCGCCGGACAGGTGCCGTCCGGCGGCGTCTCTCATCGGCACCTCCGGTGCCAAGTCATCGGGGTCGGGCCGCTGGCTATCAACCCTTGCCGTAGAGGGCCCAGTACTGGGAGGGACGGGGCCACATCGGGTTCTCGATGTGACCGGTGACCCAGTCACCCGCGGCGGAGGGAGCTCCCTCGTTGGCGGGCATGATCCACATGGCCTCTTCGTACAGCGCGGTCTGGATCTCGGAGAGAATCTGGAGACGCTCATCCGGATCGAGCGTGGTACGAGCCGAGTTGATCAGTGCGTCGATCGCCTCGGGATCGCTGTAGCCATCCACGAAGCTGTTGACCGCCCCGTACCGGCCGTCCGAGATCGCACTGTCGAAGAAGTAGGCGTCCGGGGTGCTGTACTGCGAGCTGGTGTACGACCACATCGCCACCGGCAGCGGGTCCGTCGCCAGGATCTCGTCGAACTGCGCCTCGGGCACGGCCATCACGTTGACGTGGAAGTTCGGGTTGAGCGCCTCGATGCTGTCCTTCAAGGTCAGAGCGGCGCCGGTGAACCCTTCATGGGTCTGGTCGCTGGCGATCGAGATCGTGAAGCCCTCGTCCCAGTAACCGGCCTCCCTGAAGAGCTGCTCGGCCATCGCCGGATCGGTCTCGTAGATCGGAGCGTCCGGGTCGAACCCGTACATCTCCACCGGCAGCACGAAGCTGTTCCGCCCGCCGAGACCACCCAGGATCCCGTCGATCATGCCCTGATAGTTGAAGGCGTAGTTGAACGCCTGCCTCACCCGCACGTCCTGGAAGAAGTCGAGCGGGATGGTGTCACCCTCCGGGAGACAGGTGTCGCAGATGTTCATGTTCATGCCGATCTGCAGCACCTGGAGGTCGAGGACGCTGGTGTCGATCACCGCATGCTCGATGCCTTCGAACGACGGGACATCAGTCGGGCTGATGTCGACGATGTCGTACTCCTTTGCCTGAAGACCCGTGGCCGGAGAGTCCACGATCAACTCCCAGCGCACCGGCAGCTTGGCCGGCTCGCCCCAGTAGTCGGGGTTGATGTCGAACGTCATCCGGTCGGCGCGCTCCCATGAGGTCAGCATGTACGGGCCCGTGCCCACCATGTTCTGCGCCATCCACTCGTTGGGCTGACCGGCGACGACTCCGCCATTCTCCTCGACCGCCTCGGGGCTGACCACGCTGGCTACGGGATGTGCGGCCAGGAAGGCGAGGAACGGAGCGTCGACTTCCTTCAGGGTCACCTCGAACGTGTAGTCGTCGACTGCACGGAACGAGTCCACGTTCTCGAACAGCTGTGCCTGACCTTCCGGCAGGTTCATCTCGAGCACCCGGTTCCACGAGAACTCGACATCCTGGGCGGTGAAATCGGTCCCGTCGGTGAAGACCACGTCATCCCGCAGGTTGAAGGTGTACGTGAGACCGTCCTCGGAGATGCCTCCGTTCTCCTGGGTGGGGACTTCGGTGGCCAGTGAGGGGATCACCGCGCCGTCCTCGGCGGCGATCGCCACCAGCCGGTCGTAGACGTTGAGGATCACGTTCATCCCGACGTCGTTGCCGTTCACGGCCGCCGGGTCGAGGTTGAACACATCGTCGTTGACCGTGGCTACCAGGACGTCGGGGTTCGGGATGTCACCCGAGGCCCCTCCGTCGGCAGTGGAGCCGGGAGCGGATGTGTCATCCGTGCCATCGGTGCCATCCGTGGCATCCCCGTCACCACATGCCGCCACCACGAGCGCGAGGACGGCCACCAAGGCCATGATCCTCCACGCAATCGATTTTCGTCCCATGGGAGTCCTCCTCAAATTCGTCTCCACAAGAACGGGCCGACCCTCCCGCTGGATCGGTGCCCAATCGTTTGCACGCTACCCACCGCCGTGCTGGACTGTCAACCGATTCCGGCCCATTCTGGACCCGGTCCCGTTCTCCTGGAGGATCCATGACCATCGTCGACCAACATCTGTATCCGAGCTTCAGCGGCGCCGAGGTGCAGAGGAGACAGCGGCTGGTGCGCGGGTTGCTCGACGAGATGGGGCTCGACGGTCTGGTCGTGTTCGGTTGGTCGGCACAGAACCGGGCCGCTCAAGCCGATGTGTACTACCTCTCCGGTTACCTGGGGATGAGGGACAACTACGTCGTCTTCCCCAAGGAAGGCGAGCCCACCTTCTTCGCCCAGAGCTACAACCACGTGCCCAACGCGGCGGATGTCTCCTTTCTCGACGACGTTCGCTGGGGCGGGGTCGACAACGGGCGGACCGTCGGCGAGGAGCTGGTGGCGCGCGGTCTCACCGAAGTCGGCGTGGTCGGCTGGATGCCCTATCAACACTACGAGTCGATGCGTCGGGCCGCCGGGGACCGCTGCACCTTCCATGACGTCACCCCGCGGTTCCGCCGGCTGCGTCTCAAGAAGAGTGACGAGGAGCTGGAGTGGCTCCGTCGGGGCGCCGCCTTCACCGACGCCGCCCTGGCCGGGCTACGCGACGCCCTCGTCCCCGGGGTGCGCGAGTACCAGCTCGCTGCCGCCATCGAAGAGCGATACCTGCCCGACGGCGGTCTCACCACCTTCTACTACATCGCGTCCACGCCGATGAGCGAGCCCGACCGCTGTGTCCCCGCCCAGATCCTCTCCTCCCGGGAGATCCAGTCCGATGATCTGGTGACCTGTGAGATCAGCATCTCCTACGCCGGGTACGCCGGGCAGGGCCTGCGCACGTTCACGGTCGATGCCGACCCGACCCCGCAGATCGCCGAGCTGCACGAGCTCGCCGAGGAGGTCTATCACGGCGTGGCCGCTGCGATCCGAACCGGGTCCACGATCGAGGACGTCTGGAAGGCATCCGACCAGATCGCCGAACGCGGGTTCACCATCAGGGACGGCCTGGTGCACGGGTTCGGGATCGGTCTGCTGCCACCGTCGATCCGGACCCGGGACACCACCCACGGTCTCGACGACGACTGGGTGTTC
>DASSVE010000105.1:0-7927 GCA_035706345.1 Acidimicrobiia bacterium
TTCTTCAATCACCCTACCGCGCGGTGCCGACGTCGAGTCGGATCCTCCAATCAACACACTCGACAGTCATCACGCGGATTATGATCTGGAGCGCGCCGGGATTCCGGTGCCACGCCTGGCTTGTGCGCTCCCAAACCCGCCGGAGTTCGCATTGAGGCGAGCGGCAGAGATGCCGGTCGCATGCTTGGGTGCGAAGAATCTGGCGGGATGCTCGACGAGGAGCGACTGTTTATGGCAACCAATCTGTTCGTGGGGAACCTCCCCTTCTCGACCGGCTCCAACGAGCTGGAAGAGATGTTCAGCCGCTATGGCTCGGTGTCACGTGCTCAGGTGATCACCGATCGGGACACCGGACGGTCCCGTGGCTTCGGTTTCGTGGAGATGGACTCCGACGACGAGGCGCAGAGCGCGATCGAGGCTCTGGACGGCTCCGATCTGGGTGGTCGTCAGCTCAAGGTGAACGTGGCCCGGGAGCGCTCCCGCTAGACGACCGGCGATCCAGGGACGTCACTCGTGCTCGACGGCGTCCTTGATCCCGAAGGTGATGTCGAGCGTCACCGTGAACACGGTGGGAGCTCCTGAGGAGTCGACCTCACCGCCGACCCTGACCACCTTGAAGTGCTGGATGTCGGAGATGGTGGTGGCGGCGCGGGCCAGGACGGTGCGCACCGCGTCCTCGATCGAGCCCTCGGCCTTGCCCGACAACCTGATGGTCTTGGTGATCGACGACATCGGGGCGGGACGCTAGCCGGGTGAGACCAGCGCCGCAGCCACCTCGGCAGCCCCCGCGCCGAGCAGCAGCGTGTAGTGGTTGAGACCACGGAGGTAGTCCACGTGCAGGTGGGGATTGTCGGCCGCCGCCTTCTCGGCGACTTCGAGAGGAGTCATTCCGGGAGGCTGGTCGGCAGTGCCGCGCTCCACGACCAGCAGACGGCTGTCCACCTGCAGGGACGGCACGGCCCGACTGGCCTCCACCCCGATCGTGATCTCCCGTGCCGACACTCCGATCGCCTCGGGGTTGGCCCTCACCCGGAACTGGTCCCCGACCCGTTCCAGTTCGAACCCGAGGGCGGGCCGCATCCCGTCCTCCCAGTAGGCGGCCAACGCCGGGTGCTTCTTCCAATAGTCGAAGAACGACTCCTCGCTGTCGAAGGTCATGTCGAGACGGGCCAGTGACGGGCCGACAACGGCGTGGATGATCTCCTCGACGTCGGCCCCGGGGTCGCGGGGGAGGGGAAGACCACCATCCACCAGGACCAACCGCTGGACGCGCTCGGGATGCCGGACCGCGAACAGAGCGGTGATCCAGGCGCCCATCGAGTAGCCGGCCACCACCGCCCTCTCCTCACCGAAGTGGTCGAGACTGCGTCCGATGTCGGCCGCGATCGTGCCCAGGTCGTACGGCGACGGGGACCCGGCGCTCAAACCGCGGCCTCTGACGTCGAGGGCGACGATCCCGAGCCCGGTGGGCAGATGCTCCAGGGCCCGGATCCACCATCTCGAATTCCCGGAGAGACCGTGCACCAGCACCACGGTCGAGTGCCCATCCGTGGGTGGGCGGTGCCACACATTGATCTCGCCGCCGGGTACCCGGACCGTGACGTCGTCCATGGCGGGCAATGTAGACCTCACCCGTGGGCCCTTTCCCCTGCGACGTAGGTGGCGACAAGGTTCAGTGAGTCGTCGAGGAGGGTGAGGTCGGCCCGGAGGCCGGGTTTGACGACTCCCCGGTCGGTGAGGCCGAGGGCGCGGGCCGGATTCAAGGTGGCGCAGCGCAACGCCTCGTGGGGTTGTGCCGAGGTCATCGACGCCAGGTTGGCGATCGCCTCCGGAAGGCTGATGGCGCTGCCGGCGAGCCGGCCGTCAGTGGTGCGGGGACCGTCAGGCCCGACCGTGATCGGGCCGTCCCCTAGGGGGTAAGTACCCGGTCCCAGACCGAGGGCGGCCATGGCATCGGTGACCAGGATCGTCCGCTCGGTACCAAGGACCCGCCAGGCCACCTCCAGGGCGCCCTCGGCGACGTGGATGCCATCGACGATCAGGAGACAGTGGCTTGCGTGGAGGAGGGCGGCGCCCACCATGCCTGGCTCCCGGTGAGCGAGCGGCGTCATCTGGTTGAACAGGTGGGTGGCCAGCGTGGCGCCATTCTCGTATGCAGCCCGGGCGGTCTCGTAGTCAGCTCCGGTGTGACCGAGCGAGATCACGACGCCGCGCCTGGTCAGAGCCTGGATCACCGCTTCGGCTCCCGGACGCTCCGGGGCCAGCGTGACGATCCTGACCAGACCGCTCTCGGCCCAGCGCACGGCGGTGTCGAGGTCCGGATCGACGATGTGGGCCGCGTTGTGGGCGCCGTGCATCTCGGGCGAGATCCAGGGGCCTTCGCAGTGGAGACCTACCACCTCGGCACCCCGGTAGTCGGCTGGTCTCCGGTTCGCCACCACGTCGAGGGCCAGGTCGGTCACCTCGCCGGGCGAGGTGACCACGGTGGGCACGAAGCTGGTCACCCCGAGCTCGGGGAGACGGGACCCGACCTCCCAGATGGTGGTGGGGTCCTGGGTGAAGTCGTGGCCGAATGCCCCGTTGATCTGGATGTCGATCAGCCCGGGGGCGACGATCAGCCCTGAGGCATCGACTACCTCGTCGTCCTCGGGGGAGTCGGTGATGAGCCCGGAGCCGAGGTACACGTCGGGATTGATCAGCCCGGAATCGGTGAGGACCTGGCCGCCTCGAATCGTGGTCACGGCCAGAGTGTGCGCCGCCGGTGCCGGAGAAGCAACTGACTAGGGCAGGGGAGCCCTTAACGTCCCTCTCATGCGACGTCGGTCGCTTCTCCTCGCTGTTGCCGTGCTCTCGGCCTGTTCCGATCCGGCGGCTCAGGTCACGACGACGGGCACGGCTCCGGTCACCACCACATCTTCCACGACCACCCCGACCTCGATCTCGACCACCACGACGATCCCGACGACGACCACCACCGTCAGCCCCTTCGCCCGTCCGGACTGGCTGGGGACCCGTCTGCTTCCCCTGCGTCCCGACGGGCATGGTGAGGTGTTGCCCACTCCGCCCGAGCTGGTGGATCGTCAACTGGAGACGATCGACTTCTTGGAGCCACCTGTCGACGATGTCTTCCACGCCACCATCGAGGAGGTGCCCGCAGAGGTCCTGGCACGGTCGAGCTGGGTGGAGGGCTGTCCGGTCACTGTCGACGAGTTGCGTTACCTGACCGTCACCCACCTCGGTTTCGACGGGGAGCTGCACACGGGGGAGATCCTGGTCAACGCGGCAGTTGCCGAGGACGTGGTCGAGGTGTTCGCGAGGTTGTTCGAGGCCGGGTTCCCCATAGAGCAGATGAGGGTGACTCGTCTCGACGAGGTGGACGATCACCCCACGGGAGACTTCAACGAGACCGGGTCGTTCGTCTGCCGCCCCGCGGTGGGCTCGGAGAACTGGTCGTATCACGCCTACGGGCTGGCCATCGACGTCAACCCGTTCCACAACCCATATCACAAGGGCGATCTGGTCATCCCGGAGCTGGCGTCCGCCTACAGCGACCGCGAGCAGCGCCGGGTGGGGATGATCTACGACGGCGACGTGGTCACCGAGGCGTTCGCCGACATCGGCTGGGAGTGGGGCGGCCACTGGAACACCCTGAAGGACTGGATGCACTTCTCGCAGACGGGGCGCTGAACGGCGTTGCTATAGCAACAGGGGGTGGATTCCGCCACCCTATGCTATAGCAACGCCTCGAACATGTGTTCGATATAGTGCTTGGGTGACCCGATACGCCGAGCTGCACTGTCATACCAACTTCTCTTTCCTCGACGGTGCCTCCCATCCCGAGGATCTGGTCCAGAGGGCGGTCGATATGGGGTACGACGCCCTGGCGGTCACCGACCACCATGGCTTCTACGGGGTGTCCCGGTTGTGGCAGGCCGCCAAGGCGACGGGTCTCCCGGTCATCTACGGGGTGGAGATAGCCCTCGAGGTCGACCCGAAGAAGGATCCGGACCCCGTTTCCTCAGCCGAGGAGTGGGATCGCAAGAGGTATGCCCGGGTCAAGGGGGCGCAGGGACGGCTGCGCCGGGGCCGCTCGGTCCGGTCCCACGGCGCCAAGCCGACCAATCTGCCCGAGTCGGACCATCTCGTCCTGCTCGCCGGGTCGCCCGACGGCTACCGCACCCTCTCCCATCTGGTGACCAAGGCCCAGCTGCGGGGGGAGAAGGACCACCCGGTCTACACCTGGGACGACCTCGCCGTGACCGCCACCAACCGGGACGTCCACGCCCTCACCGGCTGTCACAGCGGCGCGGTCCCCAAGACGGCTCCGGAAGGTCTCGCCGCCATGATCAGGGAGGTCTCCCGTCTCCGCGAGATCTTCGGTCCCCGGCTCCACATGGAGATGTGGCATCACGGCATGCCCGAGGACGACCCCCGCAACGACCTGATGTGGGAGGTGAGCCAGAAGCTCGGGTTGTCGGTGGTGGCCACCAACCAGGTCCACTATCACGACCGCTCCGACGCCTATCTGTCCGAGGTGCTCGCCGCCATCGGGGGCCGACGCACCCTCGACGAGGCCGACGGCTTCCGTCCCGCCACCGACGAGCGCTATCTGAAGCATCCCAAGGAGATGGAGTGGCGCTTTGCCCGCTACCCCGGTGTGGTGGCCAGGAGCGCCGAATTGGGTCGTCGTCTCGCCTTCGACCTCGCCCTGGTCGCACCCCGGCTCCCTGACTTCCCCATGCCCGGTCATTTCCAGGACGAGATGGACTACCTGCGTCATCTCACCTGGGAGGGGGCGCGTGAGGTCTATCCCGGCAGCGACGACGGGATCGACCCGGTGGCCCGCCGACGACTCCAGCACGAGTTGGACATCATCGAGCGGCTCGGTTTCCCCGGCTATTTCCTGGTGGTGAAGGACCTGGTCGACTTCTCCAGGGAGCAGGGGATCTACTGCCAGATCCGGGGGTCGGGCGCCGACTCGGCAGTGTGCCGCTGTATCGGTCTCACCCGGGTCGACCCGATACGACTCCACCTCCCTTTCGAGAGGTTCCTCTCCGAGGAGCGGGGCCGTCCTCCCGACATCGACATCGACTTCGAGGCCGACCGGCGTGAGGAGGTGATCCAGTACTGCTACCGCCGTTACGGGCGGGAGCGGGCCGCCATGGTCGCCAACGTGATCACCTATCGGGCCCGGTCGGTCCTGCGCGACGTGGCCAAGACCTTCGGGTTCACCCAGGCTCAGGTGGACGGTCTCTCCAAGTACGTAGACAGCAACGACCCGGCCCGTTTGCCCGAGGCGGATCTGTCCCTGCCCGAAGGGCTGACCGCGGAGACGATCTACGACGTCTGCTGGCGGCTCGACGGCTTCCCCCGCCATCTCGGCATCCACTCAGGGGGGATGGTCATCGCCGACCGCCCTCTGTGGCAGGTGGTGCCGTTGGAGTGGGGGCGGATGGAGGGACGCACCGTGATCCAGTGGGACAAGGACGACTCGGCGGCGGTGGGGATCGTGAAGTTCGATCTCCTCGGTCTGGGGATGCTCAATGCCCTCCACCTGGCCACCGATCTGATCGAGGACACCCACGGTGTCGAGATCGATCTCGCCCGCATCCCCCAGGAGCCCGCCATCTACGAGTCGATGACCAGGGCGGACACAGTGGGGCTGTTCCAGATCGAGTCCCGGGCACAGATGGCCACCCTGCCCAAGATGAAGCCCAGGACCTTCTACGACCTGGCGGTGGAGGTGGCCCTGATCCGGCCCGGGCCGATCCAGGGACAGTCGGTGCACCCCTATCTGCGTCGTCGCAACGGCGAGGAGCCGGTCAGCTACCCCCATCACTCCACAGAGGAGGTCCTGTCCAAGACGCTCGGGGTCCCCATCTTCCAGGAGCAGCTGATGGAGCTGGCCCGGATCTGCGCCGGCTTCGACGGATCGCAGGCCGATCGGCTCCGTCAGGCCATGACCCACAAGAGATCGGAGCAGGCGATGGCCAAGCTCCGGGACGAGGTCTACGCCGGCATGGCGGCCAACGGGATCGTCGACGCCGCCGCCGACGAGATATGGGAGAAGCTGCAGGGGTTCGCCAGCTTCGGGTTCCCCGAGAGCCACTCGGTCAGCTTCGCCTACATCGTCTACATGTCGGCCTGGTTGCGTTTCCACTACCCGGCCGAGTACCTGGCCGGTTTGCTCAATGCCCAGCCGATGGGGTTCTACAGCCCCAACTCGCTGGTCCAGGACGCCCAGAGACACGGGGTGGTCGTGCTCGGCCCGGACGTCAACGTCTCATGGCATGACTGCACCGTGGAGCCGATCGACGCGGACTCCGACGACGTAGTCACCTATCTCGGGCAGAGCTGGCGAAGGGGGCGGGGCCACGTCGAGGACCCGATCCGCCCTGCCGTGGCGGTGCGCATAGGGCTTCGCTACGTGAGGAATCTGGGGGAGAAGGAGGTCACCCGCATCGAGGCGGCCCGGATCCTGGGTGGGGAGTTCACCTCACCGGAGGACCTCGCCTTCAGGACCGGTCTCGATGTGGATGCACTCGAGGGACTGGCCATCTCCGGTGCCATGGAGTCCATCGGTCTGGGCCGGCGGGAGGGGATGTGGGCGGCGGGAGCCCTGGCCGAGATCGACCCGGAGCGGCTCCCCCTGTCGCCGGGTGTGCAGGCGCCGGCGCTGCCCGGGATGAGCGACGAGGAGGCCCATCGAGCCGATCTCTGGTCGACGTCGGTGTCCACCCGGCACCCGATGAGCTTCGTCCGGGACCGGATGGACGGTTGTCTCACCGCCGCGGAGACCCTGGAGATGCGTCGTCATCAGGCCAGGGTGAAGGTCGCCGGTGTCATCACGCATCGTCAGCGCCCGGGGACGGCCAAGGGGGTGTACTTCCTCAATCTGGAGGACGAGACAGGTCTGCTCAACATCATCGTGCTGCCCGAAGTGTGGGCCCGGCACCGGAAGGTGGTCCGAAAGAGCCCGGCGTTGATCATCCACGGCCGTCTCGAGTACCACGACGGGGTCACCAACATCGTGGCCCGCGACTTCGAGCCCATCGGCGTGCAGACCGTCCAGTCGAGAGACTTCAGATAGAGGCGTTGCTATAGCAAGAGGGTGCGGAAACCGCCACCCGTTGCTATAGCAACGCCGTTCCAGAGGCTCGCGCTTCAGGCGCCGCGGGTCTCTTCCATTCGGGTGGCGACCAGGACTCCAGAGAGAAGGGTCAGGATGGCGACCGTCCAGATGGCGGTGCCGGGCTCGGTGAGGTCGGCGATGATCCCGGTGAGGAGTGCTCCGACGGCGAATCCCAGGTCGCGCCAGAAGCGGTACACACCGATGGCTGATGCGCGCCAGGTCGGTGCGGAGAGGTCACCCACGGCAGCGATGAGCGTGGGGTACACCAGGGCAGTCCCCAGGCCGAGGATGACGGAGGCCGCAGCCCAGGGCGGGAACGTGTTGCTCGAGGCAATGAGGGCGATGGCGGCGGCCTGGACCCACATGCCGGCCACGATGAGGGGTTTACGTCCGATCCGGTCCGACCAGGCGCCGGTGACCAGCTGGCACAGGCCCCAGACGGCCGGGTAGAGGGCGGCGAGGACGCCAATCTGGGTGACGGTGAGCCCGGCGGCGGCGTAGAAGATCGGAAGGAGCCCCCAGGCCATCCCGTCGTTCAGGTTGTTAACCAGCCCCGCCTGGCTGGCCGCCGCCAGTGATGGGTTCGCATAGCTGGTCTCCTTGAAGACCTCAGAGGTGCTGAGCGACCTTGCAGATGCACCATCCGGATTCATCGCGGCCTCGTGGATGACATGGCCACTGGTCTCTCGGACAGCCAGCGTCGACAGCCCCAACCCGAGACCGGCGAACACCACGCCGAGATAGAAGGGCTCGGGTCGAAGGCCTTGCCGGGCTGCGATATAGCCGGTGGCGAGG
>DASSVE010000106.1:0-10274 GCA_035706345.1 Acidimicrobiia bacterium
AAGGCGATGCGAGCACCCCGGCCCCCGATCCGTGGCTCGGCATCGACGAGACGGGCCCCCTGGGCGGCCAGGTGCTCCAGGGCGGTCTCGATGGAGACCACCGCGAAAGCGACGTGGTGCAGACCCTCACCACGTTTGGACAAGAAGACCCCCACCGGGGTTTCATCCCCGAGGGGCTGGAGGAGTTGGACGAAAGAACCGCCGACCGGGATCATCGCCTCCTCGACTCCCTGGCTCTCCACCGTCTCCCGATAGAGCGGCTCTACCCCGTAACGGCTCCGGTAACCCTCGATGGCCGCGTCGAGATCGGCGACCGCGATGGCGACATGGTCCAGGTTGAGGAGCTTCACCGGGACCGAGGCTATTACCGGTCCGGGCCGCTGTCACTCCACGACCGGTACCATCCAGGCGGTGAGCAACTCAGTGATCACCGGGATCGCCCGCACCCCCATCGGTCGCTACGGGGGCGCCCTGGCCCCGCTGCGTGCCGTCGAGCTGGGCGGACGGGCCATCGCCGGAGCAGTTGAGAGGTCCGGGACCGACCCCGAGCTGTTCGACGAGGTCATCTTCGGCCACGTGCTCCAGGCAGGCGAGGGTCAGATCACGGCCCGACAGGCTGCGGTGGCCGGTGGTCTCCCCATGACTGTCCCCTCCCTCACTGTCAACAAGGTCTGTCTCTCCGGAATGTCGGCGATCGGCCTCGCCGACCGCGCCGTGCGGCTTGGAGAGTCCAAGTTCGTCATGACCGGCGGGATGGAGTCGATGTCCAACGCCCCGCACGTTCTCCGCGAGCTGCGGTGGGGGAACCGAATCGGTGACGCCACCCTCGTCGACGTGATGCAACACGACGGTCTCTTCTGTGCCTTCGACCAGTGCACGATGGGCGAGTCGTCGGACCGCAAGAACGAACGTCTCGGCATCGGACGCGAGGAACAAGACATTTGGGCGGCACGCAGTCACGAGTTGGCTGCTGCGGCCACGACCAACGGCCAGTTCGCCACCGAGTTGGTCCCCGTCGAAGTCCCACAGGCAAAAGGAGAAGCCGTACAGGTGGCCGCCGACGAGGGGATCCGTCAGGGCGCCACGCCCGAGACCCTGGCCGCCCTTCGACCGGCGTTCACCAAGGGAGGGACCATCACGGCGGGCAACGCCTCCCAGATCTCGGACGGCGCCGCCGCGGTGGTGGTCGCCGATCGTGAGTCTGCCGAGGCGATCGGGTCACCGGTCCTCGCCGAGATCCTGGCGTACGGGCAGATCGGCGGGATCGACGCCACCCTCCACGAGCGTCCGGCCGAAGCGCTCCTCGTCGCCTTGAAGAAGGCCGGTCTCGAGCCGTCCGACCTCGACCTGGTGGAGATCAACGAGGCCTTCGCCGCCGTCTCGCTGTGGTCGGCCCGCATGCTCGACATCCCCGAGTCGAAGGTGAACGTGAACGGAGGAGCCGTGGCCCTCGGGCACCCGCTGGGCGCCACCGGGGCCCGTCTGGTGGTGACCCTGGTCAACGCGTTGCGGCACCGGGGAGGCGGCATCGGGGCCGCCACTCTCTGTGGTGGTGGTGGTCAGGGCGACGCCGTCGTGTTGAGAGTTCACGGCTGATGGCCGAGCCCATCGAGCGCAACCTGGGTCTCGACCTGGTCCGGGTCACCGAAACGGCGGCCATGGGCGCCGCCCGCTGGCTGGGACGGGGCAACAAGGCCGAAGTCGACCGGGCCGCCGTGGAAGGGATGCGTCTCCATCTGTCCACGATCGACATCGACGGCGAGGTGGTCATCGGGGAGGGTGAGAAGGACGGCGCCCCCATGCTCTACAACGGCGAGAAGGTGGGCAGGGGCACCGGGATGGTGGTCGACGTCGCCGTCGACCCCGTCGACGGGACCACGCTCACCGCTTCCGGTCTGCCCAACGCCATCGCGGTCATCGCCCTTGCCGAAGGGCGGGGCTCGATGTACGCCCCTGGCTCCTTGGTCTACATGGACAAAATCGCGGTCGGGCCCGAAGCGGCAGGAACGATCGACCTGGAGGCGCCGGTGGCCCACAACCTGGCCCAGGTGGCCAAGGCCAACGGCAAGGAGATGAACGATCTTCGGGTCCTCATCCTGGACCGCCCCCGCAACCAGCCGCACATCGACGCCGCCCGAGAGGCCGGCGCCCGCATCGCCTTGTTCCGGGATGGTGACGTGGCCGCAGCCATCGCCACCGCCCAGGAGGACCACGAGGCGGACATCCTGCTTGGCATCGGAGGGTCGCCGGAGGCCGTACTGGCGGCTGCTGCGCTCAAGTGCATCGGTGGCGAGATCCAGACCCGGCTCTGGCCGCGTGACGACGCCGAGCGGCGGTTCGCCGAGGAACAGGGTCTCGACCTGAATCAGGTTCTGACCATCGACGACCTGGTGTCGTCGAACAACGTGTTCTTCGCGGCGACCGGGGTCACCAACGGGGAGTTCCTCAGAGGGGTCAACTTCAGGGGTGAGGATCGGGCGGTCACCCACTCGGTCATCATGCGATCCAAGACGGGATCGATCCGCTACATGACCGCGGTCCACGACCTGGCCCGTCTCCGCGCCATATCGGCAATCACCGTCGACTGAACACCCTTCTGTGTCGATTCACCTGTGCCAGACACGGGTTTTTCGACGCAGAACGAGGGTTAGAGCTCGGAACGGCCCAGCAGGGCCCGACCGAGGGTCAGCTCGTCGGCGAAGTCGAGGTCGCCGCCCACTGGAAGCCCGGAGGCGAGACGGGTCACCCTGAGCCCCAGCGGCTTGAACTCTCGGGCCAGGTACATGGCGGTGGCGTCCCCCTCCACGGTGGGGTTGGTGGCCACGATCAGCTCCTTGATCCCCTCCGGCTGGAGACGCCGGCGCAGTTCCTCGATGCGGAGCTGTCCTGGGCCGATCCCGTTGATCGGTGACAGTGACCCGCCGAGGACGTGATACCGGCCCCTGAACTCCTGGGTGCGCTCCACGACCACGATGTCCTGGGGGCGCTCCACGACACAGACCACGGTGTCGTCGCGCCTGGTGTCCCGGCAGATGGCGCACAGCTCGCCGGCGGCCACGTTGAAACACCGCTCGCAAGTGGTCACCTGCTCCCGCATGTCGCGGATGGCGGCGGAGAGACGCATGGCGTCGGCCTCGTCCACGGACAGGAGATGGAATGCGAGACGCTGAGCCGACTTGTTCCCGATCCCGGGGAGACGGCCCAACTCGTCGATCAGACGCTGGACGGGTCCCTCGAACATCAACCGAGCAGACCGCCCAGACCGCCGGTCAGCCCACCGAGTTGCTCCCCGGTGGTCCTGGCCGCTTCTTCCATGGCCTGACGCACCGCCGCCACCACCAGGTCCTGGAGCATCTCGATGTCGTCGGGGTCGACGACCTCGGGTGAGATCTGGATCTCGAGCAGCTCCGGGACCCCGGATACGACGGCCTTGACCATCCCACCCCCGGCCGATCCCTCGAACCTTCGCTCGGCCAGCTCTGCCTGCGCCTTGGCCAGCTGTTCTTGCATCTGCTGCGCCTGCTTCATCAGCTGACGCATGTCGGGGGGACGGTTCATGGGGGTCAGGGTAACGGTCCGCTGTGACAGGACCGACTCGCTCAGTCTTCGACGACCCGTGCGCCCAGCTCGGATTCGAGCAGGGCAGCCGGATCGGTCTCGACCTCGGGACGTTCCTTGAGCTGGGTCAGGTCGATGCTGTCCTCTCGACCCGACCCGCCATCCCGTAGTCGGAATTTCACCTTCACCGGTGTGCCCAGCAGGTCGCTCGCCTTGGCAGCGACGATGGGGGCGACCGCATCGTCCTGCTCCAGCGAGGTGAGGTGGAAGTCGTGGGCCACCTCGAGGACGATGGTGTTGCGCTCCACAGCCGCTGGGACCGCCTCCCGGAAGAAGGCCCAGCGCCGGGCGCCCAGGAGATCACGGAGACCACCGAACAGGCCGGGCCACACCTTCTGCAGGCTCTCGAACGTGATGTCGATCGGTGGACCGGCGTCCTCCTCATCCGACGCCTCGTCGCTGACCAGGGGAGCCGCGGCCCGGGCCAACTCGTCATCGGGGTCGGGCTTGGGTGTCTCCGGGGCAGGGGTGACTGCAGGAGTGGTAGGAGCCACGGGTGGGGTGGACGTCCCGGTCGGGACCTCGCCCACCTTCCCCATCCGACGCTCGAGCCGGTCCATTCGGGAGATCAGGGCCTCGGGATCGGTGGCGGTCTCCGGTCTGGTCAGCTTGATCAGGGCCAGCTCGGTCATGAGCCGCTCCTCCCGACCCTCGCGTAGCCGGACCAGTGCCTCGGCCAGGAGGTCGACGGAACGCAAAACGTCCGCGGCGGGGACTATCTCGGCCGTCTTCTTCCACGACTCGTACACCTCGGGCGGCTCGTCGGTGATCTCGGCGAGGTTGGGGGCGTAGTGGGCCAGGAAGACGCCACGGAAATAGGCGATGCACTCGGAGACGAAGCGCCGCAGGTCGACTCCAGCCGCGGCCAGTTCGGCCACCAACTCCAGGGCCGACTTGGCGTCCTGGCTGGCGATGGCCTCGGCGACCCTCTGGAAGGCCTCGGCGTCGGCCATCCCGAGGGCGCGTCGCACCCCGGCCACGTCGGCGGTTCCCGAACCGAGGGCGGCCACCTGCTCCAGCAGGGATAGGGCGTCGCGCACCGAGCCTCCGGCATGACGGGAGATGGCAATGAGAGCGGCGGGATCGGTCCGATACGACTCCCGATCGGCGATCGAGCTGAGATAGCCGGCGAGATCCTCGACCGGGACCGGGTGGAAGTCGAAGCGTTGGGTTCGGCTGCGGATGGTGTCGAGCAGCTTGTAGGGCTCGGTCGTGGCCAGCACGAAATGGACGTGCTCCGGCGGCTCCTCCAGCGTCTTCAGCAGGGCGTTCCCCGCCGCCTTCGACAGCATGTGCGCCTCGTCGAGGACGAAGACCCGCTTCGAAGTGGCCGCCGAGGCGACCGTGGTCACGCTGAGCTTGATGTCGCGGATGTCGTCCACGGAGTTGTGCGAGGCGGCGTCGAGCTCCATGACGTCGAGGCTGTTGCCCTCGGTGATGGAGACACAGCTCTGGCACTTGTTGCAGGGAGAGCCGTCCGGGTTGCGGTTCTCGCAGTTGAGCGCCTTCGCAAGGATCCGGGCGGTCGTCGTCTTGCCGGTGCCACGGGGGCCGGTGAACAGATAGGCGTGGGCTACCCGCCCGTCGGCCACCTCGCGGGCGAGGGTGGTGGTGACGTGGCCCTGGCCGATGACGTCGTCGAAGGTCTGCGGCCGGTATTTGCGGTAGAGCGCTTGATACTGCAAGTCGGTCCCACCGTACATCCCCGCGCCGACTGATTCACCCCGGTCGCTAGCCGAGATCTTCCCAATCCTCGGGCGGATCAGTGTGGTGCTCGGCGCTCTGTCTGGCCACGTACGCCGCCGCCTCGCTGCGCCGGCTCATACCCATCTTGGCCAGGGCGTTCGACACGTAGTTCTTGACCGTCTTCTCGGCGAGGAACATCTTCTCGGCGATCTCGCGGTTGGTGAGCCCTTCTGCGATGTGCCCGACGATCACCCGTTCCTGATCGGTCAGTCGGGAGAGGATCGGGTCTTCCTTGGGGCCGGAGCGGAGACGCTCGAAGAGCCGGTCGGTCATCTCGGGGTCGAGCAACGACTCGCCGGCGCCGACCTTCCGGATGTCGGCCACCAGGTCGTCACTCTTGATCCGTTTCAGGACGTATCCGGAAGCGCCGGCCATGATGGCGGCCATCAAGGCCTCCTCGTCGGCGAACGAGGTCAGCATCAGAACCTTGACGTCGGGGAAGCGGGAACGGATCTCCCGGCAAGCCTCCACCCCGCTCCCGTCGGGGAGCCGGACGTCGAGGACCACGACGTCGGGATCGTCGAGCCCGACCCTGCGGATCCCGTCCTGCGCCGTTCCCGCCTCACCCACGACCTCCATGTCGTCCTGGGAGTCGATCAGCGCTTTCAGACCGGTCCGGACCACCTCGTGGTCGTCAACCAGAAGAATGCGTAACGCCGTCACCTGTCGGCACGCTAGCGCGGATATAGCCTTTGACCGTATGACCTCGTCACCCCCTTACGACCCCACTTACGACCGCATCTCCCCGCTGATCGAGGCGGCGGCCAGCGTGGTGGGGGAAACCGACCTCGACCATGTCCTCCGGCGGCTGGTCGCCGAGGCGTTGACCGCCACCGGGGCCGGCTACGGGGCCCTTGGGGTCATCGGAGAGCACGGGGTCCTCTCCGACTTCCTCTACGAAGGAGTGTCCGCTGAGACCGCGGCCGCCATCGGCCATCTCCCCAGTGGCAAGGGGGTCCTGGGCACCGTGATCCGCCTCAACAAGACCATCCGCCTCGATGACATCTCGAAGCACCCTGACTCTGTCGGATTCCCGAAGAACCATCCCCCGATGAAGACATTTCTCGGTGTCCCCATCTCGGTGGGTGACGTCTCGTTCGGCAGGCTCTATCTCACCGAGAAGCCGGGGGGCTTCACCGACCAGGACGTCATGGTGGTAGAGGCACTGAGCCGGATCGCCGGGTCGGCTGTGAAGACCGCACGTCTCCAGGAGCGGATGCGCAGGCTGGCAGTGGTGGAAGACAGGCAGCGGATCGCCAGGGAGCTCCACGACTCGGTGATCCAGGAGATGTTCGCCGTCGGCTTGGGACTGCAGGGCCTGTCCCAGCTCGTCGACTCGCCACAAGCCGAGGCCACTCTCCTCGATGCCGTCGACCGTCTGGACAATGCCGTGGAGACACTGCGCAACTACATCTTCGAGCTGAAGCGGTCACCGACCGCGTCCCAGGACCTTGACTCCCGGCTCACCGACGTGGTCACCCGGATGGGCTCGGCCTACCCGGCGGGTGTCCGGCTCGAGCTCGATCTCCAGACCGCTATCGCCTCAGACCTGGAGGACGAGGTGGTTGCCATCGTCACCGAAGCGGTCTCCAATGCCCTGCGTCACTCGTCGGCGTCGATGGTCGAGGTGACGGTGGCGACCAAGCCCGGGTCGGCTCGGGTGACGGTGGAGGACAACGGGATCGGATTCGACCCCGACACCCCGAGTACCGGGATGGGTCTGCAGAACCTCCGTCAGCGGGTTATGAGGAGAGGTGGCGAACTCGACATATCGAGCTCGGATCGGGGAACGCGGGTCGCTGCTGAGATCCCGCTCAGCTAGTGCTGGGCACGCTGGTCACCGCGGCGGCCACGCGGTCGACCCAGTCCTGAACGGTGGATTCGGCCACCTTGTGCAGCAAGGCCCGGTCCACAACCCTTCCCAGCGGGCCGAACGGGGGGTCGTACGTCCCCTGCAGTGACAGCTTGGTCCGATCGCTGCCGACGTGGGAGAGCACCAGGTCGGCGACCAGACGCGGGAACAGGCTCTCAGCTCCGGCGGCCGTCCAGGTGATCGGGTAGACGATGCCCACAGTCCGGATCTCGGGAGTGGCGATGACCAGGCTCACCTTCTTGGCGTAGCTGGTCCCGGCCGGTCTCACCTTGGCGAACAGATCCTCGCCATCGCGGTAGGCCACGTCACCGATGCCCTCCAACTGGGTGCGGACTTCATCGATCTTGGCCGCCACCGCGCTGAGCGACACGGGGACGTGGGTGTAGTAGTGGACGAACATCAGAGCCTCCCCGGGCGGGTACGAGGAGAGAAGCCCCGCCCTGAGGAGACTCCGGTGATCTGCTCGATCTTCAAGCTGACCAGATAAGGCAGCCCCGGCATTGGCTGGAGACCTCCTCGGCTGAGAGGGTCACCCAGCACGTTGGCGTACTTGTCGAAGAGGAGTTGGACAGCGCGCTCGCCCTTGTTCCGGTCAGCCACCTCGGTGGCGGTCCCGGTCACGATGACACTGGCCCACTCCCCTGTCTCCTCGTCGAACTGGGACACCTCGACACATACGTTCGGGTTGTCCCGCAGGGCGTTGAGCTTCTTACCCGCCATGGTCCGGAAGAGGATCTCCTCACCGTCCACGACGAAAGACATCGGAGTGACATACGGAGCGCCGTCAGAGATCAGGCCGAGATGGGCCACAGGAGTGGTGTTCAACAGCTGGAGAGCCTCGTCTCTGGTCAGCTGGTCCATGAAATACACCTCGGTCAGAATCCCGTGACGCCCCAAAGGATGTCCTTGATCGAGACCATTCCGATGGGGGTGGTCCCTTCGACAACCGGAAGATGGCGGTAGCCGGCCGCCAACATCCAGTCGGCGGCGTCTTTGATGGGCATGTCCGGATCGAGAGAGTCGGGGTCGATGGTCATCCAATCCCCGACGGTCGACCGATCCAGGTCGGCTCGATTGGCGCAGGCCCTGACCAGGTCACGCTCGGTGAAGATCCCGATCAGGCGGCGGTCTTCGGTGACCGCCAGGGCGCCGAGCTCGGACGTTGCCATGAGCCCGGCGGCCTGACGGAGGGAGCGGTGAGGGTCGACAGCGACGATCTCACCGCCAATCAGCTCTCGAACGGTCATGTCGACCCTCACCTTCCTCATTAGACGAGTACGGCCCTGCGCCGGATGTGCAGGAACGTGTAGCCGGCCACGATCAGGGTCAGCCCGACCGCGATGGCGAATGCGGACAGTGCATAGGACAGGATCCCGAGCCCGAGGGCCGTGGTCAGGGTCGTGGCATTGAGCCAAGAAGCCCGAGCCTCGTTGGGAACCATCACGACCTCACCATTCTCGTCCAGAACGGCCTCCCCGTTCTCGTCGAGCTGGGGGACCATCCGCTCCATCTCTGCGTAGTAGAGACCATCGGTGCTCTCCAGCTGATGATGGGTGATGATGTCGGACTGCGCCCACATGGTGAACGGGCCGCGCACCGGGGTTTCCGGGATCGCGGCGTCCTCAGGGGTGACCACGTTCTGCGCAACCGCCTGGTCGTACGTGTACCAAATACCGAAAGCGCCACCGGCGATCGACCCGATCCCGACGATCAGGGCCAAGATCCCGGCAATGGCGAGCACACGGCTGCTCCGGGCCTTGGTGTCGGTGGCCTCGGGGTGCCGTGTTGTGATGGCAGTCATCTCAATCTCCTTACGCTGGCTGATCTGCCTTCCTGCCATCGTCACAGCAGAGGCGCCCGGTAAGGAGGGGAGGAAGTCCCCACTGACGGGGTCGAAGGTCCCCCACCGAGGCCGGTTTCCAGTGAGTGGTTCACTTATCGGCGCCATCAGTCGATAACTTCCCCTCAGTGACCCAGTCCCTCACCGACGACCCCTCCATCGACCACGCTTCCACCCGGCCTGCGGTGTGGGCGCGCGGGCTGGTGCGCAAGTTCGGCAAGACCACCGCGGTCGATCAGGTCGACCTCTCGATCCGCACCGGCGAGTTCTACGGTCTCCTCGGCCAGAACGGCGCCGGGAAGACCACCACCATCAAGTGCATCGTCGGTCTGCTCAGGCCGTCGGCGGGAACGGTGGGCATCGGAGAGTTCGACTCGTGGGAGTCCCCCACCGAGGTCAAGTCGCGTATCGGAGTGCTGCCCGAAGAGTTCAACCTCTACGAGCGTCTCACCGGGGCCGAGCTGCTCGACTTCACGGCGGCCATGCACGGTCTCGACCGGAAGGAGGCGGCCAAGCGGCGGAACGACCTGCTGGATATGCTCGACCTCGGCAACGCCGGCTCCAAGCTGATCGGCGACTACTCCCGGGGCATGCGCAAGAAGGTGGCGTTGGGGGCCGCCATCATCCACCGTCCACCCGTCCTCTTCCTCGACGAGCCATTCGAAGGTGTCGACGCCGTATCGGCCCGTCTGATCAGGAACCTCCTACAACAGGCGGCCGCGGGTGGCACCACGATCGTGTTCTCCTCCCATGAGATGCATCTGGTCGAGAAACTGTGCACCCGGATCGGGATCATGATCGACGGTCGTCTCACCATCGAGGAGACACCTGAGGGTCTCTGCCGGGTCACCGGCAAGGACACGGTCGAAGACGCCTTCATCGCCGCGGTGGGCGGCGAGGGAGTGGATCAGCTCTCGTGGTACGAACCCTCGTCGGACTGAAGGCCCGTCTCACCTGGAATGGGGTCCGTCACGACACCCAGCGCCGGTTCGGGTTCCCCATCGCCACTCTCCTCCTCGGGTGGGCCGGCTGGTGGCTGGCCACCGCCTACCTGAGCTCCGCCGAGTCTTTGTCGCCGGACGCCCTGGCCGGTTTCGCCTGCTGGGCCGCCCTGCTCTTCTTCTTGGGCTGGGTCACCCTCCCGGTGATCATCTTCCCCCTGGACGAGAACCTGGACCCGCAGCAGCTCGCGGTGCT
>DASSVE010000107.1:0-15374 GCA_035706345.1 Acidimicrobiia bacterium
TCCACTCCCTGGGCGCCGCGATTGAGCGCATCTGAGGGCACCACTTAGACTCAGGAACAACAGGCGAGCACATTCGGTTTACCTAGGGCAATGCCAGAAGCAACACCAGTCTCTATCGCGCCGTCCACGGTCGACGACGGGCCCATCGATCTCGAGAAGCTCGACGAGGCCTTGGAGTACATCCGGCCCGCCATTCAGGCGGACGGGGGCGATCTGGTGCTGCTCGGAGCCGAGGACGGCAAGGTCAGTCTCCAGATGGTGGGGGCCTGCGGTGGCTGCCCGCTGTCGATGATGACCCTCAAGGCCGGGATCGAGCGCATCCTCAAGGATCGAGTCCCTGGTGTCCGCGAGGTGATTGCATCCGCCGATGCCCCTGGCATGGATGACTTCAGCGACGGGGTCTCCATGTCGCTGCCGACACTCTGAGGTCCTGAGACCTCTGGCCCGGGGCTCAGGCTCTTAGTCTCCGTCTCCCATGGATTCGTCCCTGCTCGACGCCGTCAGCTCAGGTGACCGCAAGGCCCTGTCCCGGGCCATCACCAGAGTGGAGACCGGCGAAGACGGCACCGGGTTGCCGCTTCCGGAGAGGGTGATCGGCATCACCGGGCCTCCCGGTGCCGGCAAGTCGACCCTCATCTCACGGCTCATCGAGCGGATCCGATCGCGGGGCGAGACGGTCGGTGTCCTGGCCGTCGACCCATCGAGCCCGTTGACCGGCGGCGCCATCCTGGGCGATCGCATCAGGATGCAGGGTCACATCGACGACGAGGGTGTCTTCGTCCGCTCCATGGCCGCCCGTGGCCATCTCGGCGGTCTCTCGGCCGCCACGGGGGAGGCCCTGGCGTTGATGGCGGCATCGGGATTCGATCGGCTGGTTGTCGAGACCGTCGGGGTGGGTCAGTCCGAGGTGGAAGTGATGGACGTCGCCGCCGTGGTCGTCCTCGTGGTTGGACCGGACTGGGGTGACCAGGTCCAGGCTGACAAGGCCGGGGTCGTGGAAGTGGCCGATCTGTTCGTCGTCAACAAGGGGGACCGTCCGGGCAGCGCCGACGTGACCAGAGCACTCCATGACATCGCCAGGAGCAGGCCGGTTCTGATCACCACGGCCATATCCGGGGAAGGTGTCGAAGAGGTCCTGCAGGAGATCGATCGGCTAGCCGGAGGCGGCTAGCTCGGCCTGGGCCGCAGCCAGGCGGGCTCCCTCGACGCGGGGCGGGCTGCAGGAGACGTAATCGAGACCCAGGGAGTGGACGAAGCGGATCGACTCGGGATCGCCACCATGCTCCCCACAGAGACCGACGATCAGTTTGGAGTTGGCGGCCCGACCCTCCTCACAGCCGACCCGAATCAGACGTCCCACACCGCTCTGGTCCAGCGTCTGGAACGGGTCTGACGCCAGGATCCCCTGCTCCAGGTAGTCCCGGAGGAACAACCCCTCGGCGTCGTCACGACTCAGGCCGTAAGTCATCTGGGTCAGGTCGTTCGTGCCGAAAGAGAAGAAGTCGGCGACCTGGGCGATCTCGCCGGCCGTGAGAGCGGCTCGGGGCAGTTCGATCATGGTCCCGATGTGGATCTCATGGTCCTCGCCGATCTCCTCCTCGATCATCTCCCGCATCCGTCTCAGCTCCTCCGCCTCGGCCACCAGGGGGATCATGATCTCGAGCATTGGGTTGCCACCGGCTTCGCGACGACGTCGGAAAGCGGTCACCGCAGCCCGGGTCTGCATCCTGTAGAGCTGGTCGACCATCAGACCGAGTCTGACTCCGCGCAAGCCGAGCATGGGGTTGTCTTCCTCCCACCGGGCCACCTGCTCCGACATGGCCTGGAGGTCGCCGATGGGGCGTCCAGCCCGGACCCGGCGCAGCGCCTCACGTTCCAGGTCGAGACGGCTTGGGAGGAACTCGTGCAGGGGGGGATCGAGTAGTCGGACCACCACTGGCAGCCCGTCCATCGCCTCGAGGAGCCCTTCGAAGTCCTCCACCTGCACTCTCTCCAGCTCCTGCAGCGCCGAGGTGCGCTTCTCCTCGTCGGTGGCGAGGATGATCTGTTGCACCACGCCGAGACGCTCCCCCATGAACATGTGCTCGGTTCGTGCCAGACCGATCCCGTGCGCGCCCCTGGCCCTGGCCTCCAAGGCATCGGCCCGGGTGTCGGCGTTGGCCCTGACCCCCATCACGCGTACCTCGTCGGCCCAGCCGAGGAGCTCTTGCAGCTCACTGAGTGCCTCGGGGGCGATGAGCGGCACCTCGTCCACGTAGACCGAGCCCGTGGTCCCGTCGATCGTGACAGTGTCGCCTTCGCGGAGGTCGTGGTCGCGCATGTGGGCGATCCCGGCCTCAGGGTCCACGACCAGCTCGGCTGCGCCGGTCACCGCCGGCTTGCCCATCCCTCGGGCCACAACCGCGGCATGGGAGGTCTTCCCGCCCTGGCTGGTGAGGATGCCGGTGGCGGCCGCCATCCCATGGATGTCGTCTGGAGTGGTCTCGGGACGCACCAGGATCACAGGCCCGGATTCGGCCAGCTCCACCGCCCGGTCTGCAGTGAACACGACGCTTCCGGTGGCTGCGCCCGGAGAGGCAGCCACACCTCTGACCACGGGAGGAGGAGCCGTCTTCGGGTCGATCTTGGGACGATGCAGCTGCTCCAAGGATTCCGGTGCCACCCTGGTGATGGCGGTTGCCTTGTCGATGAGGCCTTCCCCGACCATGGTGACCGCGAGTCGGACCGCCGCCTCGGCGGTCCGCTTTCCAGCCCGGGTCTGCAGGATGTAGAGGCGGTTCCGCTCGATGGTGAACTCGATGTCGCACATGTCGCGGTAGTGCTTCTCGAGGAGATCCATGGTGTCGATCAGCTGTGCATGGCACTCGGGGTGGAGCTTCGCCAGCTCGTCGAGGGTCAGGGTGTTGCGGATGCCGGCGACCACGTCCTCGCCCTGGGCCCGGGGCAGATAGTCGCCGAACACGGCTCGCTCGCCCGTCGACGGGTCTCGGGTGAAGCACACACCCGTTCCGGAGTCGTCGCCCAGGTCACCGAACACCATCATCTGGACGTTGGCCGCAGTTCCCAGGTCGTCCGGGATCTTGTTGAGACGCCGGTAGTCCACTGCCCGCTTGTTCGACCAGGAGTTGAACACGGCGCTGATGGCGCCACGCAGCTGGGCCATCGGGTCGCCGGGGAGAGGGTCCGAGGCCTCCCGCTCGACAATCGCTTGGAATTCCCGGGTGGCTCTCTCCAGATCCTCAGCTGTCAGCTGGGAGTCGTCTGCCACTCCTCGCTCGTTCCGAAGTGTGGTGAGGACACCTTGGAAATGATGGTCGGGCACCCCGAGGACCACGTCCCCGTACATCTGGATGAATCGCCGGTAGGCGTCCCATGCGAAGTGGGGGTCGCCCGACCAGGCGATGAGGTCCTGCACCACGTCGTCGTTGACTCCGATGTTGAGGACGGTGTCCATCATCCCGGGCATCGAGAACTTGGCACCCGACCGAACAGAGACGAGGAGGGGCTCCGGGCCGGCACCGAACTTCCTGCCGGTCAGCTGCTCGAGACGGGCGATGGCGGCGTCCACCTCGTCCCAGAGGTCGGTCGGGATCGACCCGGTGCGCATGGTCTCCCGGCAGACTTCGGTGGTGATCGTGAAACCAGGGGGAACGGGGAGCCCCAGGCTGGTCATCTCGGCGAGACCGGCTCCCTTGCCGCCCAATAGGTCTTTGTCTGAGCCGTCACCTTCGGCGAAGTCGTAGAGATACGGCATTTTGGGGGTCCCTCCGGTAGTGCCTGGAAATTACCAAGGCTTCCTGAACGGGCAAGACAGACCGGTCCCGTAACTTCCGGCGTTCTTGCCACACGATGGTCAGCTCAGAAGGTTCTTCATCTGCCGATAGATCAGATGGGTCGATCGCCTCGGTGAGATGCGGTTGGCCACGTTCATGAGCACTGCGTCGCGACCCACATAGATGTGGAACTGGTCGTCTTCGATCCCGTCCAGGATGATCCGCGCCGCCTCCTCCGGGGAGGTGGTGCGGACACGGCTGGCTTCCGCGCTGGCTGCGTCCATGGGAATCTCGACGCCTGAGTGTGAGGTGATGTCCGTGGCCACTGCACCCGGGAAGATCACCGAGACTCCGACGTTGGTATCCAGGAGCTCGGCGTAGAGCCCCTCGGTGAGCAGCTTGACAGCCGCCTTGGAAGCCCCGTAGATGGTCTGGCCGGGCACCGGCAGGAACCCTCCCATCGACGACACGTTGGCGATGTGGGCCACCGGGCGGTTCAACAGGCCGGGCAGGAATGTCTTGACCACGTGGATGGTCCCGTAGAGGTTCACGTTGATCACACGCTCGATCGCCTCGTAGTCGAGATCGACCAGCTTGACGAACGGTTGGATGATCCCGGCGACGTTGATCACGCTGTCGATTGGTCCATGGATCGCCGTGATGTCTTCCGGCCAGGCGCCGACCGCTTCACGGTCGGTTATGTCCACCACGTGAGTCGACACCCGGTTGCCGGCACTGGCCAACTCCACGGTTGTCTCCAGACCTTGTTCGCTGATGTCCGCCGCGGCGACACTCGCGCCGCGGCGGACCAGCTCCAGCACTACTTGCTGTCCGATGCCGTTGCCGCCCCCGGTTACGGCGACGACCTTGCCTGCAACCTTCATTTGGACTCCCCTCGAGAGGCTGTTCCCGAGGTTACGAGTCCTGTGGGCGGTTGCGAGCTACGAGTCAGCGTTCGACGATGGTGACGTCGCGATCCGAGCGCTCGGTGCGCTCGACGCTTGCCGTCAGCATCAGTGTGAGGATCAGACCGATGGCACCGACGATCATCAGGATCAGCCCGATCATGTTCAAGTTGAAGCCCTCGGCTTCCACGTTGACGGCCCAGTACAGGATTGCACCCAGGGCAACCAGGAAGAGGCTGCCGCCGATTCCAGTGGTTCTCACGTTCTCACCTTTCTCGAAGTGGTGATGGCGGGATACCCCCAGGCGGTGGTGCCCAAACCCTCAGCGCTCGGCTAGGAAGGTGAGCCCCAGGCCCTCGGGGCCTGTGATGATGAGTCGATCGCCCTCGATCTCGACACGGAACCCGTCCGCGAATGTTTCCAGGATGTGGCGGTCCTGAGCCTCCAAATCTGCCTCGCACGCCGGATCCTGGGTGATGAGACCGTCTTCGAGGGTCACCTGGTCGCCGGAGAGGTCGTACCGGGCCGAAAATCCCCGGCAACCCGTCTCGCCCAGCATGGACCCGTCGGTGAAGAACTCGATGGTCGCCCGAGAGTCCAGGACCGGTGTCGAAACGGCATCGTTGTCGATGAGACCGTCGAGCACCCAGACCGTGTTGGTGAGATCGGCGTCGGGGATGGGCTCGACCCGGTCGAAGGTGAGCTCCACGTCTTCGCCGGTCAACACCAGCTGGCCGTCGAGAGCGACTTCGGTCACCCCGGCCAGGGCCTGCATGTACAGGGTCTCGGCTCGCATCACGTCCTCGGGGAAACAGGCCATCTCCGTGATGGCCATGTCAGAGAACTCGACGTTCGACCCGGACAGCTCGAAGGTTCCGCTGTAGCTGTTGCAGGCTGCCACCCCACCGGCACGGTCCCCCTCCAGGGTCAGAGTGATGGAGTAGTCGTCGCCGATCGGGATGTCCTCCCCGTCGACCGAACCCGAGACGAGCACCCAGGATCCCTGGAGACTGTCGGCGAAGTCCGATCCGAGACAGCCCGCTGACAGAAGCGCCACCACGAACAGTGAGACGATATTTCTCATATGACCCTTCGACGGTGTGCGCCGGCCCAACGGTTTCACGGCAGGAGGGCGACGGCGGCGGCGAGCGAAACCCCCACCCACAGATGGAGTCGGGCGGTCCCTTTCAGGGCCCGGATCAGGGCGGGACCGTCGGTCCTGGTTTGGACGATGCGCACCGGAGCCAACGTGAGAGGGAGCAGGAAGGTCGAGAAGAGTGTGGAGATGGGGGTCCAGCCGGCGACGGCGAAGATGGCGATTGCCAGAAAGGCCCCGTAGACGAGCACCGCGTAGAGGATGTGAGTGGCCCTGCGGCCGATGATGACCGCCAGGGTGCGTTTGCCGGCAGCACGATCCGTGTCGATGTCCCGGTAGTTGTTCACCACCAGGATGGCGGTCACCAGGAACCCCACCGGTATCGCCAGGAGCCAGGCGGTCAGCGGTGCCGTCTGGTCGTACACGTATCGGGATCCGACCGTGGCCACCAACCCGAAGAAGAGGAACACGAAGACCTCCCCGAGCCCGCGGTAGCCGTAGGGGAGAGGCCCACCCACGTAGCCGAGCATCGCCAGGACAGAGGAGACTCCGATCAGGAGGACCACCCAGCCCGCAATCACGGTGAGCAGAATCCCTGCAACGGCCGCCACCCCGATGGCGATCCATGTGGCCACCCACATCTGTCGGGCACTGATCACGCCGAGGGCCACCATCCGCGGGGGCCCGAGCCGATCTTCGGTGTCGGCGCCGCGGTGGGCGTCGGAGGCGTCGTTGGCGAAGTTGGCCGCCACCTGTATCGCCACGGCTCCGATGAGGGCGCACACGAAGACGTCCCATCGGAACACCCCCTCGCCATAGGCAAGACCGGTCCCCACCAGCACGGGGACTATCGCGGCCGGCAGCGTGTGGACCCTCGCCGCCGTCTTCCACGCCTGGAAACGTGTCACGGACAGGGACGCACCGCTAGAAGTGCCAGGGGAATCTGGAGAAGTCGGGATCACGCTTCTCGAGGAAGGCGTCCCGTCCCTCCCCGGCCTCCTCCGTCATGTATCCCAGTCTGGTCGCCTCTCCGGCGAAGATCTGCTGGCCGACCAGGCCGTCGTCGATCATGTTGAAGGCGAATTTCAACATCCGTTGTGACATCGGGCTCTTCTTGGTGACCTCACGGGCCCATTCCAGGGCCACCGTCTCCAGCTCGGCGTGGGGGATGACCGCGTTCACCATCCCCATCTCATAGGCTTCCCGGGCCGTGTAGTTCCGGCCCAGGAAGAAGATCTCACGGGCCCGTTTCTGGCCGACCTGGCGGGTCAGGTACGCCGAACCGTACCCGGCGTCGTAGGAGGCGACGTCGGCGTCGGTCTGTTTGAAGATGGCGTGCTCCTCGGAGGCCAGCGTCAGGTCGCAGACGACATGGAGGCTGTGGCCACCACCCACCGCCCAGCCTGGGACGACGCAGATCACCACCTTGGGCATGAAGCGGATCAGACGTTGCACCTCGAGGATGTGGAGACGCCCCACCCGCCCCGGGTCGACCTGATCATCCTCCCCGTACTTGTACCCGTCCTTGCCCCGGATGCGCTGGTCGCCGCCGGAGCAGAACGCCCAGCCGCCGTCCTTGGGGGAAGGCCCGTTCCCGGTGAGCAGGACGCAGCCGACGTCGGAGGTCTGCCGGGCGTGGTCCAGGGCGACGTACAACTCATCCACGGTGTGCGGTCGGAAGGCGTTGCGCACCTCGGGTCGGTCGAAGGCGACCCGGGCCACTCCGGCGTCCTTGGCCCGGTGATAGGTGATGTCGGTGAAGTCGAAGCCGGGGACCACGTCCCAGAGCGAGGAGTCGAAAATCTCAGAGACCACGAACGGGAGGATAAGGGGGCAGAATCGGCCCGTGATCGAATGGCTGGAGCGCGTCGACCCGGATCGGCTCTTCTTGACCGCGGACGGTAGATCTTGGTCCTACGCGGAGGCTGTGGAACGTGTCGCCTCCCGGGTGCAGCCGCATCCGGTCCTGGTCCGGCCGACGCTGACGGCCAACTCCGTCTTCGATCTGCTCGCCGCCGTCTCCGGTGGCGGCGCCACAGTGGTAGGCCCCACCCCGGAGACCAACACCGCCGCCGAGACCGACCTGGTGGTCTTCACCTCCGGGAGCACCGGGACCCCGAAAGGGGTCCGGTTGACCAAGGCCAACCTGGAGGCCGCGGCATCTGCTTCGCAACGGCATCTCGGTCACGGTCCCGACGACGTCTGGCTGCTCTCCATGCCGCTCCATCATGTAGGGGGGTTGTCGATCGTGGTCCGGCAGGTCTACGCCGGTGGCGCCATCGCGCTGCTGCCCAAGTTCGAGGGGGCAGCCGTCGCCGGGGCGATCCGCGACGGGGTCACCATGATGTCGGTGGTGCCCACGATGCTCGCCCGTCTGCTCGATCACGGGCCCTTCGAGGGACTGCGAGCGGTGTTGGTGGGTGGCGGGCCCATTCCGGCGGGTCTCCTGGAGAGGGCGCGAGACGTGGGGCTCCCGGTCCTGCCCACGTACGGGATGACCGAGACCTTCGGGCAGGTGGCCACTCTTCGCCCCGACGCGCCCCTCGGTTATCGGGCTCATCCGCTGCCAGGGGTGGAGTTACGGATCGAGCCGGACGGCCGGATCGCCGTGAAGGGGCCGCAGGTGTCTCCCGGGTATGTCTGCGAGCCGGACCGGGCCGTTCCCTGGTTCGTGACCAACGACCTCGGGGAGATCGACGACGAGGGCGCCGTCACTGTCGTCGGCCGGTCCGACACCGTGATCGTCACCGGCGGGGAAAACGTGAGCCCGGAGAGCGTCGAGAACGTGATCGAGAGCCACCCGGCGGTGGAGGAAGCCGTCGTGGTAGGTGTCCCCGACCCCGATTGGGGGCAGATGGTGGTCTGCGTCTATCGAGGCGAGCCCGGCGACATCGAGCAGTGGGTGCGGGAGCGTCTGCCTGCCTTCATGGTGCCGAAGCGGTGGATACAGGTCCCTTACCTCCCATCGACCTCCCTCGGCAAGCCTGACCGGGAGGCGGCCCGGTCGCTGGCGTTAGCCGAATAGGGAGTCGATCGTGGTGTCGAACGCCATGTCGAGGAGATAACCGAGCCCGGCGAACACCACGAGGAAGAAGAGTCCCTTGAGGGTGATCCTCACGGTCTCGCCGGGCGTGAGCCGCGCCGTGCCACCGCTGGCGTGTCCTCTGCTTTGGAGTTCTCTGACCTCACCGAGGACGACGCGGATCATGAGATTGAGCCCGATCATGATCCCGACGACGAAGAACATTCCGATCTGCCCGATTGGTCTGGTGGGGTTGCGACCTTAGGCCTCGACCGCCAACGTCGTCGGCTGGCGTCGGTCACGGCGCTCCCGCTGCATTCCCCAGGCTCCCACGACTAGTGAGACGAGCATGATCCCCGCGGCCACGGTGAAGGTGGTGTGCAGACCTGCCACCTGTGCCACCGGGTCTGCGCCGGGGGCGCCCTCCGGTGGAAGCGAGCCGCCGTTGTGCGCCGCCACGCTGGTCGCCCATATGGAGCCGAGGACCGCCACGCCGGATATCTGGCCGAGCAGTCGGGTGATGGTGAGCAAACCGCCCCCGATGCCCATGTACTCAGGAGGCACCGAACCCATGATGGCGCTGTTGTTGGGCGAGTTGAAGATCCCCAGACCGATCCCGAGAGGGACCGCGAGCATCAGATAGTGGACGACCGTCGTGTCCACCGACAGAGTGGTGAACCCGATGTAGGTGGCGGCGATAACGACGAGTCCCACCAGCGTCAGTCGACGGACCCCGAGTCGGTCGGAGAGCGTGCCGGAGATCGGGGAGACGAGGCCCATCATCAAAGGAGAGGCCCCGAGCAAGAATCCGATCTGACTCACGCTGAACCCGAGCACGCCTTCCAGGTAGAAGGGCATGAGGAAGAAGGTCGCCGCCAGACAGCTGAAGGTCAGGAACCCGGTCACGACGCTCACGGTGAGCATCGGTCTGCGGAACAGGCGCAGTTGCAGCATCGGGGTCTCGGTTCGCAGCTCGACCACGATGAAGGCCACGGTGGCCAGGGCGAACATGGCGAAACCGGCCAGGATGGGGGGCGAGTTGAAGCCGGCCTCCTGCCCGAGGGTAAGTGCGAGCGAAAGTGAGAACAGGGCCAGACTCATCAGCACGGCGCCGGCGATGTCGAACTTCTGACCTCGTGGCGGTGCGGTGTTGGGCACGTAGCGAAGCGACAGGAGGGCGCCCACTATCCCGACCGGGATGTTCACGAAGAAGATCGCGCGCCACCCGAACGAGCCGATGAGCACCCCTCCGATGACCGGGCCGCTGATGACGCCGAGCGAGACCGTGGTCCCGATCCAGCCCAGCGCCTTGCCCCGCTCACTGGGAGGGAACGCCTCCACCAGGATGGCGGCGCCGAGGGCGAGCACCAGCACCGCCCCGATCGCCTGCAGCACCCGGAATCCGATCAGCCAGGAGACATCGGGGGCGAGGCCACACAGGGCCGATCCCACCGTGAACACGACGATCCCGAGCACGTAGAGACGCTTCTTCCCCACGACGTCCCCCAGACGCCCCATGCTCATGGTGAGAGTGGCGATCGCCAGGAGGTAGGCCAGGGCGACCCACTGGATCACGTTGAACGACGTGTTCAGCTCAGCCACCAGCGTGGGGAAGGCGACGTTGACGATCGACCCGTCGATCGTCGCCAGGAGGGTGGATGCGGCCACGGACATCAACACCAGCCATTTCCGGCTGTAGTCGACTTCAGGGGGAGTGGTGACCGCGGGTGAGCTCAAGGGTACGAAGATTGGGAACGCAGCCGACGGTAGTGCCTATTCCGGGTCACCGTTCTTGCGTGCGATCAGCACACCTTCCCGCATCGGGGTGGCGACAGCGTCGAAGTCCGGGTCGGCGGCGATGGTGCGGTTGAACTCGTCGGTCCCATGCCCTTGGTCGATCCAACCGGCGCCCGTGGCGTAGACGTTGTCTGCGACCAACAGCCCGCCCCGTTTGATGAGGGGCTTGAGCAGCCGGTAGTACTCGACGTACTCGCTCTTCACTGCGTCGACGAAGGCGAAGTCGACGCTGGCCGGCCCGAGGTCCTTGGCGATCCCGGGGAGCACATCCAGGGCGGCGCCCCGGACGAGCGTGACCTTGTCGTCGACGCCGGCGCGCCGAAACTCCTCCTCGGCGAAGTCGGCATGCTTGTCCTCGTACTCGATGGTGATGAGACGCCCACCGGGCGCCAACCCCCGTGCGATCCAGATCCCCGAGTACCCCGCCAGGGTGCCCAACTCGATGGCCAGCCGACCTTCGGTCATCGACACCAGGATCTTGAGCAGCCGGCCGACTTCGGATGAGACAGCGATTGGCGGGAGACCGGCTTCGACTGCTCGTGTCATGAGCCCGGCGAGGTGGTCGTCGTAGCGCCCGAAGACGTCATCGGCGTAGTTGCCGATGAAGCTCCAGGTCTCGGGGGTCATCTTCGGCATCGGCTCAGGATATCCAGGGCCTCAATAGTCATCCTCCGGAGGCCGTCGGAGACGCTTCGTCGCGGCACGGGCCCTCTTCTTCTCCAACCGCCTACGTCTCGACTCTCGTGTTGGCTTGGTCGCCCTGCGCGGGGTCTCTTCGACGAGGGCGGCCTCCAACCTCTCCTTGAGCCGCCGCCGGGCCAAGGCGCGATTGCGGAATTGAGATCGGGAGTCGGCGGAGACCACCTCGACCACCTCGCCGAGGCGGTCTACGAGCCTCGTCTTCACCTCGTCGGGTAACGAGGAGGCTCCTATGTCGAGACGGAGACGCACGGCCGTGTGACTGCGGTTGGCGTGCTGGCCACCGGGGCCGCCATGAGTCTCGAAGAACTCCTCGAGCTCGTTTTCGGGAATGGTGTGCTCTCCCAACTGAAGATCATCCATCGATGCCCAGGCTATGCCACGCCTAGCCTGCGGCTCATGGACTCTCTCCTCAGCGAAACCGCACGCAGGGCCGCCGCGTATCGGGAACGCGTCGCCTCCGACCCGATCCGGCCGGACCCTGGAGCAGATCTCTCCGAGATCGAGATCCCCTTCCCGGAGGAGGGCGAGGATCCCTCGCAGATCCTGAAGATCATGGACGAGGTGGTGACACCGGCCACGATGGGCATGTCCAGCCCCAGGTTCTACGGCTGGGTCATCGGAGGCGTCTATCCCGTGGCGCTCGCCGCCGACTGGATGACCTCGGCATGGGATCAGAACAATGTGGTCAACGAGGCGACACCGGGCACGGTGGCTTTGGAGGCCACCGCCATTCGCTGGATACGTGAGGCGGCGGGTCTGCCCGAGGGGACCTGGGGCGCTTTCGTGACCGGCACCACTCTTGGCAACACGACGGCGCTGGCCGCGGCCAGGACGGCGGTGCTGGCCGAAGCCGGGTGGGATGCGACCGGCGACGGCTTGTTCGGGGCGCCTCCCGTCACCGTCGTGGTCGGGGAGGAGGTTCACCCGACGCTCATCAAGGGTCTCGGAATCGTCGGGCTCGGTCGCAACCGTGTGGTTCGGGTGCCGGTCGACGATCAGGGGCGGATGCGGGCCGACGCCTTCCCCAACATCGAGGGACCGACCATCGTCTGCGTGCAGGCAGGCAACGTCAACACGGGTGCTTTCGACCCCATGGATCAGATCGTTCCCATGGCGAAGGAGGCGGGCGCCTGGGTGCACGTCGACGGTGCCTTCGGTTTCTGGGCGGCGACGTCACCCACTCACCGCCACCTCGCCAAGGGCATGGACGGGGCCGATTCCTGGGCCACCGACTGCCACAAGTACCTGAGCGTGCCCTACGACGCCGGTCTGGTCCTGGTGCGCGACCCGTCGAGCCTCGAGCGCGTCATGAGCATCAGCGCCGATTACCTCCCCGTAGGAGAGATCGGTCTCGACCCCGGGCTGTACACGCCCGAGCTGTCACGACGGGCCCGGGGTGTGCCCACCTACGCGGTGCTCCGCTACCTGGGACGGCGCGGCCTGGCCGATTTGGTCGACCGGACGGTTCGGTTGGCTCAGCTGTTCGCCCAACGTCTCACCGCGGAGGGGTTCGAGGTGCTGAACGACGTGGTGCTCAATCAGGTGCTGGTCAGCTTCGGCGACCCGGAGACGACCTTGCGGGTCACCCAGGCGGTTTCGGACGAAGGTGTCATGTTCGCCGGGCCCACGGTGTGGCAGGGCAAGACCGCGATGCGGATCTCGGTCTCGGGCTATTCCACCGCCGAGGACGACGTGGAGCAGAGCGTGGCCGCCATGGTGCGAGCCGCCAGAACCTGACGGCGGAACCGTCACACCTCTTCGTAGTACTCGGTCCCGAGGTGGGTGATGAGGTCCTCGCCCATCATGTGGCGAAGGTTGTTCTTCAGCTTGGTGTGCTGGATGAACAGGTCGTTCTCGGGATAAACCGATTCGGCGTGCTGCGGGCTCTTGAAGTAGAACGAGAGCCACTCCTGGATCCCGCTCTTCCCGGCCCGCGCCGCCAGGTCCATGAACAAAGCCAGGTCGAGCACGATTGGGGCGGCGAGGATCGAGTCCTTGCACAGGAAGTCGACCTTGATCTGCATCTTGTACCCGAGCCACCCGAAGATGTCGATCTGGTCCCATCCCTCCTTGTCGTCTCCCTTGGGCGGGTAGTAGTTGATCCGGACCTTGTGATAGATGTCCCCGTAGAGGTCGGGGTACATCTCGGGCTGGAGGATGTGCTCGAGCACTCCGAGCTTGGACACCTCCTTGGAGCGAAAGCTGTCCGGGTCGTCGAGGACCTCGCCGTCGCGGTTCCCGAGGATGTTGGTCGAGAACCATCCGTTGATCCCGAGCATCCGGGCCTTGAGCCCGGGGGCGATCATGGTCTTCATCAGGGTCTGGCCGGTCTTGAAGTCCTTGCCTGCGATGGGGAGCCCCTGCTGCGACGCCAGTTGGGTCATGGCCGGGATGTCCACGGTGAGGTTGGGGGCTCCGTTGGCGAAAGGGACACCCATCTTGAGACAGGCGTACGCGTACACCTGTGACGGCGTGATGGCAGGGTCGTTGTCCTTGAGACCCTGCTCGAAGACGTCGAGGTCCATGTGGACCGCTCTCGGCTCCTCGTAGGCCTCGGTGGAGGCGCAGAACACGGAGACGAGCCGGTCCACCTTCTTCTCGGAGCGGAAACGGTCGATGTCCTCCATGACCGCTTCTGCATTGTCCATGTGGTTGGCACCATCCTTCACCTGGTCGGTGTCGGCGAGGTTGCGCACCCACCGTGACGAGAACACGGCGGGCATCGGCTTGATGGCCCGCAACTCGTCGCCTATCCCCTCGATGTGACGGGGGTCGAGGACTCCGGCCTTCATGGCGGCGGCGTAGGCGTCGTCGGAGTACGGATCCCACCCGCCGAACTCCAGGTCTTCGAGCGAAGCGAGAGGGACGAAGTCCTTGATGAAGGGGTTCCTGTTCTCGTCCCTTTTCCCGAGACGGATCCGGGACATCTGGGTCAGCGAACCGATCGGCTCGGCGAAGCCGCGTCGGGCAGCGAGCACACCGGCTATGAACGTGGTGGCCACCGCCCCCATGCCCGGGGTGAGCACGCCGAGCTTGCCCTCCGCCGGGGAGATCTGGGTTGGATGTGTCATGTCGTGGTCGGGAACGATACCGAGGGGAGCGGTGGTTGGCTCAATCGTCTGACCATGGCCGACGATGTCCCGGCGAACCTAGGCTCGTCTGTTCATGGACGCACCAGACTCACTGGGCCCGACGGTGGACATCGCCCTGCTCGCCGACGCCGTCCAAGCGGTGCGGGGGAAGCTGTTCATCCTCGGCGGCGGATGGGACACATTGTGGGTCCGCCAGTTCCCCGCCCGTCACCCCAGTCTCGCCATCGGTATCAGACTCCGGGTCCCCTTCTCGTGGCATTCGGAGTCCCTGCAACTCTCCGTCGAGTTGCAGGACGAGGACGGGAAACCACTCCTGCCGGCGCCGCTCTCGCATGAGATCCGGTTGCCGTCGGCGTCCGCGCAGTCCTCGTCTGCATCCGACTTCGGCGTGGTCAGATCGTTCACCTTCAACAATCTTCAGTTCGCCCGGGAGGGGGCGTACTCGTTCGTGATCTCGGTGGACGGAGACCCGGTTTCACGTCTCAGGTTCACGGTGCGGGAGCGAGCAGCCACCCGGAGTGAGCGGGAGTGATCGGCAACTCGCGCGATTGTGGGTTTGCATAACGCGAACGTAGCCATAGCCTGACCGCTTCCTAGGGACACCAGGTACGTCCCATTTCCCTAACAAGACAGAGGAGTCTTCCTTGCATTCCCGAGTCACAATGCGTGTGATTGCGTTCGTCGCCGTGGTAGTGGCCGGCGTCGGGTGCCTGTTCCCGGTGCTGCCTGCAGAGGCGAGCCCGGACATCCCTCCCTTCGAGATCACGTTTCCTCAGGAGACGATGAAGACACATTTCGACCAGACCTTCGGGGCGTCCCGATCCGGTGGCCGCCGGCACAAAGGCAACGATCTGATCGCTCCCCGGATGACCGAGGTCTACGCCGTGGCTGCGGGGACGGTGATCGACGTGGACACCCACCATCTCTCCGGTCGCAGCGTCAGGATCGACCACGGCGGGGGGTGGGAGAGCTACTACCTCCATCTCA
>DASSVE010000108.1:0-20265 GCA_035706345.1 Acidimicrobiia bacterium
CGCGGCCCGGGACCGAGATTGGCCCCGATGTACATCCCCGAGGCCAGGCCGATCAGGAGCACGCCCCCGATCATCATCAAGACGTCGAGCCAGAGGGTGGGAGGCTCGGGGATGATCACCGCTCCGACGTCGATGACAACTCCGATGATGATGGCGTTGAACAACGTTCCCGCCCCGTAGCGCTCTCGAAGCGGGATCCAGGCTGCCAGGACCACGAAGGAGATCAGGATCGACCAGATCCCGACGGTGAGGCCGAACTGGTTGGCGAGACCCTGGTGGAGCACATCCCAGGGGGGCAGCCCGAGCCCGGAGCGGAGCATCATCGAGATGCCGACACCGAACAAGACCAGACCGAGCAACAGCTGGATCAGACGTCGTCGCAGGTTCTTACCGCTGACCGGGATGAACATGGCCGCAGGACGGTAACAACGGCCCGGGAGCACCACGCCGGCGCCGGCATTGCCCCCTGCGGGTGACACCCGGGCTTAACCTCGCCGGATGGAGGGGCCTCAGGTCCAGCTGTTCGTCACGTGCCTGGTCGATGCCCTCGCCCCGGAAGTGGGCAAGGCGACTGTGGCCGCGCTCGAGAGTTCCGGCTCCATCGTCGGGTTCCCGGTCGATCAGGGTTGCTGCGGTCAGCCGGCATACAACGTCGGTCTCGTCGAGGAGGCCCGTCGCATGGCGGCGCACACCGTCGATGTCCTCGACGACACCGAGGGGCCGGTGGTGGTCCCCTCCGGCTCCTGTGCGGCGATGATCTCCCGTCACTACCCCGAGCTGTTTGCAGGTACCGAACGGGAGGAGAAGACGGAGCGGGTGGCGTCGAGAGTCCGCGAGCTGAGCCAGTACCTGGTCGACGACATCGCCAGCCCGATCCGCGCCAGTTGCGACGGTTGCACCATCGCCTACCACCACTCCTGCCACGGGCTGCGCGAGCTCGGGTTGGAGCACCAAGCCGACACGCTGCTCGAGGGGGCGGACCGTGTCGAGCTGGAGGGAGACAGGGAATGCTGCGGGTTCGGCGGTCTTTTCTCCGTCGAGATGCCCGCGGTGTCGACGGCGATCATGGGCGAGAAGCTCGATCAGATCGAAGCCTCCGGAGCGGACACCGTGGTCGGAGGCGACATCTCCTGTCTTCTCCACATCGAAGGTGGATTGAGACGGCGCGGATCGGCGATCCGGGTCATGCATCTGGCCGAGCTGCTCGGTGGTGAGCCCGGTTGAGCCAGCCGGTGACCTTCGTCTCCCGGGCTGAGGCCTTGATCGGGACCCACGAGGCCGAAGCCATCGGGCATGGGGTCCGCAACTTCCTCGAAGGGCGGGACCGGGTCGTGGCGGAGTTCGGCCTCATGGAGGACCTGCGCGACCGGGCGCGGGTCATCCGTCTCCATGCCCTCGAGAATCTCGACCGGCTCCTCGCCCGGTTCAGCGATCAGTTGGAGGCCGCCGGCGGGCAGGTCCACTGGGCCGGGGACGCCGCCGAGGCACGGGAGATCGTGGCCGGCATCCTGGAGACGTCCGGGGCCCGGCTCGTGGCCAAGTCGAAGTCCATGGTGTCGGAGGAGATCGAGCTGAACGCCCACTTGGAGCCGCTCGGTCACGAGGTGGTGGAGACCGACCTGGGGGAATTCATCGCCCAGCTGGCCGGCGACGTCCCCTCGCACATCATCGCCCCGGTCATGCACATGACACGTGAGGACGTGGGCCGGCTGTTCGCCGACCGGCTCGGTGTCCCGTACACCGACGACGCAATCGAGCTGAACCGGATCGCCCGCCAGCACCTGCGTGAGGTCTTTCTGCGCGCCGACGCCGGCATCTCCGGGGTCAACATGGCCGTGGCCGACTCCGGATCGATAGTGATCGTCACCAACGAGGGAAACGGGAGGCTCGTCAGCACCGCTCCCAGGCTCCACATCGCCCTGATGGGCATGGAGCGGATCGTCGCCACCTGGGAGGACGCCGCTGTGATCCTGGAGACACTCGCACGCTCCGCCACCGGTCAGCATCTGTCCACCTACACCAACGTGATAACCGGGCCCCGCAAGGAGTTCGATCCGGACGGCCCCGAGGAGTTGCACGTGGTGGTGGTCGACAACGGCCGCTCCGGCATCCTCGCCGGGGAGACCGCGGAGATCCTCGCCTGTATCCGCTGCGGGGCCTGTCTCAACGTGTGCCCGGTCTTCAGGACGGTGGGCGGCCACGGCTACGGAACCGTCTACTCGGGGCCCATGGGCGCGATCGTCACCCCGGGTCTGCACGGGATGGACCCGTGGTGGGATCTCCCGTATGCCTCGACGCTGTGCGGTGCCTGTGTGGAGGTGTGCCCGGTGCGGATCGAGATCCCGCGCATGCTCCTCCATCTCCGTCAGCAGGCAGCATCCGAGGGACGGTTGCCGGGATGGCTGAACCGAGGTGTGTCCATCTACGCCAGGTCCGCGGTCGACCCTTCCCGGTGGGACCGTGCCAAGCGATGGTCCCGACGTCTCACCGGCCCCTTCGCCCGCGGCGGGTGGATCCGGCGTCTACCCGGGCCGGGGCGGGGCTGGACGACGAGCCGGGACCTGCGAAGACCTGCCAAGGAGTCGTTCAACCAATGGTGGAGGTCGTCCCGTGGACCGTGAGACGTTTCTCTCCCGGGTGGGGCGCGCCTCGCTGACCTCGGTGTTGCCCGAGGCGCCACGTCTCCCGCCCTGGAGGACCGAGGACGAAGCCGACCACTCGGGCCTGTTTCGCGCCCGGGCCCAGGCGGCCCACGCGGTGCTCCACGGCCCGGTGTCGCGTCACGGGGTGCCCCGGGTGGTCACCGCCATAGCCACCGGTCACGACGCCTCGAGCTTCGTCGCCTGGGACCACCTCCCGGCGCCAGGCGTGGCGGCGGGGTTGATGTCTTCGGGTCTGGAGCGGGTCGACCACGAGGTGCCCTGGGAGGGCCGGTTGGAGCACAACATGGCGCAGTTCGGCGTCGATCTCGGGGTTACCGGCGCCGACGCCGGCTTGGCCGAGAGCGGAAGCCTCGTCCTGACCCACGGAGAGGGCAGACCCCGCATGGCGAGTCTCATCCCGGAGGTCCACGTCGCCCTGTTGGAGACCTCCTCGATAGTCCGGACTCTGGCGCATTGGGCCCGGAATAACCCCCGTTTGGCGTCGGAAACGACGAATCTGGTCATTGTCACCGGCCCGAGCCGGACCGGGGACATCGAACAACAACTCAATCTCGGCGTGCACGGGCCGAGACATGTTCACATAGTGATGATCAGATAATGGGCTTGCAGGCACCTCCCAAGACCGAGACGCCGAGCCGGTTGGCGGCGCGCTTCCTCACCCTGTTGATCTTCGCCGCCGGGGCCGGGATCGTCATCTACACGGCCGTGACCAACCAGCGCGCCGATCTGACCGAGGACATCAGGCCGATCAACCTCGAGCTCGACGACACCACCGTGGTCGGCGGCTTCGTCACCAACCTCAGGATCGACGACGGTGGTCCCGCTCCGGTGCTCATCCTCCACGACGTCGACGTGACCGGTGGCCTCATACTCGAGGACCTCTCCGCCGCCCTCCCGGACACCCATCACGGGGTGCGTCTCGACCTGCCCGGCTTCGGCTACTCGACACGAATGCCCGAGCCGGGACCGGAGCACACCGTGGCCGGTCTCGCCGACCGGATCGTGCCAGTCCTGGAGGAGCGCTTCGACGAACCGGTGACGATCATCGGAGTCGGTCTCGGTGGGGAGGTGGGGGCCGAATTGGCCTTGAGCTACCCCGGTCTGGTCTCCGGAGTGGTGATGGTCGACGTCGACTTCTGGTCACGTGAGCCGTTCCCGTCGAGCCTGGAGAGCATCCCCTGGGTCGGAAAGGCCGCCACCTACACGTGGGAGACGGGGGGACGGTTCGCCCTCAGCGAGTGGGCCCCGTACTGCGAGGACGGTGGTTGGTGCCCCAGCGACGAGCAGAGGTCGGTGCGCTCCGTGATCATCGAGATAGAGAACACCACCGACTCGCTGCATGCTTTCCGCCGTACCCACGAGGCGGCGCTGGCCCCGGCGAACCTCGACCAGATAACGGTCCCGATGACGTACGTGTGGAGCACCGGCGGCGAGGTGCCCCAGGAGACCATCGATCGTCTCACCGAGGAGATCCCCGGTCTTGTCGTCACCGAGTCAGACACTTTCCAGGCGCATCTGGAGGACCCGGCCACGGTGGTGGCGGCCATGAGCCTCCTCGCCCAGGACTAGGGACGGATCAGCACCTTCCCGGTCGTCTGACGACTCTCCAAGGCCTCGTGCGCCTTCGCCACGTCGGTCAGCGGGTACTCGGCTCCGATCCGGACCTCGAGCACCCCTGCTTCGATCCAGCCGAACAGATCCTCGGCCCGGGACAGCATCTCCTCCCGGGTCCGCAGGTAGTGAGCCAACGTGGGGCGGGTCAGGAACAACGAGCCCTTCTGCATCAGCGTGAGCGGAGCAACCGGGGGGACCGGTCCCGAGGCGTTCCCGAAGGTGACCATCATCCCCCGCCGGGCGAGCAGATCGAGACCGTCGTCGAAAGTGGCGGCGCCGACGCCGTCGAACACCACGTGCAGGGGGCGCGGCCCCAGAGTCTCCTCGATCGCCTCCTTGAGCCCGGTCTCGGTGTATACGACGACCTGGTCGGCTCCGGCTTCCCGGCTCAGATCCGCCTTCTCCCTCGAACCCACGGTGGTGACGATGTGCGCTCCCTTGATGCGGGCGATCTGGGTGAGCAGGAGACCGACCCCGCCGGCTCCGGCGTGGATGAGGCACTTGTGGCCCTCACGGAGCGGGAAGGTGTCGGTGGCCAGGTAGTGGGCGGTCATGCCCTGGAGAAGTACCGCCGCGGCCACATCGGACCCGATGGCATCCGGGATCGGGATCGTCTTCTCGGCGGGAAGCACCACTCTCTCGGCGTACCCGCCGAGCACGCTGACCCAGCCCACCCTGTCCCCGACCCGGATGCCGGACACGCCTGGGCCTATCGCTGACACGATGCCCGCGCCTTCCTGTCCCGGTATGAAGGGGAGATCGAGGCGATACAGGCCGTTGCGCTGGTAGACGTCGATGAAGTTGAGCCCGGCGGCCTCGATGTCGACCAGGACCTCACCGGGCCCGGGGGTGGGGTCGGGCACCTCCTCCAAGACCAGCTTTTCCGGTCCGCCCTGTTCGTGGACGACGATCGCCCTCACGGCTCCTCCACTCTCCATCCCCGGGCGCGCAGCTCGTCGGCGAGCACCCGGTCGGGCAGATGGGACAGATCCAGTCGACGCTCACGTCCCAGCAGACGTTCGATGGGATCACGCACGGTGCGCGCCCACGCCGCCCCCTTGGCTTCGGCCTCGAGCGTCAGGGTCGAATCGGCGTTGACCGTGTACACCCGGGCTGTGCTCTGCGGGTTGGCCCTCGACCCGCGTTCGCCGTATACCAGCAGCACCGAGCCCGCCGGGACGTCCTGGATGCCGCCTGCGGCCACGAACGGCCCGTCGAAAGCCCATCCCGAGGAACGTGAGCTGTCGACGTTCTCCACCACCTTGGCCCAGTTCTTGTGACGCTCGTCACCCGCCAGCGGGATGTCGACCGCCACCAGGACCCTCTCTTCCATGCCCCGAGAGTACGACATGAGGCCGCGACGCGGGCTTGGGACGATTTACCCTGAATCCATGGCCAAGCTCCGTTTGTTCGCCGGCATGCGTGAGATAGCGGGGACGTCGCGTGTCGACATCCCGGCGGGCACCATCGCGGAACTGGTCGAGGCGGCCAGTGAGAAGTTCGGCCCCGACTTCCGCAAGGGAATGGAGACGGCTCGCATCTGGCTCAACGGGGACGAGGCGTCCCTCTCGGACCCGGTGACCGAGGACGACGAGGTGGTGATCCTGCCTCCCGTCTCTGGTGGGAGCCAGCCGGCGACATTCGCCCCGACCGATCTCGGCGCCTTCCTACCCGTGGTGGTGGCCGCCGTCGCCGTGGCTGCCAACTTCGGCGAGCAGCCGGTATGGGCCGCAGCGCTGGTTGCGATCGTCGCCGTCTGGGCCACCGACATGGGAAGCGCCTTCGAGGCTCGTGGGAGGGAATTCGCCCCACTGGCGGTGACGACGGCCGCCACCGCGTCGACCCTCGCCGCGCACATCCTGGGGCCCACCGGCTACGGCCTGGCCATGGCCATCGCAGTGGCCGTGACCCTGGGCTGGGCGGTCGCCTTCCCGCTCTACCGGCAGGTGGAGGTCTACGCCCCGACCGTGCTGGTCTCCCTGCTCGGGTCGCTGGGCGCCGCTTCGATGATCCTGACCCGATCCGAGTTCACCCCCGACCCCGAGGCGATCGACGTCTTCCTGGTCACCGTCATCGTCGCGGTGGCACTCGGAGCACTGGTGGGCCGTCTTCCTGCGATCCCGTTCCTCGACCCCTTCTCGACCACCGCCATCGGCGCCGTGGTGGCGGCTTTGGCGGCCGCCACGATCTGGGATCTCGATGTCGTCGGCTACCTCCTGGTAGGTCTGGGCGTGGCCGTCGCCCTGGTCGCAGGTCACGGTCTTTCCTCGATGCTGCGCACCGGCCGTGTCATGCTGACCGAGCGCCCGCCGGGGAATCTGGCCGCCCTGGACGGCGTGGTCCTGGCCGCCGCCATCTACTTCCCATTGATACGTCTGGTCCTCTGAGCCGCCCGCCCCGGTTCCAAATCGGGCCGGGACTGGCTACTGAAAGCGGGGGTTTGGGGGTTAGCATCCTCGGCGCATGGCTGCCCAGAAGACGTCGATGCGCGTCTTTCTCGTCATAACCCTCGTCGGCATCGCTGCTTCGCTGTTCCCGATGACGTCCGAGGCTGTCACCAGGTCCCAGGTCGATCAGGCATGTGAGGATTCCAAGGAGCAACTCGCCGCCTATCGCGCCGCACAAACCGAGTTCGAAGAGGCAGCGCTGGAGTACGAGGACGCCCTCAACGAGGTGGCCGCCCTCGAGCACAAACAGGGTCGCATGCAGGCGTCGGTCGACTCGTACACAGAGGATCTGGGCCAGGTCCAGAAACAACTCGAGGAGCAGGCGGTCCAGATGTACATGATGGGCGGGTTCACCACCCCCGGCATCATCCTCTCCGCCTCATCGGTGGACGAGGTGATGACCACATCGGAGTTTCTCAACTCCGCGGCCTTGGGTGGTCAGGAGTCGATCAACGACATCATCGCCGCCAAGGGAGAGCTCAACCGATTCCAGGACCAGTTGGCGGACCTCCACGTCGAGCTCAAGGGCGCCGAGGCGGTGGCGCTCGACGTGCGCAACCGGCAGGAGGCGGCCATGGAGGCGGAGCAGGCGGCGTACGCCAAGCTGACCGGGCGCTGCAAGGAGCTCACCGCCCAGTATCAGAAGGAGCAGGCCGAGGCCAAGGCCAGGGCGGCGCAGCGAGCTAGGGGCTCGATCCAGGTCGGGTCCTTCATATGCCCGCTGCCCAGAGGTCAGACTTCCTTCATCGACTCCTGGGGCTTCCCGAGGTCCGGCGGGAGACGTCACAAGGGCGTGGACATGTTCGCCGCCCGTGGCACCCCGATCTACGCCGTGCAGGCGGGGACGGCCCGCGCCGCCAGCAACTCGCTCGGGGGCCTCAGCGTCCATCTCTCCGCGGACACCGGTTTCCGCTACTACTACGCACACCTGGACAGTCACGCCTTCTCCGGGAGCCGGAGGGTGGCGCAAGGAGAGGTCCTCGGTTATGCCGGCAGCACCGGGAACGCGAGGGGCGGGGCGCCGCATCTCCACTTCGAGATCCGACCCGGAGGCGGGGGCGCGGTGAATCCCTATCCCACCGTGCGGGCCGCCTGCTATTAGCCTGAGCGTGTGACCGACCGCCGTCGCCGCATCGACATCGTCCTCGAGCCGGAATACCTCGACGGTCTCGCCGACCTCGACCTCGACGAGGTCCGACGACGCCGGGACACCGCCGAGGACGTCGAGGCGCAGATCTCCTACTACCGCCGTCTCCTCCATGGGCGCATGGACCTCCTCGACTTCGAGCAGCGACGTCGCCGCGGTGAGGAGCAACGCTCGATCATCGAGGCCCTGCCCGAGATCCTGGCCAAGGGGATGATCCTCGGCTCGGAGCCGACGCTCAAGCACATCGAGACCATGCCACCCCTGCCCTCGATGACCGGGCGGAGACTCATCGACAAGATCATGGACGATGGGGTGCTCACCAGTCTTCCCGAGCTGAGCGACTCCGAGATCGCCGAGGCCCTCGAGCGTCTCCGTGAGGTGGAGACCCAGCTCTCGGTGCAGAGACGCCAACTCCACCAGGTGATAGACACCCTCCAGGACGAGATGGTGTCCCGTTACCGGAGCCAGCAGGACGAGGCGGTCAGCGGCTGACCTTGCTGGCTGAGCAGGTCAGATCTGGTCTAGCGGAGACGTATCACCACGGCGCGGTCGCCGTCGTCGATGCCGACGGCGACCTGGTTGCCTGGGCCGGCGACATCGACCGCCCGTTCTTCCTTCGCTCCGCGGCCAAGCCCTTCCAGGCCCTGGTGTCCCAGCAGAGCGGCGCCGAGCTGAGCCCTCTCGAGATGGCCCTCGCCTGCGCATCCCACCGCGGCTATCCGGTGCAGGTCGCCATCGTCGAGTCCATGCTGGACAACGCCGGCCTCGACGAGACCGCCCTGCTGTGCCCACCCGACTGGCCCCTCGGAGAGAGGGCCCGCCTTCTCGTCCTCTCTTCGGGCCCAAGGGAGCGGCGACGGATCTGGCACAACTGCTCGGGGAAGCACGCCGGTTTCCTCCGGGCCTCCGTCGCCAACGGGTGGCCACTGGAGAGCTATCTGGACGCCTCGCATCCCCTGCAAAAGCAGATAGGAGATGTGCTCAGCGAACTGGGGGATCACCCGACCGAGCCCTTGGGGGTGGATGGTTGCGGGGCCCCGGTGCCCCGCACCACTGCCCGGGCCATGGCGAGGCTCTTCATGCGTCTGGCAACCGACGATCGTCTCGCCGAGGTCTTCAGAGCCATGCATCGTTATCCGGCACTCGTCGGCGCCAACGGGGAAGGTGACACCGAGATCGCCATCGCCACCAACTCGGCGGCGAAGGGGGGAGCCGCCGGATGCATCGGTGTCGCCGTCGAGGGCAGGTTCGGTGTCGCGGTCAAGAGCTGGGACGGTCTCGGCGTCGTCGCCAGCCTGGCCGCCGTCGCCACCTTGGCGCAGCTGGGCGTTACCACTCAGACCGCCGACCGTGCGCTGGAGACGCTTCTGCGACCACCGCTCCTGGGTGGCGGTTCTCCGGTCGGGTCCTACGAGCCGAGGGTGGAGTTGAATTGGGAATGAGGGAGGTCCTCGTGGAGCGGATCCGGCTCTGGCTCGAGGACGAGGAGAGCTCGGTCGAGTACGCCGAGGAGGTCGAAGGTCGCTGGGCGGTGAGGATGCGTCAGGAAACCCGCGACGCCACCACCGTGTGGTTCACGGTCGGGGAGCGAAGCCTCGAGTTCGAGGCCTATGTGCTGCCCGAGCCGGCGTCCCCGGCGGAGGTCCACCGTCAGGCACTGGTGAGGAACAGCCGTGCGTGGCGCTGCTTCTTCGCCCTGGACGCCGAGCGGGCGATCGTGCTCAGGGGGCGGCTCCCTGAGACCCGTGTGACCCTCGAAGAACTGGATCGGGTGCTCGGCGAGGTGTACGAGACGATCGAGGTGTCGTTCCGCCCCATGGTGCGCGCCGGTTTCCCGAGTCGCGAAAATTCGGGCTAAAAACTTGTGAACACACCCCTGTTGACAAAGCCTGTGGATAACCCCGAATCCTGTTGGTAACCGACGGTCCCGGGTTGGGCTAGAGGACTCTACGGTCTGTGACGTTCACCATTGGCGCCGACGGGGTCGTTGCCTTCGACGATGCGGAGTCGTACATTCGCCCCCACAAACGCCCTAGAGGCTGACTGGAGAAGCGTCCGTTCGGGGAAGTGCGGAGGAGGCTCCAGGAGGTCACTGGGGCGTTTGTGTGTCTCGACACTCAAGCGACTTCGCTGGGTTCGGAGCGATCTGCGACCGGCTAGTCGTGGCACATCCACCACCATCTCGTCGCGGCGAAGCACGACTCGCCCGGGGTCACCGGCTTGTCCGGCCCCACGATCAGGGTCGTGGTCGTGGTGGCGGGGACCGTTGTGGTCGTCGTTGGGGCGGTCGTCGTGGTGGTTGCCGGTGCCGAGGACTGCGCAGCGGGAGCCTTGGTGGTCCCGGTGGAGGCCGGGGCGGTCGTCGTGGGAGCGGCGGTGGTCGTGGTGGTCGCCGGCGCCGACGATCCCTTCTTCATGAACACGACCGTGACGTAGAGGACACCGGAACTGGATTCGGCGCCGATGCCGACGTGGGTGTAGTCGCCGAGGATGTTGGCACGGTGACCCGACGAGTTCATGAACGCCTGGTGGAGACTGGACACGGTCCCGCCCCGTCCCACGTTCTCTCCGAGCTTCGACCAGCCGCCCCCGGCCGCAGCCTGCAGCTCCCCGCTGGACGAGTGGAAGATCTCGCCGGCGGCGATCATGTCCGCGGTGTGTTTCCGGGCGTGGCCTTGGAGACCGCCGTCCATCTTCAGAGGGCCGAGACCCGCTGAGCTACGTGACGAGTTGATCGCGGAGAGAAAACCTTGCTCGGCGCCCGAGTCGGCGGCTGCGGACGCGCCCAACCCCATGGTCAGCAGAGTGGCGACCACGATCATCGACAGCCATCTCGATCTTCCCAGCATGTGGGAGATATCGACCACCCAGCGTGGTCCCTTGAGATGTCGGGAGACCCCTTGACCGGGGCAGAGCGCCGACTAGGTGTCGGCTAGACGCCGAACATGAGCTCGCGGAGGTTGATCACGGTGCCGTCGTACGTGTCCGGGTCGATGCGTAGTGACCCGAGACGGAGACCCGTCATCCCTTCGCCGACGTTGGTCATCACCCGAAGCGTGTCGTTCTCCACCTGGAGGATGCCGAGACCCAGACAGCCACCCGTCGAGTCCTGCACCCCGACCAGGACTCCATCGAGACGCCCCAGATTCAGCCCGACCGGGAGTGTTGGCGCAAAGACGGTCGAGCGCACCTTCCATCGCTCGAGCGGCGGCGCCAGGGCCTTGGCGAACGCCTCCTTGCGCATCCGGGCCCGATCGTCGGGTCCCAACGGAACCAGACCGGGATCGGTGGGGGCGGTGACGACTTCGATGTCCAGGAAGCGGCGCAACATGCCCACGACCGGCTCCATCTCCTCCCCGCGCTGGAGGGCGACCACCCGGTCGGGACGACACAACTCCGCCTTGTGGTACTTGAGCGTCTCGCCGGACACGCCGGCGGCGACCGCGGTCGTGTCGATGATGATGACGTCCCCGAGGTGGCGCGCCCGTTCCACCATCACCGCCGTAGCCACCACCTGTTGCAGAACCAGACGCGAAGACGTGATGGCGCCCACGAAGTGGAGGGCGTCCGGTTCATGGACGTTCTCGATGTCATCCTCGCTGTCGAAGACCTTGAGCCCGACGCACGCCGGAGGTCCGACCGTGGAGATGCCGATGTCGGCGTCCACCAGGACCGGCCGATGCCCTGCAGCCAGCGCGTATCGGACGGCATCCATGGCCACGGTGGTCTTCCCCGTGTCGAGCCCGCCGATGAGCATGGTGACCCCAGGGGACGCCGCCTGGCGGGCAAGAGACTCGTGTTGTGGGTCGGCCATGCCGCGCAGATTAGGTAGACGCACGGTTTGGGTTCGGGTCGGGGGGCGCCACTAGCGTCCGAGGCCGATGTCAGCGCCCATCAGCTTCCTCTCCGACTACGGGCTTCGCGACGAGTTCGTCGGTGTCGTCCACGGCGTCCTCGCCAAGCTGGCCCCTGAGTCCCGGGTGATCGACGTGGGTCACGAGTTTCCACGAGGGAACGTGAAGGCTGCCGCCCTGGCTCTGACCCGGGCGATCCAGTACCTCCCGGAAGGTGTGTGTCTGGCCGTTGTCGACCCCGGAGTCGGAACACAACGCCGGGCCATCGCGGCCAGGACCGAGTGGGGCGTGTTCATCGGGCCTGACAACGGTCTCCTGTCGCCGGCGGTGGCGATGGTGGGCGGGGCCTCGCGCATCGTGTCCATCGAGAACCCCGAGGCCAGGATCCCATCACCAGGCGACACCTTCCACGGGCGCGATGTCTTCGCTCCGGCTGCCGCCCTGGTCGCCGCGGGGGAGGCGGAGATGGAGGAGCTGGGCCCGGAGGTGGCGGGTGAGGAGATCGTTCCCCTCCTCTTACCGCTCGTCGACATCCAGGGCTCGGTGGTCTCAGGTGAGGCCTGGTGGGTGGACGCCTTCGGGAACGTCCAGACCAACATCGGGCCCGAGGACCTCAGGGCGGTCGGTCTCTCCCCGGGCGACATGGTGACGGTGAAAGTGGGCTCGACGCTTCACACCCTCCCGTGGGCTGCCGCCTACGGAGATGTGGCGCCGGGTGAGCCCTTGATCCACGTCGATTCGGTCGGTCTGCTGGCGATCGCGGTGCGTGAGGGTCGAGCGGACGAGGAGCTCAACCTGGCCGAGGGGATGGCGATCAGCTTGGCGGGGAGAAGATCATCCACAGCTGGATGACACCGGCGACGGCGATGATGAGCAGCAGGATCAGGATGGCTATTGCCGTGGCCGGGCGCACCTGGCGATCGTACGACCCGTCACGTCCTTTTCCCACACCGGTGATCGGGGGCCGAAAAATGTCGAGGCCCCCGAATGGTGGCGGGGGCCTCGACTACATGAAGGAGGGTTCTCCACCGTGGGGCGGGCTGGGAGGCTATCCGTTCACACCTTGGGAACGTGCCCTAGATGTGAGGGGAGGAACCACTCCTTCCTGCATGCTTGCGGGTTATCGGTCACGGAGAGTGACCACTTGAGTGATTTCTCGGTGACTTTCCTGACCCGAAAAGGGTGTCACCTATGCGACGAAGCCCGTCCAGTGTTGGCCCGGTCCATCCGGAGGCTGGGCGTCGCCGTGAACGAGGTCGACATCGACACCGATGACCGTCTGACGGCCGAATACGGGCTCAGGATCCCGGTGGTGCTCGACCCCGAGGGTCGGGTCCTGGCCGAGGGTGTCATCGACGACACCCGGGCGTTGCGCAGGGTTCTGCGGGGGGCTTTCGGTCTCTAACCGTTGCCACCGGCGGAGGCCTCGGAGGGCACCGTGGTCCCGGTCGGGGCCTCGCCTTCGCCACCCTCGGCGGGGGCCTCGCCTTCCCCGCCTTCACCCCCGGCCTCGACGAGACCACAGTCGGCCAGCACCTCGTCTGGGTTGCCCCCACCAAAGCGGACCCGCTCGAAGGCGACCACCGATGCCAGTTGCTCGTCAGTGAGGGTTCCACCAAAACCAGGCATGCCACCCTGAGTGGGCTTGTTGGTGTCGCCGTAACCACCCGGGAACCCGCCCGAGCCCAACCGGACCCACTCGATGTGATCGGCGCAGGCGCCAAACGTCCCGGTCACACCTCCAAGGGCAGGGCCCACTCCGCCCTGACCGTTACCACCGTGACAGCCTGCGCAGTTGACCCCGGCTACCTCGGCCCCGGCGTAGATGTCCCCACCGAGGGCGACGAAATCTGTGGCCCCGCCACCCGCACCGCCACCGGTGAACTCGGAACCGTCACAGTTCACTGCCTCACCGGTGATGACGTCGATGGTGAGCTCTGTGGCCTCACCACACTCACCGGTCGATGCACCCCCCAGGGCGAACAGGGCGATCAACGGTGTGACCAGCATCAGCGCCACCAGCCACCTGGGGATGACGAAGTTGGTCCGCTCCCTGATCCCGGCGGTGGGAACAGTGATCACCTCGGGAAGATGGGCCGCCTCGGCGGGGGTCACCTCTGCCGGGACCGGGGCACGGGTGGGAGCCCGACCGGCGCCAGGGGCTGCGGCCGCCGGTGTCTCCACCACCGCTGCCGCCGCCGGCGCCGTCTCGGCTTCGGCGGCGACCGGCTCCGGCTCGCCCACAGGCTCGGCCGGCTCGCTCGGGGCCGGTTCGGCGGGTGCTGCCGCGCCGGCAACCGCCTCGCCACCGGCCCAAGCCGCCAGGATCTCGTCCACGCTGACACCGGTGACGGCGGCACGGGCGGCTGCAGATCGCTGCACGAGCGGCTCGGGGATGCCCAACTTGGCGGCGGCGGCACTGAGGCTCACGACTCTGCTCCGGGTTGTCCGCCTGACGTGTTGGACTCGGCGAGATACGCCACCAGGTCGCTCATGTCCTCCTCACCCAGATCGTGCCCGGGGTGATCCCCGAGACCGCCGATGATGGCCTCGATCTGGCCCGCAGCCACCCTCGAGCCAACATCGGAGAGATCGGGGCCGAACCGTCTCGTGCCCAACACCTGGTTGGTGTCGTTGAGAGTCACCGGGCCCAGACCAACGTCGGCCACCACCGGGCGGACCATCTGGGTGTGGCATGCGGCGCATCCGGCGACCAAGTACACCTGCTGACCGTGGAGCGCGGCCTCGGAGTAGTCGATGTGCGAGGTGCGCGCCCCCGGGATGTCGGTGGGTATCGACGGCCCGATCAGACCGACGAGGAAGACGATCACGAACAACCCCACCGCCCCGGCCAGGACGGTCATCGGATTGTCCTTCGCGCCCACCAGGACCGGAGGCTTGTAGGGGCCGGCCGGCTGGGCTGGCGCCGGCTCCGCGGGCGCTCCGGGAACCTCGATCACCACATCGGGGGTGGCAACGGGAGCCGGGGCGGCGGCCTCAGGCGTCGGCTCTGCCGTCTCTGGCTCGGGCTGAGCCGCTGGAGCAGGGGCCGTCGCCGCCGGAACGGCTTGGCCGCCGGCCCATTGGGCCAGGATCTCGTCGACGCTGACACCGAGTTGGGCAGCGCGCGCAGCCGCAGACCTCTGCACCAGTGGCTCGGGGATACCGAGTGCGGCTGCCGCGGCGCTCAGGTCACTCATCGCCCATCTCCCGGCTCACCAGCACCTCCTGGGGGATGGCCCGCCCACGGGTCAGGGTGCCGAAGAGGATCGAGGCGTACCCGCCCAGTCCGGCGAAGAGCACCAACCCGAAGAGCACCGCCACGAACAGGAGAGTCGTATACGACGTGCCCAAGGCGGTTTGCCACCCCTCACCCACCGGCACGAAGGCGGCGCTGTTGGCACCTCCGATCCATGAATAGCCAGAGAGCAGACCCGCCGCTCCCAAGGAGACGAGGACTCCGACCGACCCGGTGATGGTGAGACGCTGGAAGCGGCGCGCCTTCCGAGCCGTCTCCAGCTCCCGTCCGCTCATGCGAGGAAGTGCGGAGAAGGACATGGCCGAAACCAGCAGCACCGAGACGCCGCTCAGGGCGACGTACTCGATCGCCTCCCAGAAGGCGGTGAGCGATGCCACCGCGCCGATGGAGCGGAACCCGGCGAGGGCGGCCACCACCGCCACCCCCACGGTCAGATAGAGACCGAGGAGCCCGGACAGCACCGAAGGGTTCTCTCCGAGGTCGGACCACGAGCCCTCCAGGGTCATGGTGACGTTGGAGGCATTGGCGATGGCGCCGATCGGCCAGGCGAGACCGAGGGCTGCGGCCACGCCCGCCACCCAGGCGGGGCCGGGCCCGAACAGGAGTTGCGCGGCTCCCCACCAGACGGCGGCGAAGCCCAGGGACCAGAACCCGACCAGGGCCAGCTGACGGCTGGCCAGTGGCACGTCGAGCTCTTTGACCACCGTGTAGTAGGTCAGTCCCGAGCCGAGGGTTACCAGGACCATGGTCACGAATCCGGAGGAGAAGAACGTCTGTGAGTAGGCGACGGCAACCGAGGAGGCCGCCGGCACGTCAGCGAGCAGATAGCCCACATAGAGCAGGGGGAGCCAGACCACTCCGCCGATCACGAACCACAGGGTGACGAAGCTTCTCTGTTCGACCCGTTGCCTGATGGTCGCCACCGTCATCAGGGCAGGAACGAAGAGAACGCCGGCCAGTGGGATGTCCAGCCACCACGGGAGCCCGAGGGGCTGATCCCCGTCCCCGAATCCCAGGAAGATGGCGAGCAGGCCCAGGACGGTGAGACCGGCCATGCCCAGCAGACCGAGTCCTCCGAACCTGACCATGGCCAGACGGGCGCCGGTGAGACGGGGGAGGACGTAATAGACGCCACCGACCAGGGAGATGGTGGCAAATCCGATGATCAGGCTCAGGTTGGCGGCGGGTTCCAGACGGCCATACGAGATCGGAAAGAGATACGCGAAACGCAGTGCCATGAGGCTGAGGAGCTGCAGAATCCCTCCCACGATCAGAAAGCCGGCACCTACCAGGAGATGGGTGACGGAGAGACGATCCTCTGGGGACCCGCCGCCCAGCAGGGTTCTTATGTCTGCAGTCCGGGTGTCAGCCAAGCGTCTTCCTCGCGCGAGATGAGACGGCGGGAGCATAACGACTTCCCTCGTTGACTCCGCCGTACCCGAATCCCGGGCAGTCGTACCCTGCCGGTTCTCTAACGAGGGTCGTCCTATGGTAGAAAGCAGCACATTCCTGCCGCGTCTGGGACGACAGAACGAAGATGTATCGCCTTGGAGAACTGAGCGACGCCCGCCGGAGATCGATCGGTGCGGCATTGCTGATCCTCGGCTTCCTCGGACTGGTGCTGGGAGTGATCTGGATCCACTGGTCGTCATACGCCGAGACGGACGTGGTCGACTTCATGAGCTGGTGGCCCCGGGGCACGATCTGGAAGGGTCTCGGATATCTCGTCGTGCTGGGGGCGACCACCATGGCGCTGGCTGGTGCCACTTTCCTCTGGGTGCTCAATCAACCCATCACTTGGGCGCGAGCCACTGTGGCTGCCTTGATCTCGTGGATCGCCCTCGTCTTCTTCTTCGGGATGGTCCCCTCCGAGTGGCTCAGCTACGCACAGACCGACCTGAACTGGTCGGCCCAGCGCGAGGCTCTGACAATCCCACCGTTCCTGGTCCTGGGCAACGAGGTGGTGATCAGTTGGGCCGTCGTCAAGGACTCGATCTCGATGGGGTACCACCTGGTGATGCTGGGAGTGGCCGCGGTGTTCGCCCTCCAGGTTCAGAAGATCAAAGCTGGGCGTCCCCCGAGTGCTGCCCCCAAGGAGAAGAAGTCACCCTATGGCCGTCCTCTGGTCAGAGGTGAAGGCTGATGCCCAGGGGAGTCGTCGACGAGACCCCGCCGATCAGGGACGACTATCAGCTCGCTCAGGTCGAGGGCGACTACTTCACCGACAAGCTTCGCCCCAAGCAGTTCCTCCACATCGACCAGGCGGAGTGCATCCTCTGCGAGGGCTGTGTGGACATCTGTCCCTGGAAGTGCATCCACTATCTGTCCCTCGACGCAATCGAGGAGGCGGTAAATGTGGATCACCCAGCGGAGGACACCCAGAACATGGGATTCTTCATCGTCGACGAGGACGAGTGCACCCGGTGCCAGCTCTGCATCGACCGCTGCCCCACGAACGTGATCACCTTGGGCAAGTTCGAGGGGTCGCTGGCGGAGCAGGCCGCCGAGCTCGGTCTCGATCGCAGGCCGTGGGATTTCGACACCGGCCAGCGGGACTTCAAGAATGGCTATTCATATGGCATGCGTTGGTAGGGAAGGCGTGATGGTCTGATGGCGAACGGGAACGGCAGAGTCGGTCTCAAGGACCGGATCAAGGAGGGGACGGAGAAGCTGTGGTCTTCTCAGGTCGCCGAGTCGATCATGCGCCCGGGGTCCCCTTTCAAGCAGGGTTATGCGGACAGCCCCCGGAACCGGTCGTACGTGGTGATGAACAATGTGCTCTATCACCTCCACCCGGTGAAGGTGAAGCGGCACGGGGTGAAGCTCTCCTACACCCTGTGTCTCGGCGGGCTCAGCTTCTTCCTGTTCATCCTGCTGACCATCACCGGCATCTTCCTGATGTTCTATTACACGCCGACGGCGGAGATGGCCTACTCCGACATCGAGGCGCTCTCGACGAGTGTCGCCTTCGGGTCCCTGGTGCGGAACATGCACCGCTGGGGGGCGCACCTCATGGTGCTCTCGGTGTTCCTCCACATGAGCCGGGTCTTCTATCACGGCGCCTACAAGCCGCCCCGCGAGTTCAACTGGGTGGTGGGTGTCATCCTCCTGCTGCTCACCCTGCTGCTCTCGTTCTCCGGGTATCTGCTTCCCTGGGACCAGCTGGCCCTGTGGGCGGTCACGGTGGGCACCAACATGGCCGGGTATGTCCCGGTCGTGGGCAACCAGGTCAAGTTCGCGCTGCTCGCCGGGGTGGAGGTGAGCGCGGCGACGCTGCTCCGCTTCTACGTGCTGCACGTCCTCGCCTTCCCATTCATCATCGTTCTGTTCATGGCCGTCCACTTCTGGCGGGTGCGCAAGGACGGCGGCATTTCGGGGCCGCTGTGATGAGGGAGCGCTGATGGTCGAGATTCCCGAGAGCCTGCTGCGCAGATCCGCCGAGGCGAAGGCGAAGGCGCTCGGCGTCCCGGTCGAGCAGGTCCTCGCCGAGATGAAGGGGGAGGGCCCTCCGGTCGAGATCCCGCAGAGACAGCCCGAGGAGAAGCCCGAAGAGGGCGACTCGGGCGGCGCCACCATGCCCGAAGGCGAGCCCGAACCTGTCGAGGAAGTCCCTTCCGAGCCGGCCGCCACAGAGGCCACAGAGGAGGAGCCCGAGATCGAGGCGGACATGACCCAGGACGTGGCCCCGGCCGAGCCCAAGCAGGGAGACGTGCCACCGGAGGAGTCCCCTGCCGCCATGATGGCCGAAGCCGGCGCCGTTGCCGTGGAGACTCAGCTGGAGACAGAAGAGGAGACGGCGGAGGCAGAGGCCCCCGCCGCCGACCAGGAGACGGAAGAGCCGCCGGCGCCGTCCGGGAACGGATCGGGCAACGGCAAAGCCGCAGCCCTGGTCACCCCGCGTCCCAAGGCGCCGCCGGCCGGTCTGCCCGAGGGTGTGCGGACCCAGCGTCTGCTCACTGTGGTCAAGGCACGGGCGATCCAGAACGTCAGGGCCGAGCCGACCGACAAGGTGAACACCTGGCCGCATCTGATGCTCATGGAGTTCGGTGCGCTGCTGGCCATCACCGGGCTGTTGGTGATCATGTCCGTGGTCATCCATTCCCCGTTGCTCGACCCGGCCAACTTCAACGCCACGCCCAACCCGTCGAAGGCGCCCTGGTACTTCCTGGGGCTCCAGGAGCTGCTCAGCTACTTCGATCCCCAGATCGCCGGGGTCACGGTGCCCACCATCGTGGGGCTGATCGGTTTCATGATGGTGCCCTACGTCGACAAGAACCCATCCACGCGGCCCACCGATCGCAAGTTCGCCATCCTCCTCTACTCGCTCTTCATGGCGGGGGCGGCGACGCTGACGATCATCGGGGTGCTGTTCCGGGGTCAGGGGTTCAACTTCGCCTACCCGTGGCAGGACGGGATCTTCTTCGACGACTTGAAAGACTGGGTGCACTTCGAATGACCTTCGCCAACTGGGTCTTGGTGGGCGTCGCCGTGTTCGCCCTCCTGGGTGCGGTGGGGGCCTTCACCATCGCCTTCCGCCGTAGCCGGGCAGAGCGGGCCGATGCGACCGCGGGTGTCTCGGCGGAGACAAGACGTGCAGATCGCTCCATGGCCGGGGTCAGGGTGTCGCCGATCACCGTTCCCGAGCCTGAGGTGACCGCGCCAGAGGAGCAGGTCACGGCGGACGTCGAAGAGGCAGTGCCGGCAGCCGCCGCGGTCGAGGTCATCGAGACCCAGCGTGTCGTCGAGGTGAGCGTCGAGGAGGCGGGGGTGACCCGACGCCAGTTCTTCAACCGATCCCTGGCCGTCGGCTGGGCCACATTCCTCGGTCTGTTCGGTCTCTACGGTCTCGCCTTCTTCTGGCCGAAGATCACGGGAGGGTTCGGCTCGGATGTCGACGCCGGGCCCGTCGAGGACCTGGTGGCCCAGACGGTCACGCCGGACGGCTCGGTGGTGCCGGTCTTCGTGCCTGAGGCCCGCGCCTACATCGTCCCCGCGCCGGAAGGACTCTCTCCTCAGTTCGAAGGTCTTCCGGTCGTGGCCGGTGGCCTGATGGCCTTGTACCAGCGCTGCGTCCACCTCGGATGCCGGGTTCCTTGGTGCGCCACCTCCATCGGCTTCGAGTGCCCGTGCCACGGATCGAAGTACGACTCGATTGGCGAGTACTTCGCCGGTCCGGCGCCCCGCAACCTGGACCGCTTCGAGGTGGCGCTCGACGGTGACCGTCTCATCGTGAGGACCGGGACCATCCTGGAGACTCCCCGCGCCCCGACACTCAGCGTGC
>DASSVE010000109.1:0-7864 GCA_035706345.1 Acidimicrobiia bacterium
GAGAGTCCCTACTACGAGAGCCAGAAGAAGTAGCGCCTGGCAACGACCACCACCACGACACGATCCCACCCACGACGGTTCCGGCCGTCTCGGAGCGTTTGGGTTCGTGGAGCGGTTCCCGGTCATGATGTCTTCCGACCCGAGAGTTCCTGACCACCAACGCCGGCTGCGGGCCCAGGAGCCATGTGTCACCCTGGTGCGCGACCTGCCGGGATGGGTCCTGTATCCCGGATACAAGGACCGCGTCTGGGTGGTCGATGTCGGGGGACGAGCGGTGTTCATCGCCGCCGAGGCCTCCGAAGGCTGGTTCGAGGCCTTCGTCCCCCGGGCAGAGGAGATCCTGGCCACGCTGACCTGGACGGAGCCCTGACCCGCCCTAACGTCGTCGGGTGGGATTCACCAAGGCCGAGCTAGAGACCTACCGCGACCAGACCGTCCCCGACCTCATCGGGGACGATTGCCGGCTTCTCTTCGTCGGCATCAATCCCGGATTGTGGACTGCGGCCACCCAGACACACTTCTGTCACCCGTCGAACCGGTTCTACCCGACCCTGAGACGGATCGGGCTCATCGACTGGACCGTGGTTCCCGACACCGGTATGACCGAGGACCAGCGCCAGGATCTCATCGCCAAGGGCATCGGCATCACCAACCTCGTTCCCCGGGCCACGCCGCGCGCCTCCGAGCTGAGCAGGGAGGAGCTTCGGGCGGGGGCGGAGCGTCTTCGGGCCACGGTGGAAAGGGTGGCGCCCAAGGTGGTGGCGGTGGCCGGGGTCACCGCCTACCGGGAAGCCTTCGGGGACCGCACCGCCGGTCTCGGTCGGCAGGGCGATTTGGGCCCGGCCAAGCTCTGGGTGGTGCCCAATCCGAGCGGGCTCAACGCGCACGAGACCATCGACTCTCTGGCGAAGTGGTACGAGGCGGTGGCCCGGGCGGCCGGGATCCTCGATCAGGAGCGATCCAGGTAGAGGCTCTGCGTCGTCCGTCCCAGGAAGCCTGTCGTGTCCCAGAGAGTCCCCGTGGCCAGTCCCCGTCCCTGGTGGCCGTACGTGGACACGGCGTCGAGGGCGACCCATTCCCCCTGCGGGTACCGGGAGACGTGGACCGTCAGATCGGGGTTCATGAACACCCACTCGTCGTAGTCGAGGACCCGGGACACTCCGTTGGGGAAGTCGGCCGTGGCCATGACCCGCTGCAGGGGAGTGTTCTCCCGGCCGGCGACTATCGGCGTTACCAGCCGCATCCAGACCGTGGCCGGCCCCGGTTCCTCGAAACCGCCCCGAGCCTCGCGGATCTCCAGGGCATGACGGTGGAACAGGACCTTGCCGCGGCTGCCGACCCCCCAGGCATCCCCGACGCGCGCCTCGATCTCGTCGGGCAGCGGGATCGTGAGCGGAGGAGGGGCGGCATGATCGGGCAACGGGAGATCGACGACCCGGAGACGCTGCACGTTGGCCACCGAGAGCAAGAGGTCGCTCTCGTCGTAGACCCGGGCCTGGACATGCTGTATCTTCTTGCCCTCCCTGATCACCTCGGTGATGATCCGCAATGGCACCAAGGGGATCACGCGGAAGATCTCGACGGTGATCCGACTCACCTCCATGTCGGTCAACGTGGGGACGAACGTCTCGATGTGCCCGGCGATCAGGGCGGAGAAGGCACCACCATGCTGACCCTCTTCGTACCACCCGGCGCTGGCCAAAGGAGTGGACACGTAGACATCGTCGCTCTCGCCCGGCAGATAGACACCCGGGTAGTCCTGGCTCATGGGGCGGAACGCTAAACGGTGCCCTTTTGCCCGGCGACTTCTCGTTTAGCATTTCCGCACGTGACCACAGCAGCCTCCACCGAGCCCCCGCGCACCATCTCGCGGATCGGACCGCCTCTGGTCGTCGGCTCGGTCCTCGCTTCCACGCTCGGCATCGTCATCGCCCAGTTCCTCGACGACCTGGGTGACGGCATCCTGGCGTTGATCCTGGGCGGCGAAGCCGTCCTCTACAACAACCGGGTCGAGATCACCGGGGCCACGGATCTGGCCTGGGGAGGCGGGTTCGTCCTCTGCCTCCTGGTCGGTCTCTTCGCCCTGTTCGTCTATCCGACCCAGAATGGTCACGGCGTGCCTCGCCTGGTCCTCCTCTGGACGCTCCTCCACGTGATGCGCCAGGCCCTGACCCAGGCGGTGATGCTTCCGTTCGACGACAGCAGCCCGTTGGCTCTGGCTTACGCCACATTCGATGCCCCACCGGGTCTGGACGTCGTCATCGCCGCCGGAGGCGGGGTCGGTTTGCTCCTCATCGCACTGTCGGCGGTGTCCGCGTTCCTCGCCTTCACCCCCCATCGCAGCCACGTCTCTACTCCCCGCAAGAGGTTCGTGTTCGCCCTCTGGATCGCCTTGATCCCGGCGGTGGCGTCGGCCTTCGCCGCCATCCCGTACTTCCTCCCCGACAGTGAGAGCTTGGTTCTCCCCAGTCTCCCGCTCGTGGCGGTGATGTTCGTGGCCACGCTGGCCGCCGCCCCCGGCACCACGACCGTGGCCGGGCCCGAGGACGAGCGGGTCACGGCATGGCCCTGGGGACTGGCTTCGTTCATGCTGGTCCTGCTGATCTTCTACCTGACCGTCCTCCAGGGCGGGGTGTCGATCGACCCGAGGCAGTGGGGCGCCTGATGTCTCGTTCGCTCGTCCGGTGACGGCGTCGGCGGTAGTCATCACCGTCAGCGACGGTGTCTCCGCAGGCACGCGGAAAGACGAGTCCGGTGATGCCGTCGAGGAGTTGCTGGCGGGGCAGGGGTACGAGGTGACCCGTGATCTGGTTCCCGACGATCACGATCAGATCGTCGCCGCCCTACGGCGGGCCTGTGAGCAGGCCGACCTGGTCTTGACCACCGGGGGTACCGGGTTCGGGGTGCGCGACGTCACGCCCGAAGCCACCGGTGAGGTCCTGGAGAGAGACGCCCCGGGTCTGGTCCATGTCATGCTGGCCCGCGGTCTCGAGAAGACGGCGTTGGCGGCCCTGACCCGAGCGCGGGCAGGGACCGTGGGCAAGACGCTGGTGGTCAATCTGCCCGGTTCGCCCAAAGGCGCGACGGAGAATCTGTCGGCCATCATGGAGCTGATCCCTCATGCTCTCCAGTTGCTCGGTGGTGACAACCGCCATCATTGAATCGCGGGGCACTGACCCGTTGGGTTACCGACCGGCGCCGCACTAGCGTTCACGCCTCGTCAGCCCCTCCCAGGAGGACCATGAAGATCTCACAGGAATTCGTCGTGCAACGCCCGCCCGAGGAGGTGTGGGCGTTCTTCCAGGACATCCCGTCCGTGGCCGAGTGCCTGCCCGGCGCCGCTCTCCAGAATCAGAACGAGGACGGCTCCTACGAGGGGAACCTGGCGGTGAAACTTGGGCCGATGACGGCGGCATTCGAGGGGAAATGTGTCATCACGCCGGACCCGGCCAAGATGTCGGCCAAGATCGAGGGTCGGGGTGTCGACAAGAAGGGCGGGTCACGAGGCCAGGTCTCGGTGGTGTACGACCTGTCCGAAGACCCCGCCGGCTGCAAGGTGGTCATCGACGCCGACGTGACCCTCTCCGGCCCGGCGGCACAGTTCGGTCGCACCGGTCTGATCAACGAGATGTCGAAACGGCTGATCGGCGATTTCGTGGCCTGTCTGGAAGGCAAGCTGGAGGCAGCCACACCGGAGGAGGCGGAGGCGATCAAGGCGCCACACGTGAGCGGGATCTCGTTGTTCTTCTCCTCGCTCTGGGCCTGGATCAAGGGTCTGTTTGGAGGTTCGAAGAGCTCGTGAGGAAGTACCTGTCTCTGGTCTCGATCTTGCTGATCGTCGTCGCCTGCAGTGGCTCCGGTGCGGAGGGGGAGGCGATCGGCGGGGAGAACGTGACCGTCCAGATGTTCGACAACCGGTTCGAATACACCGAGATCAACGTCCCGGTGGGAGGAACGGTGACCTTCGTCAACGCCGGTGCGAACCCGCACAACGCCGTGGAGGCCAACGGGGAGTGGTCAACCGAGGACGTCTTCGGAAGTCTCGACATGTTCGAGGGCGACGAGGCCACCCTCACCTTCGACACGCCCGGTGAGTACGTCTTCTTCTGCACCTATCACGGGAACTCGGAGGGTGAGGGGATGGCCGGGACGCTCATCGTCGGGGACGAATGAACCGGCTCCGGCGTCTGGCCGTGGCGTCGGTCGTCGGCATCGTCACGCTCGGGGCCTGCGTCGGGCCCCCTGAGGGTGAGGCTTCCCCGGCGGCGACCGGCGACGCGTCGAATGACGCTCCTGACGAGTGGTCGGGAAACACGAGGCTCGTACCCCAGGACTACGCGACGATCCAGGCTGCCGTGGACGCCGCCGAGCCCGGCGATCTGGTTCTGATCGACCGCGGGGTCTACCGGGAGTCGGTGGACGTGCGCACCCCCGGGGTCACCATCCGGGGGGTCGACCGCAACGAGGTGATCATCGACGGCGAGTTCGAGCGGGATAACGGCATCCAGATCCTGTTCACGAACGGGGTGGTGGTCGAGAACCTCACGATCGTGAACCACCAGCTCAACGGTGTGTTCTGGAACGGTGTCCGTGGCTACCGGGCGTCCTACGTGACCGCGGTCAACAACGGCGACTACGGGATCTACGCCTTCGACTCGGGTGACGGTCTCTTCGAGCATTCATATGCCAGCGGGTCACCCGATGCGTCGTACTACATCGGCCAGTGCAACCCCTGCGAAGCGGTGATCACGGACTCGATCGGTGAGTACAGCGGTCTCGGCTACTCGGGCTCGAACGCCTCGACAAACATCTACCTCGTCAACAACGTCTTCCGTTACAACGGGACGGGGATAGCCCCCAACTCGCTGGACGGTGAGCTGTTGCCTCCTGCGGAGAACGTGGTGGTGGCCGGCAACCTGATCCATGACAACGGGTATACCGACTTCCCCCACAAGACCGCGCAATGGGCCACCCAGGGGGTAGGGATCGCTCTGGCCGGTGTCGTCGACTCCCTCGTCACGAAGAACAAGGTCGTCAATCACCCACTGAACGGGATCCAGGTATTCCCCAACGTGGACAAGAACGTCTGGATGCCGTCCGGCAACACCGTGACATCCAACGTCGTCGAAGGCTCCGCACTCGGAGATCTCACCCTGACCGGGCCCAGCGGCTCGGGCAACTGCTTCGCCGACAACCGGCACGGGTGGACCATGGTTCCCGGTCTGGAGATCGCCCAGCCCTGCGAGGGTCTTCGTTTCCCGGTCCTCTGGGAGCTGGGCGCACTGTCCGCTCAGTTCGGGAGGGTGATCGAGAGAGGTCTCGGACTGGATGACGATGTGTTCTACGGGGATATGCCGCACCCGCCCGACCAACCACAGATGCCGGGTGGCGCCGATGCTCCGGTGATCCCCGCAGTCGATGTCTTCGCCACAGCTCAACCGGACCTGGACGATGTCGCCCTGCCGGGCGACGGGATAGAAGTCACACAACAGAAAGGGTTCAACCTCATGGGAGTCACGTTCGCCACGTTCTTCGGGGCGTTCATCGGTCTCTACGCCTACGTCCTGCCGATGGTGCTCTACGCCACCTGGGTGGGCATCGCCATCTGGGAGATCGTCACCCGAAGAGACGACCTGAGCCGGGGTGCCGGCATCGGCTGGATCCTGGTGATGCTCGTCGTGCCCTTCCTCGGAGTGATCGCCTATTACGTCTTCGGGAAGAGCCGGATCCCGGTGGGCTATCGCTGGGTGATGATGGCGGGTGGCATGGGCGTCTACCTGCTCTTCCTCGTGCTCGGACTGGTCGTCGGGGGCGTCGTATAAGCAGCGAGGGGGTATCCCGGCGCGACCTGCTCAAGAAGGCGGGTCTCGGCGGAGCGGCCCTTTTGGGTGGCTCCCTGATCGGGGCCGCCGCCCGGGACCAGGCCGGTGCGTCGACCGGTGAGGACGTCTACGCAGGCCACGGCGTCGACATGACAGTTGGAGAAGACGTCATGTCGTCGATCTACGGCCACGGCTTCGGGCCACCGCGGGGCCTGGAGGCTTCGGCGTTGGAAGCGGCCACCTTCCCACCTGCGCGGGACGGGAAACCGGCCGGGACCGTCCGTGAGATCGAGATCGCAGCGGAGGAGCGGCTCATCGAGGTGGGCCACGAAGTGTTCGTCGAGGCCTGGACCTACAACGAGAGCGTGCCGGCGCCGATCATGCGGGCCACCGAGGGCGATGCCCTGAGGATCCATTTCGTGAACCGGACCGGGCACCCGCACTCCATCCACTTCCACGGGTCACACCGTCCCGAGATGGACGGCTGGGAGCCGGTCCCCGCCGGTGGTGAGACTGTCTACGAGATCGAGGCCGGTCCCGCCGGTCTGCATCCCTTCCACTGTCACACCATGCCCTTGGCGGAGCACATCGCCCGGGGTCTGTACGGGATGATGATCGTGGATCCCGTGGGAGGGAGACCAGAGGCTCAGGAAGTAGCGTTGCTCCTTTCCGGATTCTCCAACGAGGAGATCGGGCGCAACGGCGTGGTGGCCTGGAACGGGGTGGCCGGGTTCTATCACGACCACCCGATCAAGGTGGCCAGGGAAGAGCCCGTTCGGGCCTACATCGTCAACATGTTGGAGTATGAGCCGCTGGCTTCGTTCCATCTCCACTCTCAGACCTTCGACGTCTATCCGGCTGGGATGGGGGAGGCGCCCACGTTCCGGGATGACACCATTGCTCTGGCCCAGGGTCAGAGGGCGATGATCGAGTTCACGCTTCCGACATATGGGCGATACATGTTCCACCCCCACCAGCACTGGTTGGCCGAGCGTGGGGCTTCGGGTTGGTTCGCCGCGATCTGAGAGGATGGCTGGGTCTGGGGAATGTGTTGATTTCGAGGTCGAGCTCGACGTGTCCGGTAACGCCTTCAGTCCGATGGGATGGAGCTCGACCAACTCCTGTGTGAATGCCTCGACGAACACCCGTTCCGCCTTCGACAACTACTTCCATCAAGCCGGCGTGATCCGGGTGGACCACCGACCTGCATGGATGGGTCGGTCCGGTTCGTGTTCACCCGCGAGGGTTCTACGGCAGCTGGCGACCTCAGAGCTTGGTGATCTTGTCACCGACCCGGAACGACCCGGATTCGACGACGAAGGCATTGACCCCGCGGAAGCGGTTGTCCCTGCCCACACCGACGTTGGCGAAACGTAGGGCCTCTGCGCCGAAACGTCCGGCGAACTTGTCGCATCCGGTGTGGGGCGTGTCGGAGATCTCGACCACGGCCTCGCCCACCTGGATCCGTGAACCGGGGGGAAGGTTTTCGACCGAGAGGTCGAGATCGACGTAGATCTGGTCGCCGGCCAGGGCCCATCGCTCCCTGGACACTGCCACCGCGTCGGCCACCCTCGAGTTCATCAGGGTGAGCTGGGCCTTGTAGTTGGGCTCCCCACTCCGACCGACTCTCTTCACCCAGTTGTCCCCGAGCAGACCGAGCTCTGTGCTCAGGTCGGCCGACTCCAGCACTTCACGTTGGTTCTCGGCGGGACGTCGCACGATCATCTCGACAGGTCCGGCGTCCTTGGGCGCGGCGAGAATCTCGGGGAGAAGCGCCTCCAGCTCTGCGGTGGTCCTCTGCATGGGCTCAGTATGGCGGTTGCCGGGGTGGTGGGGAAGCGTCCACCCCTAGGTTCGTCGTCTGCGTCGTTGTCGTTGGTCTTTGGCGTGTTCTTGGATGTGGCAGGGCCGGCAGTAGAGCTTGCCTTTGTCGACGGTGGTCGAGCCTCCGTCTGCCCAGTGGTCCTCATGGTGGATGTCGCAGTGTCTGGGTTTGGCCCGGCATCCTGGTCCTTGACAGTGCCGGTCCCGGGCGATGATCG
>DASSVE010000110.1:0-12514 GCA_035706345.1 Acidimicrobiia bacterium
AGAGCCGCGGTGAACAGACGCGGGAAGTTGGGGCCAAAGCGATTGGGAGGCATGGCGAATCGATCAAGGTAACAGGGGTCGGGATACTCCTAGACGGTCGGTATGGGTAGCCTCCGAATCGATCGTGTAAGCGGGGCGCTAGGGGTGCCCTGTACCCGAAACCCTCTTCATGCGGGGCTGAATTCCCCGCCCGAGGGCCACGAGACGTCGGGGCCCACCAGCCCGCGGCGACGGTGTCGGGGTGTTGACGATCGGGTCCTGCGCGGCGGGACGCCACGAATCGGGTCAGGTCCGGAAGGAAGCAGCCCTAAGTGAGCGGTCCCGGGTGCTGCAGGGTGGCCTGGTCCGAGCCCACGGCCGCCGCCGACGACGCCCTCCGTGATCCGAAGGCGGGGTCACGATCATGCCGCCTCCGGCTCCTTCTCCGCTGCCGCCGCCCGTTTCCGGAGCCGCACCCCGTAGACGAACCCGAACAGGCCCGAGCGCCAGATCTCCTCGACGTCGAGCGACCGCCCGGTGAACAGGATCTCCGGCTGGGGCAACGAGTCGAGGGTCTTGTGCAGGTACCAGTACTCCCCCGGTGCCCGGGCGAAGATCAGACCGACCAGGGGGAGGACCAGGGCGGTGCCGATCCGGTGCAGAAACCGCAAGAGTGGATTGGCCGGTCGGCTCAGGTCGATGATCACCGCCGAGCCACCGGGTTTCAGCACCCGGGCCGTCTCGGCCAGGGTCCGGTCGACCGAAGTGAGGTTGCGGAACACGAAGGCGCTGAAGACCCCGTCGAAGGAGCCGTCCTTGAAGGGGAGCGCTTCCCCCACTCCGACCACACGGGCGGCCACCGGGCTGAGGGCCAGCATCTCGGCCACCGGGTCGAGACCGACCACGTCACGACCCTCGAAGTCGGTGTCCCCGGTGCCGCATCCCAGATCCAGGATCAGCCCCGGCTCGAGCATCCCGACCCCCACAGAGCGCCATCGTCTCTCTCGGCCCAGCGACAGGATTCGGTTGATGCGGTCGTAGCGGCGGGCGATCTTGGCGAAGATCGGGTCGGAGACCTCGCTCACGGCCCGATCGTGTCAAACCCCGTGTAACGACGGAGGGCGGTCGGGATGACGACGCTCCCGTCTGGTTGCTGGTGGTTCTCCAGGATGGTCAGGATCGTGCGCCCTACCGCGCAGGCGGTCCCGTTGAGGGTGTGGACGATGGTGTTGCCACCCTCGTCACGGAAGCGGATCTTGAGACGACGTGCCTGGTAATCGGTGGTGTTGGAGCACGAAGTGATTTCCCGGAATTTCTGCTCGCTGGGGAACCAGGCCTCGATGTCGTACTTCTTGGCGGCGCTCGCCCCCAGGTCCCCGGCGGCGACGTTGACCACCCGATACGGCACCTCGAGCTGCTGCACCAGCTCCTCCTCCACCGAGAGCAGACGCTCGTGCTCGTCCTTGGAGGCGTCGGGCGTGGTGAACACGAACATCTCCACCTTGTCGAACTGGTGGACCCGGAAAATCCCGGCCGTGTCCTTTCCGTAGGTGCCAGCCTCGCGGCGGAAGCAGGTCGAGAAGCCGGCGTATCGGATCGGGAGTTGGTCGGCGTCGAAGATCTCGTCGCCGTGATAGGCCGCCAGCGGCACCTCGCTGGTGCCCACGAGAAACAGTTCGTCTTTGGGGATCTCGTACACCTGCTCCCGGGCCTCGGGGAAGAACCCGGTCCCCTCGAGAGCGTGCTCCCGGACCAGGACCGGCGGGATCATCGGAGTGAACCCCGCCTCGTAGAGATGGTCCATGGCCCATCGGACCAGGGAGAGCTCGAGCAGGGCACCCTTGCCCTTCAGGTATCCAAAACGGCTCCCCGACACCTTGGCGGCCCTCTCGGTATCGATGATGTCCAGGGCCTCACCGAGACGGGCGTGGTCGATTCCCCCGCTCGCGGGCTCGCCGAACCGCTTGATCTCGAGGTTGTCCTCCTCGGTGAACCCGTCGGCTGCGGTCGGGTCGACCAGGTTCGGCACCTCGAGCCACGCGAGCCGGAATTTCTCCGCCAACTCGTCGGCACGCGCCGTCGTCTCCTTGACCTGTGCCGCCAGCGAGGCGACCTGGTCGATGGCGGCCTGCTTGGCCTCACCCTCCAGGGTGGCGATCTCCTTGCCCGCCTCTTTCTGGGCGGCCCGGAGACGCTCCGCTTCCTGGAGAGCGGCGCGATGCTCCGCATCGAGGGCGATGAGGGCGTCGAGGTCGATCTTCGACCCGCGTCGGCGCAGGGATTCGGCGATCAGGTCGGGATCTTCACGGAGCAGTCGCGGGTCGATCATCGGGCCGCTGATGCTAACGATGGGCCGAACCCCCTTACCAAACGTCGCAGAGCCGGTATCTCGGCTCCCCTTCCTTAGGAAGCGATTAGGAGGGGGTGACCGTGAACTGGACCCGGATCTCGTTGTCGGTCATGTCAGCGTCGGGGTGGGTCAGGTCCAGGACCACCAGGACCTCGTACAGGGTGTCCGGGGTCACCTCGACCGGGTCGAACTGGATGGTGGTCTGGCCGCCAGGTGCAAGTATCGGGACTTCGGCGACCGTGGCCAGCACCGGTTCCGGGCCACCGTCGCTGAGCTGGAGCCGAACCGACTCGGGCTCCGAGGCGACGTTCCCCGAGTTGGTGATCACCGCCGAGAAGCCCACGGTATCGGTGGCCGGGATGACCGCCTGGTCCTCTACGTTCACCTCCCAGGCCGGCTCCGAGACCACCTGGCTCACCTTGAGCCCGGGTCGCAACCCGAGCCCGGTGGTGGACCGACGGGCCGCGGCCACATAGGACACCGACTGGCTGAAGAGACCGGTGTCGGAGGGGCTCATCTGCACCACCACCAGCGGGCTGGCCGGGTCGGGGATCTCCTCACGTTGGAACTCGACCTGTAGGTCCTCGAAGAGCCGGTCGCCAGCCCTCAGATCGGCCAGAGCCTCACCGACGGCGTTGACGATGGTGTCGTCCTGGGGGTCGTCGGCCGCCTGCAAGATCGAGAAGGCCAGACCGTCCACTCCCCTCTCCCACGCCTGGACCGCCTGTCGGTACAGGGCCCACACCGGGACCAGGGAGCGGGTCGGCGGCTCCTCGGCGACGAAATCGACCGCGGCGTCGATGTCCTCCTTGACCCCGTCGAGCACGGTGGTGAACTCCTCCCGATCGATCTGGTCGACCCGATTCATGACGTCTTCCAGAATCGCCCCGCTGCGGGCCAGGGACTGCGCCTGGGAGCCGATAGCGTCGAGATACTCGAGCTCCGTGCGGGTCTCGTCGCCGGCTGACGAGACCACGACGGCGATGATCACGGCGACAGAGATGAGCAGGGGCCAGAGAAAGCGGGCCACCACCCGACGTCTGGACCTGGGGGGTGGATCGAAGATCACTTCGGCTGAAGTATCCCAGCGATTCCCGGTCTGTGATAAGCCCGAGGGGTGGTGACGACAGGGTTGTCGGTGGGCGAGGGGGGAGTTGAACCCCCACGTCCTTGCGGACACAGGAACCTGAATCCTGCGCGTCTGCCAATTCCGCCACTCGCCCGGCAACTGAAATCGTACCGCCCGGTGACCCGTTCCGATAACTCGCCTTCGGCCCGTCCGAGGTCCGTCAGTGACTGCCCCATCCCTATCCTCTCCAATCGTGAGCGTTGCCAGGAGCCTGGAAAGGCGGCTCGAAAGACTCATGGAAGGGGTCGCCGGCCGGGTTTTCTCGGGGCGTCTCCATCCCTCCGAGCTGGCCGGGAAGCTGGCCAGGGAGGCCGATCTGGCACGTTTCCACCACCCCACCGGGCCGGCCACGGGAAATCTCTACGTGATCAAAGTGAACCCACGCGACCTGACCGTTGACCCCGCCAAGCTGGAGCGGCTGCTCGCCGCCGAGCTCAGCGCTTACACCGCCGAGGAGGGGCTCCGTCTCGAAGGGCCGGTCCAGGTGTGCATCGAGGCCAGTTCCACTGCCGCCCCCGGGCGAGCACAGTGCAGCGTCGAAGTGGCCCCCGGCCCACCGGATGTCTGGGCCCGGCTCACCTCACGTGCGGAGACACTGGAGATCGGGCGCAACCGGGCCGTGATCGGGCGGGCACCGGAATCCGACGTGGTCGTCCCTCACGACGACGTGAGCCGTCGCCACGCCCTGCTCTATCGGGAGCGTGGCCAGGTTTGGCTGCGCGACCTGGGCTCCGCCAACGGGACCACCGTCGATGGAGTCAGGACGGGTGAGGAACCGGTCCCGGTGTCGAACGGGACGATGATCGGTCTGGCCAGCCATCGGTATCGCTTCGTGGAGGGACCCGGTGCCTGACATCATCCTGGCGCTCCTCCGCATCATCTTCCTCGGGCTCGTCTATCTCTTCGTCTGGCAAGTCGCCCGAGCGATAGGCTCTCACCTGGGCATATCGGTGCGCCGGAAGCGCAAGGAGGGCAGGCGTGTCGTCTTCGTCAGATCGGAGAGCCAACAGGGCCGGGAGTTCGAGGTCAACGACGTCGTCGTCCTGGGCCGGTCGGACGAGACCGACGTCGTCCTCGACGACCCTTATGCCTCCGAGTTCCACATGAGGCTGGTCTCACAGGAGAACGGGATCATGCTCCACGACCTGGGGAGCACCAACGGCACCTATGTCAACGGCCGCCGGGTGTCCGCGCCGACCGAGCTGAAGCGGGGCGACACCATCCAGGTGGGCAAGACCGTCATGGAGATCAAGTGACCACCGACCGAGCTCTTCTCGCCGAAGCGGTCGCCCTGAGGCAGAACGGCCAGGTGGACGAGTTGGTCGGCCTGTGCCGCAGATACCCGGACGACGCCCGGTTGCATCTCCAGTGCGCCTGGGCCCACGACAAGTTGGGTCTGGAGCGGGAGGCGGTCCCTTTCTACAAAAGGGCGCTGAGTCTCGGTCTGGAGGACGACGACCTGCGGAATGCCTTGCTCGGGTTGGGGAGCACCTATCGGACGCTCGGTGAATACGACCAGGCGGCCGAGACCCTGGCTCGCGGCGTCGAGACCTTCCCCGACGACCGCGGGATGGCCGTCTTCCACGCCATGGCCCTCTACAACCATGGTGAAGCCAAGAAGGCATGCGAGACACTATTGACCCTCCTCCTCGAGACCACCGCCGATCCCGCAATCCTCGGCTATCGGGAGGCCATCGAGACCTACGCCGCCGATCTGGACAGGGTGTGGGAATGAGATATCTCTGGGCCACCGCGACCCACAAGGGGATGGTCAGGGAGACCAACGAGGACGCCGTCTTCCCCACCTCCTCCGGAGAGTCCGACGACCGGGTTCTCGCCATCGTGGCCGACGGCATGGGTGGTCATGTAGCCGGCGAGGTGGCCTCCCGCATCGCCATCAACGCCGCTGCTTCCAGTGACCTCGAGGTCGCGGACCGGGTGGCAGCGGGGAATCGGGCGATTCGCGAGGAGGTGGCCCGAGACCCGGCCCTGGAGGGAATGGGAACCACCATGACCCTCCTGCACATCGAAGACGACGTGGCCAGATTGGGGCACATCGGAGACAGCCGCGCCTACTTGCTGCGCGACGGCGTCTTGCGCCAGCTCACCTCCGACCACACCGTTGCCGCCGAATACGTCGCCCAGGGCCAGTTGACCGCCGAGGAGGCCACCCGTGTCCCGCAGCGACACATGTTGCTGCGCACGCTCGGGCTCACCCGCTTCGTCAACGTCGACGAGATCGAGGTGGAGGTACAGCCCGGAGACCGTTTCCTCCTCTGCTCCGACGGTCTCACCGAGATGGTGAGCCACGATGACATCGCCAAGACCCTCGCCGAGGGGGCTCCCGACGAGGTGGTTTGGGAGCTGGTGGAGATGGCTAATGACGCCGGCGGTGTGGACAACATCACCGTCATCGTCGTCGAAGCTCTTCCCTGACCCATGGGCCGGACTTACGAAGGCGTGACCATCCTTGCCGCGTCGCTGCTGGCCGCGTTCGCGGTCGCCCTGGTCAACTTTGCCAACGGTGCCGGGGTCGACGCCCAGATCGGGCTCACCTTCCTGGTCTTCCTGCTGACGTTCGGGACCCTGTACGCGTCGGTCCGGGCGTTCGCCCCCAAAGCCACTCCCCTCCTCATCCCCCCGATCGTTGCTCTGGTCGGGCTCGGCTTCTTCGAGATCTACCGCCTCGACCCGGTGCTGGCCGGGTTGCAGCGCTGGTGGATGCTCATCGCCTCCGCGGTTGCCTCCCTGGTGCTCTTCCTGCTCTCACGGAACGGGACCTCGGTGCTTCGCATCTACAGGTACGTGATCCTCGCCGTGACCATCGTCTTGCTCATGCTGCCCAACCTCCCCACCAGTTGGGGCTTCCCCCTCAAGGGGCTGGAGGTGAACGGGTCCCGTCTCTGGATCGTTCTCGACCTGGGGTTCACCCGCATGCAGTTCCAACCCGCGGAGCTGGCCAAGCTCGGGATAGTCATCTTCTTCGCCGCCTATCTCGCCGACCACCAGAAGGCCCTGCGCGAGGCACACCGCAAGATCGGGCCGATCCGGCTCCCCGAGCCCCGACAGCTGATCCCTCTGCTCCTGGTCTGGGCGGGGAGCATCTTCATCCTGGTGTGGCAGCGCGACCTCGGCGCCTCACTGCTCATGTTCGCCGGGTTCGTCCTGCTCCTCTATGCCGCCACCGGCTCCGCCGGCTACCTGGTGGCCGGTGGGCTGATGACACTTGGCGGCGCCGTCGCCGCAGCCAACCTCTTCGACCACGTACAGCGGCGCATCGTGGCCTGGCTGGAGCCGTTCGAGCACTACGCCGACGAGGGGTACCAGATCGTCCAAGGGATCTTCGCCCTGGGAACAGGGAGTCTCTCCGGGGCCGGTCCCGGTCTCGGGCGACCTGATCTGATCCCGAACGCCTCCACCGACTTCATCTTCGCCGCCGTCGGTGAAGAGATCGGCTTCGCCGGGACAGTGGCCATCATCGCCATCTACTCCCTGGTGGTGGCGGTGGGACTGGGGATCTCGTTCCGGAGCCGGGACACCTTCCGCAAACTGCTCGCTGCCGGGCTCACCTTCGTCATGGCCGTACAGGTCTTCCTGATCGTGGGTGGCGTGCTCCGCATCGTCCCCCTGACCGGGATCACCCTTCCCTTCATGTCCTACGGCGGCTCGGCGCTGGTGGGAAACATGGTGCTGGTGGCGCTGCTGCTCCGTATCAGCCACGAGGAAGCGGCATGAACGGGCCCATCCGGAGAGTGGCGGTCGGCATCTTCGCCTGTCTCTTCGTGCTCCTGGCCGGGGTCACCTGGTACCAGGTGGTGCGGGCGGACGAGCTGCGTGATGACCCCCGGAATCCCCGGCCGGCCCTGGCGGAGAGCGGAAAGGAGCGAGGCCTCATCGTCACCGTCGACGGCACCGTGGTCGCCCGCTCCGTCCCGGATCCGGACGACCCGCGCTCGTTCGTCCGGGAGTACCCCGAGAGGGAGGCCTTCGCCCATCTGGTCGGCTACTCGTCGTTCCTCATCGGGAACAGCGCCCTCGAGGACGTGTACGCGTCGGAGCTTCGCTCCCGACGGGACCTGACCATCAGCGACCTCGTCGCCGCCATCCTGGGCCAGGACCTGCGGCCGAGGAGCATCGAGATCACCGCCGATCCGGAGCTGCAGCGGGCCGCCCTGGCCGCTTTGGGCGACAACCGTGGCGCCGTCGTGGCCCTCGACCCCCGCACCGGTGCGGTGCTGGCACAGGTCTCGACGCCGAGCTTCGACCCGACGGTCCTCATAGGGGATGACGCCAACGAGCAATGGCAGATGCTGCTCGAGACCGACGGGGAGCCAACCCGGGACCGCGCCACCCTGGAGATCTATGCCCCGGGATCGACGTTCAAGACGGTGGTGGCTGCCGCCGCCCTGGACACAGACGCCGCCGAGCCCGGCACCACCTTCGACGACCCGGTCGAGTTCGAGCTCCCCGGATCGGACGCCACCATCTCCAACGCCAACGAGAGGGCGTGCAACGACGGGGTCAGCGCCACCATGCTCCAGGCCTTCGTGCGCAGCTGCAACACGATCTTCGCCGACCTGGCCATCCAGATGGGGGCGGTCGACATCGGCATCACCGCCGAGGCCATGGGGTTCAACCAGGACGTCGAGTACGAGTGGCCGATCGCCAGGGCGGTCTGGGACACAGCCGAACTAGCCCGGGACCCGGCAGCACTGGGTCAGAGCGGGATCGGCGAGCGGGACGTGCGCGCCACGCCGATGCACATGGCGATGGTGGCCGCCTCGGTGGCCAACGGCGGTGTGACCACCCAGCCCTACGCGGTGAGACGCATCTTCGACGCCGACGGCAACACCGTCGAGGAGACCGAGGTGAGGGAACTTGGCCGGGCCATGACCGAGGAGACCGCCATGACGCTGACCCAGATGATGGAGCGTGTGGTCACCGAGGGCACCGGCCGCGGCGCGGCCGTCCCCGGGGTCAGGGTCGCCGGCAAGACCGGCACCGCCACGGGCACCGGCGGGTTCTCCAACCCGTGGTTCATCGGGTTCGCCCCGGTCGACGAACCGACCATCGCAATCGCCGTTTTCATCGAAGGAAGCGCCGCTTCCGGGGAGTCCGCCTCCGGTGGCTCACTGGCAGCCCCAATTGCCTCGGAACTCATCCAGGTGTGGCTGTCGTCGTAACAGTGAGTTGCCATGACACCTTCCCTAGAATCGCCAAGTTCGATGGAAACCCCCTCTGTCCTCAATGAACGTTATGAAGTCACGTCTCACATCGCCCGGGGCGGGATGGCCGACGTCTACGAGGGCAAGGACACAGAGCTCAACCGGCGGGTGGCCATCAAGGTCCTCCACGCCCAGTACTCGGCCGACGAAGCCTTCGTAAAGCGCTTTCGCCGCGAGGCGCAGGCGGCGGCCAACCTGAGTCACCCCAACATCGTGGGCATCTACGACTGGGGCCAGTCCGGGGGCACCTACTTCATCGTCATGGAGATCGTGGAAGGCCGCTCGCTGCGCGATGTGCTGAAGGCAGAAGGCGCCCTGCTTCCCCGCCGCGCCACCGAGATCGCCGCCGAGACGGCGGCTGCGCTCTCCGTGGCCCATCAGGCCGGTCTGGTCCACCGCGACGTGAAGCCCGGGAATGTGCTTCTGGCCAAGGACGGGACAGTCAAGGTGACCGACTTCGGCATCGCCCGGGCATGGGACGACAGCCAGGAGCTGACCCGCACCGGGGCCGTGATCGGGACCGCCACCTACTTCAGCCCCGAACAGGCTCAGGGGGCGTCGGCCGACGCCCGCAGCGACATCTACTCACTCGGTGTGGTGCTCTACGAGACGCTCACCGGCCGGCCGCCCTTCACCGGCGACTCGCCGATGTCGGTGGCCTTCCAGCACGTCTCGACCGAGGCGCCACCGCCTTCCTCGCTAAACCCCGACGTCCCACCGTCACTGGACGCGGTGGTGATGAAGGCCCTGCGCAAGGATCCCAATGCCCGCTACCAGTCGGCCGAGGAGATGCGTCAGGACCTGGTGGCGGTGCTCGCCGGCGAGAACGTGCACATCCCGCCGGTAGTGCCTCTGCCGGTAGGAGGCAATGGCGACAATGCCACCCGGGTCATGACCGGCACTGTGCCTCCGGTGACCGCCCCGCCCGATGAGGTCTACCGGGAGGTCGAGGAGGAGCCCCGTTCCCAGCTTCCGTTCATCCTGACCGCATTCGGTCTGCTGGTGACCCTGGGGATCCTGTTCTTCGTCATGTTCAACCTCGGCGACAACGAGGCCGATGCCGAGTTGGTCGCCATCCCCCGGGTCGAGGGCATGGAATTGGAGGAGGCGAGGGCACGTCTCGAAGCCGACGATTTCGTGGTCGACGTGCAGCCCGAGAACAGCGACGAGGTGGAGGAGGGGATCGTCATCAGGACCAACCCGCCCTTCGGCGAGATGGCCGAACGGGGCTCGGATGTCCAGGTGTTCGTCTCGGCAGGGTCGGAGACCATCCCGGTCCCGGTCGTGGTCGGGTTGACCCTGGATGCGGCCCGTCAGGCCATCACCGATGCCGGTCTCGAGGTGGGCGACGTCACCGAGCGGCCGGACCCAGAGCGCCCAGAAGGGATCGTGATCGAGTCGAACCCGGCGGCCGGAGTCGAGATCGGTCCGTCCATACCGGTCGACCTGGTGGTGTCGTCGGGGCCGGAAGAGGTGGCAGTGCCCAATGTCGCCAACCTGAGCGAGCGTGACGCCATCACCGCCATAACCCAATCCGGGCTGCAGTTCATCGTCAACGACGAGTTCCACCAGACGGTGCCCGAGGGCTTCGTCATCCGTCAGGATCCCGCCGCAGGGACCATGCTCGTCAAGGGCGAGGGCACGGTGCTGCTTGTGGTCTCCCAGGGCCCGGAGCCGGTGCAGGTGCCCGATCTCAGGGGGATGACCCAGAACGAGGCCACTCAGGCCCTGAGCGAGCGGAACCTGGTGATCAGGGTGTCGAACACGACTGCGCCGGTGGCCGATCCGGCTCAGGACGGGCGGGTGGTCAGCCAGGTCCCGGACCCGGGAACCACCGCCGATCAGGGCGACACGGTGACGGTGACCCTCGGCGAATACACCCCACCCCCAACCACGACCACCACGGTCCCGGATACAACAACGACGGCGCCGTAGAGCTTTCCTAAGGAAGGGGAGCCGAAATACCGGCTCTGCGCCGTGCGGAATGCGTCAGCGGTAGTTCGTCGTCATCAGGAAGCCGGCGGCAATGGCGCCGAGACCGATCAGCAGCACGGTCTGGGGCCATTGGAAGATGAATCGGGCCAGGACCAGGATCACTCCGACCACCATCAACCCCGCCATGAGCGCCACATACCAGGTGGGACTGGGGTCCTTCGCCTTGGCGGCCGCCTCCATCGCCTTGGCCGACTGGGGCCGACTCTTCGGCTTTCTTCGCTTCGATTCGGGCATTTGAGACGACGAGGCTAGTCCGCTCCGAGGAGGACCCACCCCGGCGAACGAGCAGTTACATCCGTGTAATTCTCAACACCCTGTGGACAAACCTCTGGATAACTACACAGGTGTAACTTGCGTCCCTACCTGGGGCGCCACACCGAGACCATGTCCTCCCGACAATGTCGAGGAGGCTTGTCCTCGGCCGGATTCACGGCCTTCATGGTGAGCTCGGCGCCGCAAACCGTGCACTTGTAGTCCTGGTCGACCGTGACGATGTCCTCGGGGTTCACCTCGGCGGGTGCGTTCGACAGGATGCGGATGATGGCGATCGAGCCGCGCCAGATCACTGCCCCGATGATCAGGGCGAGGAGGACGTCGACCCAGATGCTCCCGGTCAGAGACGCTCGATGATCGTGCCGTTGGCCATGCCCCCGCCCTCACACATGGTTTGGAGACCGTAACGCCCGCCGGTGCGCTCCAGCTCCCAGACCAGGCTGGTCATGAGCCGGGCACCCGAGGCGCCGAGGGGATGGCCGAGGGCGATGGCCCCGCCGTTCACGTTCGTGCGCTCCCAAAGGGCCGTGGGATCGCTGCCGCCGTGCTCCATGCGCCAGGCGACCGTGACCGCGGCGAAGGCCTCGTTGACCTCGAACAGGTCGATGTCGTCGATGGTGAGCCCGGCACGGTCCAAGGCCTTGGAGGTGGCGGGAATGGGGCCGGTGAGCATCATCACGGGGTCGACGCCGGCCAGCGAGAACGAGACGAAACGAGCCTTCGGGGTCAAACCGAGCTCCTCGGCCTTGTCCTCCGCCATCACGAGTATGGCGGCGGCCCCATCTGAGATCTGAGACGAGTTCCCGGCGGTGATCTTCCCGTCGGCCTGGAAGGCGGGCTGCAAGGACGCCAACTTCTCGAGACTGGTGTCCCAGCGGATGCCCTCGTCCCGGGTCACCAGCTCGATGGTCCCGTCGTCGCGAGTGACCTCGACCGGGATGATCTGGCCTTCGAACCGCCCCTCCTCGGTGGCCCGGGCAGCCCGACGATGGGACTCGAGGGAGAGCTCGTCCATCTCCTCACGGGAGATGGCCCACTTCTCGGCGATCATCTCGGCGGAGATGCCCTGGGGCACCAACCCGTTCGCGTACCGCTCGAGCATCCGGGGGCCGAAGGGGAGGCCCGGCCCGTTTTGGGCGGTGATCCCCATCGGGACCCGGGTCATGTTCTCAACGCCGGCCGCAATCACGATGTTCTGGGCACCGGCCATCACCGCCTGGGCGGCGAAGTGGGCCGCCTGCTGGGACGACCCACATTGACGATCGATGGTGACCCCGGTCACCGACTCGGGGAAACCGGCGGCGAGCGCGGCGTTCCGGCCCACGTTGTAGGCCTGCTCTCCGGTCTGGGACACGTTGCCCATGATCACGTCCTCGATCAGCTCGGGGTCGAGGTCGTTCCGCTCCACGATGGCCTTGAGGGGAATGGAGGCCAGATCGACCGGGTGGATGTCCTTGAACATCCCGTTGCGACGACCGACCGGTGTGCGGACCGCGTCGACGATTACAGCGCTTCTCATATCACTCCTGAAGTCTCTGTGTGAGAACGGTACCGAAAGACGTG
>DASSVE010000111.1:0-20261 GCA_035706345.1 Acidimicrobiia bacterium
GAGGTGATGCTGCACGTCGCCGCCTACGCCGGAGTCCCCGCCGCCAACCATGCCCTAGCCGTGATGAAGCAGATCTACGAGGAGCCTGTGGAATGACCGATCCGGTGATCCGCCACTACGGGCCCAAGGCCTACTCCGATCATCCCCCTTTCAGCTATCCCGACTACCGGTCCACGGTGTTGCGCGGACCCCAGCAGGACCTGCTCACCATCGTCCAGACCCTGTCGGAGACCACCGGCCCGGGCCCGATCCAGGCCCAGGTCACCGAAGAGGACGCCGATCTCACCACCAACGCCGGGACCGGTGAGCCGGCGATCGGCGAACGGATCATCGTCACCGGCCGCGTGCTCGACGAGGAGGGCAACGGCGTCCCGGGCGTTCTCATCGAGCTGTGGCAGGCCAACGCCTGCGGGCGGTACGTCCATTGGCGGGAGACCGCCTTCCCGGCCCCGCTCGACCCCAACTTCATCGGTGTCGGCCAGTGCGTCACCAAGGAGGGCGGCGAGTACCGGTTCCTCACCATCAAGCCCGGCCCATACCCATGGGGAAACCACCCCAACGCATGGCGCCCGTCTCACATTCACTTCTCGTTGATGGGACCGTCGCTGGGAAGCCGGTTGGTCACCCAGATGTACTTCGAGGGCGACCCGCTGATGCCACTCGACCCGATCTTCAACTCGGTGCCCGAGCACGCCCGGGATCGGCTCGTCGCCCGCTACGACCACGACGTGACCGAGGAGAACTGGGCTCTGGGATGGCGCTGGGACATCGTCCTGAGGGGTCGGGTCGCCACTCCCTTCGAAGGGGACGACGAGGATTGAGCCGGCGCCCCGAGACGCCGTCGCAGACCGTCGGCCCCTACTTCAGCATGCAGCTCGCCCGCGAGGGCGAGAACATCCTGACCGAATCCGAAGACCGGATCGTCATCGTGGGACGGGTCCTCGACGGCGCCGGGAACCACATCGAGGACGCATTGCTGGAGATCTGGCAGGCGGCGCCGTCAGGCCGGTACAACCATCCGGACGACACCCGGGACCTCGACCTCGATCCATCGTTCACCGGCTTCGGCAGGACCAAGTCCGACTTCGAGACCGGCGAGTACCGATTCGTGACCCTGAAGCCGGGGAGGGTCCCCGACCCCGAGGGCTTCTTCCAGGCGCCCCACATCTCGTTGGTGATCCAGGGACGGGGGATGCTCAACCCGGTCTTCACCCGGATCTACTTCTCCGACGAGGAGGAGGCCAATCTCGACGACCTGGTGCTCCGCTCCGTGCCCGCCGGGCGCCGGCACACCCTGGTCGCGACGCTCGTCGAAGGCTCCCGCCCTCCCACCTACCGTTTCGACATCAGGATGCAAGGCGAGGGCGAGACCGTGTTCTTCGACTTCTGACATGGGCTGGCCCGTCTTCGACCAAGGGTTCTCCACGCCTGAGCTGACCGCCGTCTTCTCCCCTGAGACGCGGGCGGCCGCCATCCTGGAGTTCGAGGCAGCACTGGCCATGGCCCTCGCCGACGCCGGGATCGCCCCGGTCGCCGAGGCAGAAGCGGTGGCAGCCGCTTGCCGGGACACCAGGGTCGACGCGGCGTCGATCCTCGACTCCACCTGGGAGGCCGGGACTCCTCTCATCGCCCTGAGAGATGCGGTCACCGTCGGGCTCGGGGAGGAGGTCGGGAGGTGGTTCCACTATGGGGCCACCACCCAGGACGCCGTCGACACGGCACACATGCTCCAGACCCGCCAGGCGTTGTCCCGGCTGGAGGAGATGCTGATCGCGGTGGCCCGGCGTCTTCACGATCTGACCATCGAGTACGCCGATCAGCCGCACATGGCCCGCACGTTCCTCCAGGATGCGGTGCCCACCACGTTCGGGTTCCGCACCGCCACCTGGTTGGACATGGTCCTCGACCAGGTAGAGACGATGAGGGCACGTCGGCAGAGCCTGGCGGTGCAGCTCGGCGGACCGGTGGGCACACTCGACGGCTACGGGGAGACGGCCGTGCAGCTGCGGGCTTCACTGGCCGAGCGTCTCTCCCTCGCCGCGCCGGACATCTCCTGGCACTCCGACCGCGGTCGGATACTGGACCTCGCCCGGGCGGCGGAAAGCACCGCCCTGGCCATGGCCAAGATCGGTCTCGACATAGCCCTCCTCAGCTCGAGCCCGATCGCCGAGGTCGAGGTCCGGAGCGGTCGCTCCTCCAGCATGAGCCACAAACGGAACCCGATGGACTCCGTCCGGGCCCGGGCCGCAGCCACCGTCTGCTCGGGTGCGGTGAGCATGTTGACCTCCTCGACCTCCGAGTTGGATCGGGGGATCGGCGGGTGGCATGTGGAGTGGGTAGCTCTGCCTCTGGCAATGCAGTCATGTGGCGCCGCCGTGGAGGCCATGGGTCAATGTCTGAACACGCTCGAAGTCGATCGGGAGACGATGACGGCCAACGCCCGCGGCGACCGCCCGGTCGCCCCTGGTGTCCAGGCCCAGATCGACGACGTCTCGACCCGATTCCACGACCTCCTCGGGTGATCGAGAGCGGTCACCCGGCGTCCGGGAAGGGCTCTGGCTCCACGTCCAACTCGGCCATCCTGGCGACGTAGTTGCCGTAGAGACGGCGGGCGGCGCCGTGTCGACCGGACCGACGCATGGAGAGGATCAGACCGATATGGGCCGGCTCGCTGTAAGGGTCACGCTCGAGCATGCGCAGATAGCGGCGGGAGGCGCCGTCGTGATCACCGTCCTCGGTGGCGGCGCGGGCGAGGGTCTCGGCAACCACCAGATACTCGGCTCGGGCCTCTTCCCTGAGTGACACGGCCCAGTCGGCGTACGGCTCCTCCTCCAGGAATTCCCCCACGTAGCGGTCCTCGGCCGATCGCAACAGGGCCAGCCCGCGATCCCGGCTCCCGGTGGCCAGCAGACGGCGTCCTTCGGCCGCCGTCTCGAGGAACTGCTCGACGTCGATGGCCACCGCCTCACGGTTGATGCGCACCGAGTCCCGGTCGGAGATGATGCAATCCGGCCGGCTCCCGTCGGGATCGAGGATCTTCCGGATGGTGCTCAGAGCGACCGAGAGACGGTTCGACGCCCGGGCCAGATCCTCGTCCGGCCAGAGACGGTCGATCAGAGTCTCCCTGGTCAACGGTCTTCCCCTGGCCGCGACCAGCATCCACAGGATCTCCCGCGCCACCTTCGACTGCCATGCCGACCGCGGCGCCGGTTCGCCGTCGATCATCACATCGAAGCCGCCCAGGGTCTTGACCAGCAGCCCGGTTCCTTCGGCCCGGCGCGACATCGTCGACTCGGCCAGCCGGGCCTCGCGGGCCATGCCGGTCGCCCCGTGGCGTTGCAGTGACTCCGCTGCCCGACCGGCCATGACCGACCCCTCGATCCCCCCGATCAGCCGCGACCGGGCCAGCTCGACCCGCGCCAGGGCAATGGGGACATCGAGCTGACGCCACACCTGGGCCGCGAGATCGAGGTGCTGCTCGGCGGCATCCGGGTCGACTGCGGCCTGGAGCTCCAGCACCTCGCCGAGACCGGGGAGATCGCGTCGGGTCCGGGCTATCTGCGCCGCCTCATCCGCCAGCATGCGCGCCCGCACTTTGTCACCCTGGTGCCAGGCCACCCAACCGGCCGCGGCCAGGGCACTCGCCCTCCCGATCCCGGCGTCGGTGTCGATCGCTTTCTCCGCCATCTCGGCTGCCAGCTCCGAGTCACGTTCGGCGAGGAGCCGAGCCAGACCCGAGTAGCCCGGGACGATGACCTGGAGATCCTGTTGCCCGGCGGCGAGTGAGATGGCCTCCTCGTAGGCGACCCTGGCCCGGGCGGTGTCCCCACGCAGGCGATAGACCTCACCGAGATGGGCCACCGGGTACGACTCGAGCAGCGAGCCGATTCGCCGGAAAGCGGCCCTCGCCTCGTTGAGGTCGGCGATAGCCTCCTCGAGACGACCCCTGAAGATGTTGACCTGGCCGCGATTCGAGAGGGACATCCCCCGCCACAGCTCGAAACCGGTCATGTCGGCGAGACGGAGTGCGATGTCGAGCTCGGCCAGGGCAGCATCGAACTCGCCTTCCTCGAGATATGCCGAAGCCCGATTCGACCTGATCCTGATGGTCTGGACCACGTCCCGGCCCCGCTCCGCATACTCCAGCGCCTTGATGTAGTGGAGATCGTTGGCCACCCGGTCCCCGTCCAGCGCCGCCACCAGGGCCAGGACGGTGTGGGCGGTGGCCAGGGAGCGCGGGTCGTCAGACTGCCGTGCCAGGTGAAGGGCGGAGTCGGCAAGCTCCTTGGCCCGGTCACGCTCACCTCTCAGCCAGTGAACACTCGCCTGCCAGCCGAGAAGCGCCGCCTCGTCGCGGGTGGCCCCGGTCCCCAACTCGCCACGCTGATATGTGTCCAGCGCCTCGGCCAGCCGCCCCTGCATGTGTCTCAGGAAGCCGAGACGCCACGCCAGACCGGGGGCGATCGGCCCTTCCTCGGAGACCAGCATCCGGTATCGGTCGGCGGCGCCCTCCCAATCCCCGATCAGCTGACGGGCTTCGGCATCCACCAAGGACACCGCGTGAGTGCGTCGCTCCGGATCGATCTCCCCGATGGCGTCGATGAGCTGGCGGGCGTGTCCGGCAGCCACCATGACGTCCCCGGATCCCTCGACCAGGGCCACCAGTTCCCCGGCGTCGCCGGAGAGACGGGCGCACTCCAGCGCCTCGGCGAGATGGCCGCGGTCCCGGTACCACGACGAGGCTCGGGTCAGCAGCCGGCATCTGTCGTCGGGATCTCCAGGCTGACGCTCGGACAGATACTCCCGCAGCAACGGCGCCACGGTGAGGGCTCCCGGGAAGTCCGGCGCCGGCCGCAGGTACACCGACGACGGGTCGGGCTCGTCGCCGGTGGAGATGCCCAGGTGCTCGAGAAGGTCGGTGTCGAACCACGGCAAGAGCGAGGCGTCCCGAAGCCGGGCGATCGACGTGTCCTCCTCTGCGGCGAGCACCTCTTCGGCCAGGTAATCGAACAAAGCCCGCTGATCGCCGAGCCCGGCCTGACTCGATACTCCGCCCTGGGCTGCAGCCTCCACCGCCAGCACGGCGGCCACCGGCCAACCACCGGTGAGCTGCATGATCTTTCCGGCGAAGACGGGATCACGTTCGCCGAGACGGGACCTGATCAGGTCTTCGATCTCCTGGAGGTCGAAGGCGAGTTGCGAAGCCGTTATCTCCGCGAACTCGCCGCTCAGCCTCATCCTCGACGTGGGGAACGGAAGATGGTGACGGGAAGCCGTGACCAGCCGGAGACGAGCCGGGGCGTGACGGCACAGGGCGGCCAGGAAGTTGGCGCTCTCGTCGCCGGGTTCGATCTCGTGCACGTCATCGAGTACGAGGACGGTGTCCTTCGCCAGGGTGCGGTCGAGATCGTGGGCCAATTCGGCGGCGATCGCCATGGCACGGCCCTTGTCCAGGCTCACGTCCGGCCCCAAGGCCCCCTCCACCGCCGTCACCACCTCGGACGAGATGTGGGGCACCGCCAAACGCATCTTTCTCACCACATTGCGGGCCAGGACCGAAAGCGACCGGTCGGCCGGGGTCAGTGTGTGCCAGACCGCAGACCGAGAGTCGAAGCACTGAGCGAGCAGGGTGGTCTTGCCGGAGCCGGGGCCTCCGGTGAGAGCGGTCAGGCGGGGCAGGTTCTCGACCTCGAGCAACGCGGCGAGACGGGACCGGCGAACCCTCACCCGCTGCTCGGGTTGTGTCACTGACTTCTCCTACGGTCCGTTGCCCCCGGACCCGGGACCGTGCTCGGCGCCCGATGCCCACCACATTAAGGGACCGCTAAGGATCGCACATACGGTGACGACTGGACGCAAGAGGCCCGATGTACAAGGAGGCTCGACGGCAGCGCTGGGATGACGGGGGTCATCCACGAGGCGACGGTGATGAAGGCAAGCGACAGTCTTAGAGACATCGCCAGCTCGGGACCATTGGGGGCGGGGTCAGTGCAGGGGGGTAAGTCGAGCCTCCGGCCATCGCGGCCGGTGTGGGTCGGCACGAAGTCGTCATCGGGCCTCTCGTCCTCGAGACCCAGCACGTCTCCGTTCGTTCAGTTCCAGAGCGTCAGGATGACTGCCACTATCGAGTAGGCGATCACAGCGTTCAGCCCGTTGATCAGGAAGTAGCTGTTCCCCTTGGACTCGTAGACCTGGCTGACCAGGGCGCCGACCATGCCGAAACCGATGCCGAGCACCACTCCAAGGGCGATGGCGTCACCAGCGCTGTCGGCGCCGGTGGCGGCCACCAGCAGACCGATTACGACCGTGGTCACGAAGTAGCCGATCAGGGTCGGAATGAACAGGACCGCAAGCGGTGGCCCGTCCTCCCTGTTGGTGTCCACCTTTGCTGCCGCGGCCCACGCCTTGCTCAACGGAGGCACCGAGTACCAGATTGCCGAGAAGGCGAACCATGCGATCGTGGCCACGATCACTGCCAGCCAGTTCAGCTCACCGAACAGATCGAGAATCATCACGTTCCTCCTTGACGCCCCGAAGCTAGATCACGACCGTAGGGCCATGCCCGGCAATCGGTTCCTATACGATCCCCCGATGGCCAAAGTGCACGTCCTGACACCCGGCTACGTCGGAGGGCGGGTCGCCTCCACGGTCTCGCTGATAGAAACCGAGAAGGCCCTGGTGGTCGTCGACCCGGGCATGGTCGCCTCGACCGCCCGGATCCTGGACCCGATCCGGGAACTCGGGCATGTGCCCGAGGAAGTCACCGACGTGATCGTGTCGCATCACCACCCCGATCACACGATCAACATCGCCCTCTTCCCCAACGCCAGGGTCCACGACCACTGGGCGTACTACGAAGCCGACGTTTGGACGTCGAGACCGGCGGAGGGTTTCGAGGTCGCCCCGGGAATAACACTCTGGGAGACACCCGGCCACACCCCCCAGGACATCACGACCATCGTCGAGACCGATGAGGGCACAGTCGCCCTCACCCATCTCTGGTGGCATCAGGACGGCCCCGCCGAGGACCCCTACGCCACGGATCCAGAAGCCCTGATCCGCGGTCGGGAACGCGTCCTGGCCGTGGCTGACCTCATCGTCCCTGGTCACGGGGAAGTCTTCCGGCGCGACCTCCTCATTTGAGCCGTCAACCGCCCATGGCCGACAGATAGGCTCGGCGGCCGTGAGGCAAGCCTGAACGATCAGCCGGAATCGACCGAACCCGTCGAGGAGCAGTCGCCAGAGGAGCTCCAGGCGGAAGTGGAGCGGTTACGCGCCGAGCTCGCTACCGCTCAGGGTCGCACCAGACAGCGGGTGCGGGGCATCGCCAGCTTCATCCTCGTCATCCTCACCGCCGTCTCAGTCATGATCGCAGCGGTCAGCTGGTGGCTTCACGACGTGGTATTCGACACCGAGTCGTTCATGGGCGTCGTGGAGCCCGCCGTCAGGAGTGACGAGTTCTCCGATGCCCTGGGTGCCCGTCTCGGGGAGGAAGCGGTGACCGCCCTGGATCTCGAGAATCGTTTCGAGACCAGGCTGACTGCCATCGACACATACATCAGTGAGCAACTCGTCGGTGCGCTCGATCTGCCGCCACGTGTGCTCGACCTACTTCAAAATCTCGATGTTCCTCGGTTCGCCGACCTCGCCGGCCCGCTGGCCAACGCGGCCAACGACAGGATCGAAACCGCCGTCCAGTCCATCGTCGCCTCCGACGGGTTCGAGACGGTCCTGGTCGGGGCAGTGCGACGGGGACACGCCGGAGCGGTGGCTTTGGTCCGGGGCGACACCGAAGCCATTCCGAACGTCTACGTGGACGGGAACGAGGTCAGGTGGAACACGATCCCGGTCATCGCCGGGCTCATCGAGACCGTGATCGAGCAAGGCCTGCTCGGCGGGGAGCAGATCGAGATGCCCGACTTCTCCGACAACCCCGTCGCCTCCGCCGCCATCACCCGGCTTGGCGAGGCATTGGACGCCAGGCTGCCAGACGATCTCGGTCAGCTCACCCTGATGAGCGCCACCCAGCTCCAGACCTTGCAGACCTATGCCGACACCATGGACCGAGGCGTCTGGCTGACGATCATCCTCGCAGTGGTCCTGTTCGTGGTCACCCTGGTCGTGTCACCAAACCGGCGCCGAACCCTTCTCCAGCTGTGCGTTGCCATCGGCATCGCGGTCGTTCTGGCCGGGTTGGCCATCAGGGCGATAACCGAGGGTGTGCAGGGCGGCATCGAAGATCCGGAGAGTCGGGCGGCCCTGGCGACGATCTTCGCGGAGGTGCAGTCGAGTGCCCGGTCCCTCGGTTGGGCCATCCTCCTCATCACGGCTCTCCTGGCCCTGCTGGCGTGGTTGGGCGGACGCCCCGAGCAGGTGGCCAAGTGGGTCGAGGCGGCGCAGCAGGCCACTGATCGCAAGGCTCCACCGAGTGCGGTGGATCGGTTCGTGGGCCGTCACTTCGACGTGCTCGCCGCGGCAGTGCTGATCCTGACCCTGGTCCTGGTCTGGGTGGCGTCCCCGAATTGGCTCTGGGGCCTGGTCATCCTCGCCGTCCTCGGCGCCCTTCTCTGGTGGGGAATCAGCGCCCGGGCCCGATACGAGCTGGTGCAGGAAACGGAGACGGAGAAGACGGTTCCCGTCTAGATGGGCGTACCCAGCCAGGCCCGGGACGCTGCCTTGGAGATCGGGAAGATCCTGGGCGGTCAGCTGGTCGGCATCTATCTCTACGGCTCCGCCGTTGACGGGGGACTCAAGCCCGATAGCGATGTCGATCTGTTCATCCTGGTTGCGGGCACCCTGGAACAACCGGTCCGTCGAGAGGTCATCCGGGTGACGCTGGCCGTGTCCGGTGGGCCGGAGCGGCGGCCCTTGGAGATCACGATCGTGTCCGTGGACGATGTCGTCCCGTGGAGGTATCCGCCCCGGCTCGAGCTCCAGTATGGCGAGTGGCTTCGGGAGGACGCGCTGAGAGGCGATCCGCTCGGCCCCAGACCCAGTCCCGACCTGGCCGTGCTGGTCACTCAGATCCGCGGTCGGTCCGTCCCCCTCGAAGGTCCGCCCGCCGACGTCGTCCTCGACCCGGTGCCGGAAGACGACCTGCGCCGGGCCATGGTGGAGAGCCTTCCGTCCCTGCTCGAGGCCCTCCATGGCGACGAGCGCAACGTGATCCTCACCCTGGCCCGGATGTGGGTCACTGTGGAGAGCGGCGAGATCGTGCCGAAGGACGTCGCCGCCGACCGTCTTCTCCCCCGCGTCGAGAGGAGCGGGAGCAGACAGATCCTGCAGCTGGCCAGGGATGCCTACGCGGAGACACATGGGACGACTGGACCGGGCGGGAAGATGAGATCGGCGAATTCGTGGACGAGGCCACGAAGACCGTCAGGCGGTCATCCGGCGAGGGTTGAACCCAACTCGAAGACCCAGAGCTCGTCCATCGGTTCGAACCCGAGACTGGCCGCCATCCCGAGAGAGGCGGTGTTGTCCTCGTAGGCGCCCCACACCGGGCTGAGACCGAGACCACCCATGTGGGCGTCGAGGGCGTAGAAGCAACGGGTGGCATGACCCTGGCGCTGGTATCCCGGGAGAGTGTCGATGCCCACGTCCCACAACGTCTCGGTGATCCAGTAGGCGCCACACACCGAGACCACCCGACCGTCGACCCTGCTCACCGCGGCCACCCAGGCATCTTCCAGATCATCGGCGAAGGTTGGAGGAAGACTCTCCAGGAGGGTCTCACCCACCTCCGCCACCTCGATAGTGCGGTCGACCACCCCGTGCGAGGGGCCGGGACGGAGATGGAGAATCGCCCGCATCGGGGTGGCATCAGGAAGCACCGTGGTCAGATGGTCGACGTTCTCCGGGGTGACCAGCAGGTCCCCCTCGGGAAGCAGTGCGCGGAGATTCTCGACGAGATGGGAACCTGGACGCCCGATGGTCCCCGCCAGATATGCCCTCTGATCGATCACGAAACCGGCATCCGGTTCGCCGAGTGTGACCCCTCGCCCCGAGAGCAGGATGGAACGGACTTCGACCCAGCGGGGCGTGTCAGGAATGACGTCGAGCCAACGACGATCCGAAGACGACATCGGCGGAGTATGTCATTCTCGAGAATTCCGCCGTCGAAAGGTCTTTGTCCTCTGGGTTGGGCTGACTTCAACCGGCATGATCCTGGTATGGAAAGGCTCGGTGTTGCGACGGGTGGCCTCGCGATCGCGGGCGTTGGAGCGTATCTGGTCTCTCGTTTCCGGCGTGACCAGGAAGAGGCACGCCGACGTACCGCGGCGCTCAAGGGCGATACCAAATTCGGTGCCCGTCACTTCGGGTCGTATCCGAGCTGAGATCGATGTGCTCACCCACGAGCTCACCGGCCCTGAGAGCAGAACCGAAAGGAGGCTGTGTGATGAGAATCGAGTACTACCACGCTTCGAGATTCGGCAACGGGGCGAAAGTCGCCGAGGAGTTCAAGAAGCAAGCCGACGCGCTCGGGGTGACAGTCGATGTACACCACATCCGTGACGCCAATCCGAGGCGCCTGCCGCAGGCTGACCTCTATGTCTTCTCTTCACCCGGTCGTTGGGGAAAGCCCATGAAGAAGGTCCGGAGTTTCCTGAGCCAATTGACGTTGCCGTCGCAAACGAGATACGCAATCCTCACAACCGAGCTCGCTCCGGAGCCGGACAGGACCGGCGCCATCCCCACCGAGGAAGAACAAGCGAAGTGGCAACGTGTACGTCCCATGATGCACGAGCTGCTTCACGACGCCGGATTGACCGAGGTCGCGGTAGACAGAGTTCTCGTCACCGGGATCAAAGGACCACTTGAAGAGGGATGGGAGACCAAGGTCGGAGACTTCGCCCGCCGAGTGATCAAAGACTCGACGGTATCAACCGGTGCAATGAAGGCCCTTTAGAACAGGTCCTTTGGCTCTGACCCTCTGACCCCCCAAGCCATATCGTCGGGGCCATGAACCCTAAGACCGAGGGAGTAGTCGCCATCGGTGCAGCCCTCCTGGTCCTGTTCAGTGCCATGTGGGATCCAGTCGTTTCCATGACTGTGGCGGTCGTGGCCGTCGTCCTGATCGGCCTGAACGCACTGACCGGACATACGAGGAAACCCTGACTCAGCATGATGAAACCCCCGCCATGAGCAGGGGGCTTTCTGTCAGCGCGCTCGGGAGGACTCGAACCCCCAACCTCCTGATCCGTAGTCAGACGCTCTATCCAATTGAGCTACGAGCGCACGGGGAGATACCAAGGATAATTCGGAGGGCGCGGCTCGCGGAAGTCGAGGGTTGAGCCAGACTCCACTGACCATGTCCGCCGATCGCCAAGACCCGCTGCGAGTGCGTATCGCTTGGGCCAGTGTCCCCCGGTTGACCAAGGTGGTGGGCCGGGTGGCGTGGCGGCTCGACATCGATCCGGGGCAGGGGTTCCCCGACCCTCCCTATGTCGTTGCCGCCAACCACCACTCGTTTCTCGACCCGTTCCTGATCGCGGCCGCCCATCGGGCAAAGATCCGCTTCCTCGCCCTCCAGGATCTGTTCGGCAATTACCGCTGGGTGGACTTCTCCCTCGGTGCGTTCGATGTCATACCCATCGAGCGGGGCAGGATCCCGCTGGGCCCGATGAGGACTGCTCTCTCCCACCTGTCCTCCGGCGGGGTGGTGGGCATCTTCCCGGAAGGAACCCGCTACGAGTCCTTCGACCCCGAACGGGTGCGTCGTGGTGGAGCGTGGCTGGCCGTGAGAACCGGTGTCCCTCTGGTGCCGGTTGCGGTCTCGGGCTCGGAGCAGGTCCTCGGGCCCGACAACCGTCTGCACAAGGGCCGCATTCGCCTGGAGGTGGGCCCGCCCCTGGCTCGAAAGGGCGACGATCACGACTCCGTCGCTGATCTCATCCAGGAGTGGGCACGGTGGGTGATGACACGGGTGAAAGAGCAGGGTTGATCTGCCTCGACGTTGGGTAATCGGGCGGCTTCAGCCGAGGGCTGGGGACCGATTCGAATCCGACGCATGCCAAGAACCCGTCAAGTCAACCCATGACTCCACAGTGGTCGGGCGGAGAGTTCGCCCGTCTTCTGCGCAGGGCACGAGTCGGTGACGACGACGCCTGGAGCCAGATCTACCGCTGGTTGGCGCCCGAGGTCTTGGGCTTTCTCACCGGGACCGGTCTCGACGATCCCGAAGACATCCTCGGAGACGTTTTTCTCGAAGTGGCCCGTCGCATCGCCGATTTCGAGGGTGACCAGCGTGGCTTTCGGGCGTGGGTCTTCACCATCGCCCGCTCCCGACGAATCGACGTCCTCAGGAAACGCGCCCGCAACCCGCATTGGAGACTCGACACCGCCGAGCACGAGGTGCTCCCCGCCAGTGACGACGTCGAAGCCGACGTAGTCGGGAATCTCTCTCTTCAAGACCTCCTCGACTACCTGAAGATGCTCACCGATGACCAAGCCGAGGTCCTCGTCCTACGCGCCATCGGCGAGTTGACCGCCCCGGAGATCGCGGAGATCACGGGACGGACCGTGGGAGCAGTGGAGCAATTGCAGCATCGAGCCACCAAGGCGTTGCGTCACGTCTTGGAGACCCGTAAGGAATCGGCGCCCGTGTTCGGTGACAGAGTGTGACTGCTCGCCAGCCGCATGAGACAGCCTCCGGTTATCTGACCGCACTGGCGAGTCATCTTCACGTCGACCCGACCCCGTCGGCGGCCCGGGCCCATGTGGCTCGGGCCGCCGCCGAGGCACGTGGGGTCAGGGCCCGGTGGCGACGACGGGTGGCCCGTCTCTCTCTTCTCGTGGCGACCTTCGCCACATTCATCGGCACGAGCGGTGTGGCGGCCGCCGGTCATCTCCCGCCGAAGGTGCAAGAAATGGTGGCTGACGCCGCCCGGCTCATGCCGGTACCGGTTCCCATCCCCTATCCGGAACCGTCGTCTTCGGATACCGGGACGGAACCGGACCTCGTCGAGGCCGCGAAGAGCGCCGCGCCGGAGATCGAGCAGACGCCATCGTCGGAGACCGCCGAGCCGGCCCGGGAGGTGAAGCCGGAGCGCGAGCATCACGGAGACACCGACAACACCCGAGGGCCGGCTGAGAGGGACCACAAGGATCGGTGGGGCGACCGGCAAGAGCGTGCCGACAAGGACGATAGGGGGAACCGTCAGGAGCGTGAGAGCGAGGGAGGAAAGGCTCGAGGGGATACCGAGGATCGTGACCGATCCGACCGCGACGAAGCCAGCGGTCGGGATGAGGACCGCGGACGCGATCGCGGCGAGTCAGGTGAATGGGGCAAAGAGGATCCCGACGATCGCGACGACAAGAACGAGAAGGGCTCGGAATCAGACAGCCGAGACGCCCGGGACGAGGGGCAAGACCCCGACGAAGAGGGCGACCGCGGCGGGCGGGATCAAGACCAGAACGACAGCGTCGATCAGGAACGCCAAGGAAAGGAAGGTCAATGATGACCCTCAGAAGCAGACGAACGATGTGGGTGACGACCCTGGCTGTCGTCCTCGCCACCTTCTGGCCGGGCGTTGCCATGGCCCAGGACGACGGAGAGAGCTCGCAGGAGCCACCCCCGGTCCTGGGAGAGGTGAACGCCACCCTTCCCGTACTCGGGTCGGGATTGGATGTGACCATCGCACGGGACGACAAAGGCCACATCGAATCAGTGAGCCTCGATCCGAGCGACGGCGTCACCCAGGTCAAGGATGGCGACCACAGGGTCGTGTTCCTCCTCGGGGACGGGGACACGAAAGTGATCGTCAAGTCGGGCCATGGCGGGGTCCAAACCAAGGTGAAGGCTGACGACCCGGCTGATGTCAGTGGCGACGGAGTCTGGACAGGAGACGTCTTCGGCACCGGTGTCGTGACCGTTCCGTACACGATCGCCTTCGATGGCAACACCCCGATCATCACCGTGGGTGCGATCACTGCGCCGGCCGACGTCACCTTCGAGATAGGCGAGCCAAAGGTCAGAGCGTCCGAGGACGGGCAGAGAGCATTCTCCAAGGTCAAGGTGAAGCTCACCTCCGGAGATGATGACGCCGTCCTGGTGTTGGCCGCCAAGTTGAAGACCAACGACGAGGGCGAAACGAGAGTCTCGGTGTCCACGACCCTCAGAGATCGCGGCAGGTGGGATTGGCATGACCACGACCGCGATCGGGACGACAAGTGGGACCGCGATCGCGACGACGACAGCGACCGCAACGCCCGCTGGGACAACGACCACGACCGTGGTGACAAGTGGGACCGTGGCGACAAGGGCGATCGCGACGAAGGCCGCGACCGGGATCATGACGATTCCGGTCGGGGAGATGGCGACGACGCCTGAGTCGTCCCCATCCCTAACGGAGGAAGAGCCAACACATGCCCCCAGCCCATGCTCACGGGAGGATGCGCAGTCTGCGCATCCTCCCCTTCCTCCTCGTCCTCACCCTGACTGCCGCCTGTGCTGCCGCGGAAGGGGGGACCTCGACCTCTGAGGCCGAACCGGTCGCATCCAGCAGCCCTGCCACGACGGGTCGGCCGACGACCACGGTCGCAGGCACGACCACGACCATCGATGCCGCCGACACCTTCACCAGGAGCCTGGACGCGACCAAGACCAACTACCGGTTCGTGTCGACCGTGTCCGTGGCCGAGTCGCCGGTAACCACCATCAGCGGAGTCGTCGACGCCGGAGCGGTCAGCGCCACCATCGCCTCAGGCACCGGGGAAGTCTCGTACGTGAAGACTGGCGACGGCGAATGGATCACCGACGCCGACGGAAACTGGGTCGTGCTCGAGGGCGAGGCACCTGTGAACCCGCCCCTGGACTACCTGGCGGACTCGGAATCGTTGGAGGTGGTCTCCAACGACTCTTCGGGCCTGGTCCTGAGCGGAGTGCTCGGGCCGTCAGCCGGGACCATCGCCGGTGTCCCCTTCCAGGTGACGATCCTCGACGGGCTTTTGTCGACCATCACATACGAGGGCATCACGGGCGGAGAAGTGGCCGTCGTGACCACGAGCCTGAGTGACGTCGGAGTCGCCGGGACCGTCACCCCTCCCCAGTGAGAGCTCATGGTTTTGACGGTGATTCACGCGGGTAAGCGCAGGTCAGAGCAAAGGAGCTGCTGTTGACACAAGAGACACCAACACTCATCGGCCGGATTCCCGAGCGTTCCGGCAAGACCCCGAAGACACTCCCCGCCGGCAGGGTATGTGCCTATCCCTCTTGCGACACCAAGCTCAACCGCTACAACACCAGCGACGTCTGTTACACCCACCGGCCCCAGCGATTCCCCCGCGTCCGGGGTCGTCTCCGCTGAGTCGATCCGCCTTCTCACTGGATGGAGCCGGCGCCTTCGGAGGTGAGGACGATCTCTTCGGTCGGGCCTTTTATCCGGTTGGCGCGGTCCAGCTCCCGCTCGATCAACCGGTTGTGGATCGCCGCTGACTGGGCGGGTGTGACCGGCGGCAGGTCGTAGGCCGCGGCGACGAAGTCCAGGGTGTCAGCCCGGTAGTCGTGCCCGAAAGACTTGTACTCCCCCGGGATCGTGACCATCGCGTTCATGGCGTCGGCCATGATCTGGATGAAGGTGATGATCGGCTGCCAGCGCATCCCGGGTGGAACATTCCGACGGGGTGCCCCGTCCAGCCAGGGCGGGCGTTTCACCGCCAGACGCAGCGACATCTGCGAGATCGGGTCGTTGTCGTGGTCTACCACCACCGCCCGCAACGAGTGCCGTTCTTGCTCGGGCAACGCCAGGTACTGGTCGAAGTGGTCGAAGGCGGCCACCGTCCCCTCGGGTGTCAGGGGGTTTCGGCCCTCTCGCATCCCCGTGCGTGACCACCGGGCCAGACCGGGGAGCCCGAACCACAGTGCGTTCTCGATGCCGTAGTGGTCGAAGCCCGCGATGCCCTGATGCATCAGTACGTCCGAGCTTGACCATGCGCCCAGACTCTCTCCGAAGACGACCACCTTGGGACGGTTCTCGGGCGGGACGGCGATGAGACGCTGCCGCACCCCCCACAGAAGCTGACGGAACTGGGCCCGCCCCAGGGAGACGCCCTGAATCTCGAGGAACGAGGGCGCCTTCCCGTACTGGATGCACACGGTGGCGATGTCACCCCGGGCCAGGAACTCGGCAGCTTCGGCGACGGTGTGGTCGACCCAGCCGGTCCCGGTCGGCGAGACCAGGAGCAGGTACTTGCGATCGAAGGCCCCGAGACGGTCCATCTCCTGCAACGCCAGCTCGGAACGCCCGGTGGCATAGACGGGCTCGGACTGGACCCCGATGTAGACCCTGACCGGGTGCTTGGCGCCGGTCTCCCCGAGGGTCCGGTCGATGTCGTCGGGTGGCACCACCTCGCTGACAAACCGTCGTCCCTGCAACCCCAGCTCCTCGAACGGCGAGATGCTGTTGGGCCCACCCGATACATAGACATTGCTCGGTGGCACCGAGAAGCTCGTCTCCACCTTCCCGTTCGCTCTGGAGAGCCTGGCGACCACGGCGCCGTAAGCGGCGGCGGCGCCGGCACTCCACAGCCCCATGTTGATGATCCGGCCCACGGTCTTGGGACCCCCGCCCCGCCCGCCACCCAGGTAGTTGCCCAGAGACTCCCTGGAGGTGAGGAAGCCGTGGCCCATCATCCGTCCCATCATTCCCACTCCGAGAGCGATGCCCAGCGAGCCGGGCAGAGACGCGGGCTTGTCGTCCTCGGTCCATCGCTGGATCATCCCCTCCCGCATCTCGAGCTCTTTGCCGAGGCGGACCGCGACCAGACCGAAGCCCGCAAGACCAGTGACGAGGGGCAACAGAGGCCATTTGACCTTGCTCTCGAGATCGCGACCTATCTCGTAGACGATCCCACCCGCAGCCGCCAGGGCGGTGAGCCGACCCGCAGATCGGAGACTGGCACGAGACGTCGGCTCGTCGTCGGACTCGCTGATGTTCCCGATGACGGCGCCGCCGGCAACGACTGCGGCACGTGCCCCGATCCGCCAGGCGAGCGGGGAGTCGGCGGGAGCAGCCTTGACCACCAGGGCGTCTATCCCGGTCCCGATGGCATGAGCGGAGATGATGGCCAGACCCCCGGCAATGCCCTGGTGGAGGGACTTCCGGGGCATGAGGGAGGGTGCAAACGAGTCGAGGAGGGCGTCCGCCTTCATCGGTGAGGCAGGACCGCCGGTGATCGGGTTCAGTCGCGTCGCCAGGGCGATACCCGTGCGGGCGAACCAGTTGAGGGTGCCGTCAGTCACGGCCCCGAAACTAGTGAACGGTGACTGGCTGCGTCCGACGTTGTGCGGCGAGTCGGGAGAAGAACGCCAACGTCATGTTCATGGCGGCATGGACGGCGACCGGGGCCCAGATCGAGCCGGTCTCGATGCGAAGCCAGACTAGGAAGGCACCGGCCGCGGTTGTGACGATCACGGTGAGGGCGGTGTGCCCGGCACTGGCCCGGATGGTCTTGTCCCCGGCCCGGGCCTGATCGACCCCGGGGCCGATGTGCCAGAGCCCGAAGAGACCCGCTCCCAGCCAGATGGCCACCTCCGCCGGGTAGAGCGCCATGAGAGCGGCATGGAGGACCCCTCGGAAGACCGCTTCTTCGATCAGGGCTGTGAAGATCGGGATCCTGATCAGGATCTGACCGACTGCGTCGACCCGGTCGAGCGAGGCGAGACGCGGATCGGCGAGCTGGGACCGGAGGTCATCCCGGGAGAGCATTATCAGTCCGATCACCGACACGACCGCGACGGTGGCCCCACCCCAGAGCAGGGGCTGGACGACATTGCCACCCCTGATCCCGATCTTCTCGAAGCCGAAGATGTAACCGGCGCCTAGAGCGACCACGGCGCCGATGAGACCGGTGATGAGAGGGGCTAACCGGGTCCGAAGACGGACCGGAAGTGAAAGGTAGAGAAGTGTCTGGAAGATCACCGCATATGCGGCGAGCGGGGCGACCGTTGCGGCCAGGGTCATTGGATGGCCTTCAGAGGGCGGATCTCGGTTGGACGTAGTCCACCTGCGGACGGTTCCGCAGGTGGACTAGATCCTATGGGAACTCAGGGCCTAGTAGTAGTGGGCCCTGGGTCCGATCTGACGACCCATCGCACCGAGGATCCAGAGGATTACCCCGACGACAGCGAGTATGCCGCCGATCGTGTAGAGGATCCCCACGTCGAGCAGGGCTCCGAGTACCAGCAAGATCACACCAAGGATGATCATTTCATTTCCTTTCGTCGTAGTTCCGACTGCGGAACGGATACCCCGGCGACACGGAGGCGAAACAGCGAACCTCAGCAGGGGCGCGAAAGGACGAGTGGGAGCCCGATAACCACCGTGGCAGTCAGCAACGCGGTACCGATGATCAGCGCCTGTTGCGTTGCTCGAGACGTCAGCACCCAATTGCCGGTGCGGCGGGAGTACAGACCGATGGTGAGGACGGCGGCCCCGACCACCCCCACGAGCGACCACACCCCGACACTCAACAGGTTTGGCGCGCATCCCACAGCGGTCGCCAGGATCGAGACCCGGAAGTAGACGATCCAGATGATGGGCCCGGCGAAAAACAGCCAGGTCCAGTGAGGACCGTGCGCCTCCCCCCAATTGTGGAGAGATCTGACGTCCCGGGAGACCGACTCCCGGGACGTCGCGGTCCTAGGTCCCCGTGTCACCGGGGTCCACAGGTGCCTCGTTCGGCACCGGCTGGTCAGGAGTGCGCTGACCGTCGCCGGAGAAGGCGATAGCGGCCGCCACCACCAACCCGAACACGAGCAACAGGACTATGACAGCCCACCAAACGGAGCCGCCGCCGGGGGTGCGTTCCTGCTCTCGCTGTGTCTCGATGTCGATCGGGTGCATCATCTGGGCACCTCCTTGGGAAAAGCGAGTACCCGCGCCGGAAAGGGCCGAAACCCGATCATGCTTTGTAAACCGACCGACCCTTAGATGCGTGTCTATGGCGTGTCTCAGACCGCTATTCACAACCGAGGACACACGAGGCAGGGAACGGTTGCCAGGTTGATCTCTTTCGAAGGTTTCTATCGCAACGAGTACCGCGGCTTGCTCGCGGTCGCCCTCGTCCTGGCAGGGGACAACGGGGCCGCCGAGGACCTGGTGCAGGAGGCCTTCATCAGCGCCCACCGTCGTTGGGATCGGGTGTCCCAATACGACAACCCTCGGGCATGGGTGCGGCGTGTGCTCATCAACAAGGCGACCTCGCGTCACCGCCGGGTCACGGCCGAGATCCGCGCCGTCACTCGTCTGGGGCCACCCGAGCAGGCCCAACCCGACCTGTCCCCCGAGACCAACGGCGTGTGGTCGGCCGTCCACAGACTTCCCCGTCGCCAGCGCCAGGCGGTGGCCCTCCACTATGTGGGACAGCTCTCGATGGCCGAGATCGCCGACGTCATGGGATGTTCCGAGGGGGCCGTGAAGGCACATCTCCACCGGGCCCGTGGGGCCCTTCGCCAATCACTCGCTTCGTGGGACGAGGAGGACCTGTGAGCCGCGTCGAAGAGAGACTCATAGCCGCTGCCGAAGAGACCAGACGAGTGGCTGCCACCCGTCGTGTGCCACCACTGAAGGAGGAGAGGGCGAGATCGAGCCAGAAGGGCTGGCTGGCGTTTGCCGCCGCCTTCGCCGTGGTCGTCGTCTTCGGGCTCCTTCCCGGGCTGATCGGTGGTGGCGATGGAGATCCCGCAGCCTCCACGGTTCCCGGCCCACCGGTCAGCACCGCCACCCCGCCGACCACCACTCCAGCTACCACGACCGCCACCGAGCCATCGTCGTGCCCCGAGGGACCGACCCCCCGACCGGTGGAGGGGCTGCCTCAGGCAGTGGCCGAAACGAGAGACGGGATCATCGCCGCCGCCATTTCCTGTGATTTCGAGACGTTGGAGCGTCTGGCCGGAGATCGGTTCACGACCAGCTTCGGAGGCGGAGGAGCCGAGAACCTGAGTGTGTGGAACGATCGCGGCCTCGAGCCAACGGTGACCCTGCTCCACCTGCTCGACATGACCTACACCATGGTCGAAGGCGGGGACGGGCCGATCTACGTCTGGCCGACGGCCTACGGGTACACGTCGTGGGACCAGGTCACCCGGGAGGATCTCGACGAACTGTCCCGCATACACACCGAAGCGGAGCTCGATTCCTTCGCCGCAGCCGATGCCTATCTCGGATGGAGAACGGGCATCGACGAGAACGGGAACTGGCTGTTCTTCGTCGCCGGGGACTGACCCGCAGACGTCTGAGCCGGGTACGGTGCCTGCCTCA
>DASSVE010000112.1:0-8747 GCA_035706345.1 Acidimicrobiia bacterium
TGACGACGCTGCCTTGGAGTCCGGTTGTCACCGTCTCTAGGGGGTGGCATGTTCGCTTCGAGAGCAGCCATAAAGGCCATCCCGGCGGGCTGGTTCAACATGGCGTCGACTTTGAGCATGCCGTCGGGAAGCCAAGAAGCAGACAGTCCACGTCGCAGCTGTTGTTTCTCCGGGTCGAGTTCTCCGGGTCCGGCCATCGCCTGCCGCCAGTATTCGACCGCTCTCCCCGTATCCACCGCATCCAGACCTTCCACGATGTCCACCAGCCGCTGTTCGGCGTCGGGATACTCATCAGGCACCGCCTCAGCAGCCGAGAACAGATACACCACCTGATCAGTCGACAGCCGGCCATCCACCCAGGCCTGATGCGCTATCGGAGCCCTGGTCTGAGCGTTGCCATAACCCACCAGCCGTCTCGCATGACCCGGAGACACCCCGGTCTGATCCACCAGAAACGCAGACACAGACGAAAACCCCAACTCATGATGCCCGCCACGATCCGAAAGATGCTTCAACCAACCCGCCACCGCCACTTCGAGCATCTGCTGGCCACGAACCGCCTCGACGATCTGATCCGCCAACTCTGAAGCAGACAACTCCCCCGGGTCGAAGACGGTGACCTCCGAGATCATCGACCTCAACTGACTCATATCCCATCCCCCATACCAACCACCGTACGAAAGAGGTATGACAGATTTCGGGTTGATCCAGAAGAATTCCCGGATTTTTTCTCGCCGCCGATTGGGTCGCCCCCGATCGCTTACCACCCAGCCTCGGTAGCGTTCGACATGATGCGTTTCCTGGCGCTCCTCTTCTTGGTCGCCATCCTCGAGGTGGTGGTCTTCGTCCAGGTCCAATCGGTGATCGGGCTTGGTTGGGCCCTGCTGATCATCGTCGCCACCACGTTCATCGGGGCCTTCCTTGTGAAACGGACCGGTCTCTCCGTCCTGCGACGGGCCCGTCAGAAGCTGGACAACGGTCAAATGCCGGGGCGGGAGTTGAGCGACGGAGCCGCAGTCGTTGTCGCCGGTCTCCTATTGATCCCGCCGGGCTTCATCACCGACATCGCAGGTTTCCTGCTGCTCCTTCCGCCGGTGCGCGAGCTGGTCTACAGGGCGATTTCGAAGCGGGTAACCGGGAAGGTGACGGTGATCAGGTCCAGTGTCAGAACGATCCGACGTGATGCGATCGAGGGGGAGATCATCGACGTCGAGGCGATCGAGGACGGTTCGGGGACAAACTGAACGGCGGAGAGCCGGTATTTCGGATCCCCTGCATTAGGAAAGCGATCAGGCGGAGAGCTCGAGGGGGAGGGCGTCGACCGCCGCCAGCTCGAGGAAGATCTCGACCACAGCGGGGTCGAATTGGGTGCCGGCGTTCTTGTGGATCTCGTTGACCGCGAAACCGACAGGGAGGGCGGGCTGATATGCCCGGGTCGAGGTCATGGCGTCGAAGGCGTCCGCCACCAGGACGATCCGGCTCAGGATCGGGATGGCGTTGCCGGTGAGACCGAACGGGTAGCCACGACCGTCGAAACGCTCGTGGTGATACAGGATGGCCTCGGCGATCTTCGGGTCGAGACGGTTGCGGGTCATGGCGAAACCGAGCTCGGGATGCCGCTCCATCAGGTCCTTCTCGGAAGGGTCGAGGGGACCGGGTTTGCCCAGGATCTCCGGGTCCATGTGGATCTTCCCGACATCGTGGAGAACGCCGGCGAGGGCGAGGCGATCGAGATCGTCCTCGCCCAACCCCAGCCCGCGTCCCAGGTCGACTGCGAGGTTCGAGACGCGGTGAACGTGCCCGTGCAAGTCTTCGATGACGTCTTCCATCACCTGGATCAGGTAATTGTCGGGAAGCTCTCTCATACCACTACCACTCGGCAGAGTCTCGTCATGACTAGTCCGGATGTGGATAAGTCGGCAGTCTCATTTGCCACAATGGCCTGAATGGACGCTGCAAGTGGCCTGGTAGAGGTCTATCTCAGGGTCAACGGGTACCTCACACTGTCGGAATGGCAGATACAGGCACTGAACGATCGGGGGCAATGGGAGACCATCACCGACGTGGACGTCGTCGGTCTCCGCTTCCCCGGGCCCGTCTATCTGGCCGATTCACACGACCCCGAGGTGCAGAGCACCCTGAGGGTCGAGGGAGAGCTGCTGATGCTGGAGCCGGACACGATCGACGTCATCGTGGGCGAGGTCAAGGAGGGTGAGGCGGTCTTCAACCCCTCGATGACCCGTCACGAGACGCTGCACACGGTGCTGAATCGTCTCCACTGGCTCTACGGCGACGAGGGTCTTCCGGCGGTGGTCGACGGTCTGAAATCCACCGGTGTCGCCCACAGCCCGGCCCCTGGCGGGACGATGGTGCGCACCCGGCTGGTCTCGTTCGGCCAGACACCTCAGGTGACGGTCAACACCATCCCGATCGGCTCGATCCTGGAGCATGCCACCGCCTTCCTGGCCGCCCACGACGATCTGCTCAGATCGGCCCAGTTCTCCAATCCGGTGGCCTCCACCTTGAAGCTGCTGCACAAGGTGGGGTTCGGGGTCAGTCGCGGTCCTGGAGCTTCTCCAGATAGGCGGTGACCGCGGTCTCGTGCTCCGGCGTCGTGTGGGCGATGGCCTGCAATGCCGCCGACAGCTCGAGGAAACCGTCGAGGTCCATGCTCCTCGCCTGACGGAGCAGACGTTTCGCCAGCCGGACCGCCGGCCGTGGCTTGGATGCGATCGAGCGGGCCACCTCCTGCACTCGCTGGCTCAGCCGCTCCTCGGGGACCACTTCGAGCAGCACCCCGTAGCTCTCCGCCTCGGCGGCGGTGATGAACCGGGCGGTCAGTGCCAGCTCGGTGGCCCGTTGCCAGCCGACCACCCTGGGTAGCAGCCAGGCACCGCCGTCTCCGGGGATGATCCCCATCTCGATGAAGGTATGGGCGAAACGCGCCCTGCGGGTGCCGAAGCGGAGATCGCACCCGAGGACCAGGTCGAAGCCGGCGCCGACGGCCGGTCCGTCTACGGCGGCGATCGTGACCAGGTCGGTGGTGGCCAGGAACCGGGTGAGCTGTTGGATCGAGGTTCGGTACTTCTCGGTCATCTCTGCCGGAGATCCAGAGAAGAGACCTCGTTTGGCCGCCATGTCCTTGACATTGCCCCCCGAGGAGAAAGCAGGCCCTTCGGCCTCGAACACGACCACGACGTTGTCCGGGTCGCCCTCCGCTTCGTCGAGTGCGTCGAGGAGGTCCTCGATCATCTCCTCGCCGGTGATCGCATTCCGTGAGTCCGGGTCGGAGAGGGTGATGACCGTGACCCCACCGTCACTTCGGGTCTCGATGCTCAAATCAGACCCCGGTCTGCTGCCGCCTCGACGAACGCCTCAGCCCGCAGCCGGTCGGGTCGCTTGTTGGCATCTCCGTCGAACTTGAGGCTCGAGCCCACGATCACCGTGTCCACCGCCGACAGAAGGGCGTCGAGATTCTCCACGCTGGCGCCAGAACCGACGGCCAGCCGTGTTCCCTCGGGAAGGACCGCCCTGACCGCCCGCGCCTCCTCGAGATCCGGCTCCGTCCCGGTGCCGCTCCCGGAGACGATCACCGCGTCGGCGAGCCCCCGTTCCACGGTGTCCAGGGTGGCCTGGGCGGCGTCCATGCCGTACGGCGGTGTGGAGTGCTTGACCATCACGTCGGCCCAAACCTCGACATCGGGGCAGAGGGCGGCCCGTTTGCGCATGATCTCATCCGCCCGCCCGGTGATCGGGCCCTGGTCGGTGTACATGACGCCTGTGAGCACGTTGACCCTGATGAACCGGGCCCCGGTGGCGGCTGCGACCCCGAGAGCCGACAGGGCGTCGTTGCGCAGGATGTTGACCCCGACGGTGACCCCGGTCGAGATCACTTCCCGGACGGCCAACGTCATCGCGGCCACCGTCTCGGGGGCCACCCGGTCGGCGTGGTACGGGACGTCGCCGAAGTTCTCGACGATGAGTGCGGGAAAACCGGCCTTCACGAGCACCTTGGCGTCCTCGGCGGCTGTGGTGATCACCTCGTCCATCGACCCGCGGTACAGCGGCGACCCGGGAAGGGCCAGGAGATGGACCATCCCCACGAGACGGGGGATCGGTGAGGTCACAGGAAGGTTTGAGCCAGCTTGATCGCCTTCTCGGCGTACTCGCCGGTGACCTTCAGACGGACGTCCTTGGGGCTGATCCGACGCACGGCGAGACGGGCCCACTCGGATGCCGAGCCCTTGATGAGCTGGTCGGTGTCCTCTGGCCCATAGACCCACTTCGAGTAACCGGGGCCGATCACCTCGACCCGCACCGGCTCGTAGTGCTCACCGGCCTGCTTGAAGGCGTACGGGAGGGTCTTCCAGCCGAACCAGCAAACGTGTCTGATGCGCGGGGTGTCCTCGACCTCGATCCCGAGCGTCTCGTAGATGTCGAGACCGTGCATCCAGGTCTCGGTGAGGCGGAACGTGGCGAATGTGCGTGCGCTCATGTCCCCGGCGATCCAGGGGAGCCGGTCCTCGGCGCTCATGTGGGAGAGGGGCTCGACCACCTTGGCGCGGCCGGCCCGCCACCACTCGATGACGTCCTGGGGCCGCATCTGACGGCCCTTCTTCACCGGCTTCTGGCGTAGCGGCTCGATGTCGGCTGCCGCCTGCCACTCCTTGATCTTCTCGCCCTTTCCCAGGGCGTCGGCGCCCAGATCTTCGAAGTCGGCGAGGTGGGCGATGGTGTCCCGGACGGTCCACGGCTTGTTCGGCGTGACCAGGTCCCACACCTTGATGGGGATCCTTTGCAGGGACTGATCGAGAAACTGCTGTTCCGCTACCAGGTCAGAGAGGATGTCGCGCACCCCACAATTCTAATAGCCCCTCCGGGGAATGACCCAAGCCGGAACGGGGCTACCAGGGTCTTTCTGCCTGCTCCTCGCTCATGCTCGCCGGGATCTCGGTGCTCTCGGGAAGACTGGCCAGATCGTTGAGCCGGTCGATCAGCTGACGGAGACGACCGAACTGGCGGCGGTCGAAATGGAAGGTGATCCGCTCCTTGTCGAGGGCGTCGTTGTCCTCGATCTCGGCGGCGTTGGGCTCGGTGCGCTCGATCTTGCCCTCCACGATGATGTCGGCGAATTCCTCGTTCAACATCGCCAATTCCTCGTCCGTGGGGGCCTTGCGGAGCCGGAGGATGAGACGACCGGCCGTGTACCGCTGCGAGTGGTAGTTGGAGTAGAAGCGGAAGATCTCGTTGCAGGCGTCCTCGAGATCGGTGGTCTGGTGCCACAACGCCAGATCAGAGGGGGAGATGAAGCCCTTTCCAAGGAGGATGTCGGTGATGAAGCCGATCAGAGGCCCCCAGTAATGGGTGCCCTCCGCTTCCAGGAGCACGATGGGGTGCAGGTCCGACTTGCCGGTCTGGAGCAGTGTGATCAGCTCGAAAGCCTCGTCGAGGGTGCCGAACCCGCCCGGCATGATCACGAACGCCTGTGACTCCTTGACGAAGCCCAGCTTTCTCGTGAAGAAGTACTTGAAGTTGACCATCCGCCCGTCGGCGATGTACTCGTTCGACGTGGTCTCGAAGGGGAGACGGATGCTGACTCCGTATGAGTTCTCCGGTCCGGCCCCTTTGCTCCCCGCCTCCATGATGCCCGGCCCGGCCCCGGTGATCACGCCCCACCCGTGGCTGGCCATGGCGGCGGCGAACTTCTCGGCCAGGGCGTAGTTCGGGTCGTCCTCCGTGAGTCGGGCCGACCCATAGATGGTCACCTTCGGCTCCTTGTGCCGGCTGAAGACCAGGTTGGAGTACCGCATCTCCTTCACTGCGGTGGTGATCAGCTTCAGGTCGCCCCGGCTGGCACCGTCCCGATGCAGTTTCAACGCGGTGATGATCAGTTCCTCGATCAGGTCCTGGTTCCCGTTGGGCGCGGTGTCAGCGACGAGTTGGCGCACTCGCTCGTTGAGCTCTTCGTTCCCCAGGTCATAGGCCATTCATCGCACCGTAGCCGAGGCGGTCCGCTGCGTTCAGAAAGGCCGTTCCGACGGGCCTTTCCGCACCACGGCGTTCCACACCGTCTCGTAGTGGTCGCGGTCGTAACGGTCCACCTGGGGGAGGATGAACTCCTCCCACGCCTTGCGCAGCGGATCGTCCCGGTCGGCGTAGATGAACAGGCCGGTGGGGAGACGGTCCAGGATCGAGCGCAGGGAGAGCGGAGTCTCGACCCGGGTCCCGGTGTCGGACTCGTCGAAGGAGGCGTTGATCTCGACCGCGAGCCGCGAGATGGCGGTCACATAGGCCTCTGCCATGGTCGGGTAACGACGGGTGAGCATGGCCCGGATCTGGTCCTCGCCCGGGAAGCTCTTCTCCCAGATCACCCAGCGGTCGGCGAACGCCTTGTTGAGGGTCTGGGTGCCGGCGTAATCCCGGATGTCGGTTGGGTTCATGGTCCCGAAGATCCGGACGTCGTCGCGGAGACGGACCGTCTCGCCATTGGGCAGGTCGAGGGCGGCGTAACGATCGAGCAGGCCGTGCAGTGCGAACAGGGTCTCGGCGCCGGCGGCGTTCAGCTCGGACAGGTTGAGCAGGGCGGGGCCGCGCAGGGCCCGGGTGATGTCCCCGTCCTCCCAACGGCTCTCGGTCCCTCCCTTGCCGTCGCCGTGGAGCCGGGTCGACCCGATGAGGGTGACGTCACGCACCTCGCCGGTGAGCGGGATCCTGAAGTAGGGAAGGGACAGGGCGGCGGCGAACTGCTCGATGTCGTGGTCCTTGCCGGTGCCCATGTGCCCGCGCACCGCCACGTGAAGCGGGACCAGGCCCTCCTCCTGGTCACGACGGGTCTTCTCCAGCTGGGCGAACCGGTAGAGCATGCCCAGATCCACGTAGTGGGGGTCTGGCTCGGGGATCTTTCGCATCCTCAGATCGACGTCGGGAAGATCTGACGGAAGGTCGATCTTCTCCAGTTCGATGGGCGGTCCTTCGCCCTTGGGGTCTTCGAATATCACTGTTTCAGGCAACCGATGCCTCCTTGTCTTGGAAATCTGACGCCCGCATCCACCAGGTGTCCATGCCCGAGTAGGCGAGGCTGCGGCGCAGAGCCCCGCGAGTGCCCTCGATCATGGCGTTGGCCAGTTGATCGGGCTGATCCACCACCTGATGACGGCGATAGGCCTGGTCGACGGTGTGGTCGCCGATCCCGATCCCGATGACGGTGGTCCCGGTGGCCTCGACTGTCTCCACGGCTTTGGTGAGAGCGGTCACCGAGCCGCGGGTCATGCCGTCGGCGAGCACCATCAGGATCCGGACGTCGGCCCCGAGACGGCCCATGCGCTCGGCGGCGTGGATCAGGTTGAACTCGTCCACGTTCGCCGCCCTCTCGAACAGAGAGACCGGAGGGGCCGATCGGGCGTCCCGACGAGCAACGGTAGCGGCGCGGCGCGGGTTGATCGCGGTGAAGAAGAGACCGGCCAGGGTGGCCTGGGCATCGCGCCAGCGCCGGTCGAAAGGCTTCACCATGTAGTGGTTCACCGTCGAGGTGAGACGGTCGGCCGCCGACCCCTGGGTTCTCTTCAAGCCGGCAATGGCCGCCGCCCGGCCCCGGACGTAGCTCTCCTCGGTGTCGTCGGGACGAGCGGCGAAGCCCCGGTTGAACAGGGCGACCTCGAAGTCGATCTGCAGCTCGTCGCAGAGCCGGGCCATGCTCCACGCTCCGAGCACCGCCGCCGGCATCGCCCACTGGGTCCCGGCGTTGGCCTTGCGGCCCGGGCTCAGCATCGAGGCGGACCCGTCGACGAGCAGGGACACGGCGTAACGACGCCGGGTGCGGGCCGCCCGGCGCTCGTAGAGCCTCTGGTAGAGGCCGGCGCCGATGAACAACGCCGAGTGGGGGGACACGTCGCCGTGGTCGAACCCTGAGCGCAGACCCCGTCGCTGGTTGGCGGCGAACAGCGGGAACAACTCGCCCGACACGTGACGCTGATCGACCGACCATCTCTTCGAAGCCTCGGCGATGGCGGCGATTCCCTCCTCTCCGAAGCCGGCGAAGGCGGCGGGGATCGGAGTGACCAGGAGCTTGCCGCCCTGGCCGGTGGGGAGGAAGACATGTGGGGCCTGGCTGACCCGTAGCAGTTGGCTCGTGGACTCCTCGTCGGCGATGTCCGAAGCGCCTTTGCGGTCCGAGGCACCGGAGCGGGCATCGCCGGCCCGTCTCGTGTCCTGATACGACTCGGCGTCGGAGACGATCGGGGAGACGAGGCGGACCGTGTCCACCCCTTCGGCAGCCTTCTCAGCATCCATCTTCTCCAAGGCGCGTCGCTGGGAGTTGCTGGCCGTTGCCGGGACCTCGGTGATCAGGCCGTTGGCGCGCGCGATCTCCTCCAACTCCAGGGCGAGCTGGGCGACGTACCAGGGATCGTCCGACCCGGCGGCTTCCTCGCAGTGCCCGACGGCATCGTCGAGGGCCACCGCGGCCCGGGCCTCGAACCGCTTCTCCAGGATCTCGCGTTCGACGTACCCGGCGGTGAGAAGGAAGCAACCGAGCACGAACTGGCTCAAACCACCCGATCTCTGGATCGCCTGGCTCAGGGAGGACAGATAGAGGTCCTGGAGCACGGATCTGGCCCCGGGATAGATCTTCAGGCCCTGGGCTTCCTGGCGGGCGTCCTCCAGCGAGAAGAACAACACCTCGGCCACAGGTTTGCCGGTCCGCTCCAGGGCGGTGAGCAGGTCGACCTCGACGTCGGGTCGGTAGTCAC
>DASSVE010000113.1:0-17779 GCA_035706345.1 Acidimicrobiia bacterium
CCCGCTGCTCGCGGACCGCTCGCTCCCTGATCTCGTCCAATAGATCGTCGATCTGACCCTTCGTGGGCCGGATCATCACCTCCGGGTCGACCAGACCGGTGGGTCGGATGATCTGCTCCACCACCTGGGTCGAATGGCTGATCTCGAAGTCCGAGGGGGTGGCGGAGAGGAAGATCACCTGATTGGCCTTCTCCAGCCACTCGTCGAAGCGGAGTGGCCGGTTGTCCTTCGCCGACGGGAGCCGGAAACCGTGGTCGACGAGTACCTCTTTGCGGGACCGATCCCCCTCGTACTGGCCCCCTATCTGGGGCACGGTCACGTGCGACTCGTCGATGATGGTGAGGTAGTCCTTGGGGAAGTAGTCCAACAGGGTGTACGGCGCCTGCCCCGGGGCCCGCCCGTCGAGATGCCGCGAGTAGTTCTCGATGCCCGAGCAGAACCCGACCTCCCGCATCATCTCCAGGTCGTAGTTGGTTCGCATCCGGAGACGCTGCGCCTCGAGCATCTTCCCCTTGCTCTCCAGGTAGGCCAGCCGCTCTTCCAGCTCCTGCTCGATGCCGGCGATGGCCTTGAGGAGCCGCTCCCGCTCGGTCACGTAGTGGGTGGCGGGGAAGATGAACAGCTCGGTGAGCTCCTCGACCACCTCCCCGGTGACCGGGTTGAGACGAACCAAACGCTCCACCTCGTCACCCCAGAACTGGACCCTGACGATGGTCTCTTCGTACGACGGGAACACCTCGAGGGTGTCTCCCCGGACCCGGAACTTGCCCCGGATCAGGTTGACCTCGTTCCGCTCGTACTGGATGTCGACCAGACGCTTGATGGCCGCCTGCATCGGATACTCGACGCCCTGGACCAGACGGAGCAGTTGGCCCTGGTACTGCTCTGGTGACCCCAGACCGTAGATCGCCGAGACCGAGGCGACGATGATCACGTCGTCGCGGACCAGCAACCCCGCCGTTGCCGAATGTCGGAGACGGTCGATCTCGTCGTTGATGGTTGCGTCCTTCTCGATGAAGGTGTCCGTCTGCGGGATGTAGGCCTCGGGCTGGTAGTAGTCGTAGTAGGAGACGAAGTACTCGACCCGGTTGTGGGGGAAGAACTGCCGGAACTCGTTAGCCAACTGGGCGCCGAGAGCCTTGTTGGGCGCCAGCACCAGGGTCGGCTTCTGCACCTTCTCGATCGTCCAGGCGATGGTGGCGGACTTGCCCGATCCCGTGATCCCGAGCAGGGTCTGGAAGCGATCGCCGCGCTCGATGCCCGCGGCCAGCTTCTCGATGGCCTGGGGTTGGTCACCGGCAGGTTGGAAGTCAGAAACGACCTGGAATCGCGGCACGGCTCAAGGGTACCGGTGCCCTGTGACAGAGAAACGCCCTACAGATAGGGCAGGATCCTCTTCACCGTCGACTCCAGGTCGTCGAGGGAGCCACGGTTGGGAATGATCGCGTCGGCGGCCGCCAGCCACTGGCCCCGGGTCGGCTGTGAAGCCATCCGCGCCCTGACGTCGTCCTCACTCATGCCGCGTGCCACCGCCCGCTCGACACGGAGCTCGTCTTTGGCGTCCACCACCACAAGGCGCCACTCCGTTCCTGGCAGCCTGCCCAACAGGGGCATCTCGACCACCAATCCTCCATCCGTCCCGGCGGCCTGCTCGCGAATCCACCGGAAGATGTGAGGGTGCGTCATCGTCTCCAATTCGGCCAGCTGAGACGGATCTCCGAAGACGATCTCACCCAGCCGTCTGCGGTCGATGCGACCGTCTACCACCACCTCGGGCCACCGGGAGCTCACCTCGGCGAAAGCGTGCCCATCCGGTTCGAGAACCTGATGACCGATCGAATCGGCGTCGATGGTGGGCACTCCAAGACCCGCCAGGATCTCCCGCACCCGGCTCTTGCCGGAACCTATGCCACCGCCCAGAACCCAGCGACCTTGCACGGCTGTCACGGGGTGCGAAGGTAGCCTGCCCGGATGCAGGCCGCACCCGCGCCCTGGGTCTCCCGTGTCCACCGCACCGTCATCATCGGACAATGGGTCGCGCTCACCGTGGGGATCATCTCGAGCCTCATCGCCTTCGGAGGCACACGAAACACGCTGGGAGCCGTGGCCATCGCAGCCGCCTACGTGATCGGGTCCACCCTGATCCCGGAGCCCATGTTCCGGATTCGCTTCGGCGTGGAGACCATATGTCTCACCGGCGCCATCGTGGTCCTCGTCGCCATGACCATGACCGGTGGCGCCTCCAGCCCTTATCTGCTCCTGTCGATGGGCCCGCCCATCTTCGCCACCCTCTACGGCGGTCTCAGACCCGGCGTGACGACAGCTGTTCTCTCAGGCTCCCTCCTGGTCCTGGTGACGCTGGCGAGCGGCGAGCCGGTCATCGACACCACACCTGCCCTCGCCCTCTATCTGGTCTTCGTGCTCCTGGTGAGCGTGATCCGACGTCTCCTGGAAGACATCCACACCCAGGCCACCACATTGGCGGTCGAGAAGGCCACAGCCACCGAGCAGTTGATGAGACTCGAAGAGACGCACGGCGCCTTGTTGAAGCTGTCAGAAGACGTGTCCACCGGTCGGTTCAACGCCATCGAAGTCGGCGCCGACACCCTGGAACGGATCCTGGAGCGGTTCCCCGGATCGTCCGGGACCCTGGCCATCAATGGGGAGAACGGCTCGGTGGTCCTTGCCTCGCGCGGCATCCCCGATCCCAACGGCCACGTCTATACCTTGCCACTGTCAACCTCGGACACCGAAGTGGGCACGCTCGAGCTGACCACGACCGATCCACTCGGGCCGCGGGAATTGGCCGAGACCGCGGCGATCATCCACCCGGTCAGCGTGGCATTCGCCAATCTCCAGCTTCTCCAAGACATCGTGGGATCCGCCGTCGCCGAGGAGAGGATGCGGCTGGCCCGGGAGATGCACGACGAGATCGGCCCTTCCTTGGCGTCTCTGGGACTCGCCCTGGACATGACCGCCATGCAGCAAGCGAACAACCCCGAGGTCGCCGCGGACTTGCAGGTGCTTCGCTCCAACGTCACCAAGCTGGTCGAGGACGTGCGGGCATCCGTGGCCGACCTCCGCAACGCCCCGGGGCCTACCCTGACCGCACGTATCCTGCAGGCCGTCTCGACGCTCGAAGACGAGCCACAGATCATCGTCGACCTCGAGGAGAGACGACCTCCCCGTCCTGCGCTGATCGGGGATCTGACCTCGATCATCACCGAGGCCGCTCGAAACGCCCATCAGCACTCCCAGGCTTCCAAGATCGTGATCTCAGGCCATGTAGACCGCTCCTACGGATCCTGCATGGTGGTCGACGACGGGGTGGGGTTCGACCCCGACCACGAGCCGGAAGGTCACTTCGGCCTCATTGGGATGCGGGAGAGGGCCTCCAAGGTCGGCGCCACGATCAAATTCGAGTCAAAACCTGGTATCGGGACGGCCGTGACGGTTGAATGGGGGTCGAGATGATCAGGGTGATGATCGCCGACGACCATCAGCTCTTCGCAGAAGGGCTCAGCCAGGCCTTGAACAGCCTTCCGGACGCCCGGGTCGTAGGTGTGGTCAACTCAGGACCGGATCTCGATCAAGCCTTGATGAGCCAGCCGGCCGAGGTCTCGATAGTCGACATCGAGATGCCAGGCGGAGACGGCATCGAGACCATCGCCGAATTGGGACGACGCACACGAGCGATCGTCGTCTCCATGCACGCCTCCGACGAGCAGAAGCAGCGTGCCGCTGAGGCCGGAGCGGTCGGTTTCTTCTCGAAAGCGGTACCTCTGACCACCCTCGCTTCCGCGGTGCGCGCCGTTGCCGACGGGAAGAACCTGATCAAACTCACCGACGAGGAGCGCGACGACCTCCTGGAGACGTATCGGGAGGCGGAGCTCGACCCCGGAGCGGCCTCTTTGACCCCTCGCGAGCGAGAGATCCTTCAGCTCCTTGCCGTCGGTGTCTCAGCGACCGACGAGCTCGCCGAGCGGCTCTACATCTCCCAGAAGACGGTCAAGAACCATCTGGCTTCGATATTCCAGAAGCTGGCCGTCCAGGACCGCACACAGGCCGCCATCGAGGCAATCCGCCTGGGCATCGCCAAGCCGAACTAGATGATGGGCCTTTCGGCCCATGAGAGATTTGACCCCGCCTTCGTAAGCTGACGATGCCCAAAGGGGAAAGAATCATGTTGTACGCCAAATACCAGACACTCAAGTCGAGATTCGAACTCTCCGATATAGGAGCTTCGATGGTCGAGTATGCGCTGCTGGTGGTGCTGATTGCGATAGTCGCGATTGTGGCTGTGACTCTCGCAGGGAGCTCCCTCTCGTCCACATACTCGGACATCTCCTCGAACCTCGCTGATGCGAATAGTCACTGAAGTTTTCGATGATTCTGGAGACCCATGGCCTCCAGATGACGGTGGGCTAGTTTGCCCACTGCAAGCCAGAAAAGCCGACCCAAGGAGGGGTTCAATGCTTGCTCTGTGGACCAAGGTAAGTGCATGGGTGACGGATGAGAAGGGTGCTTCCATGGTGGAGTACGCCCTCCTCGTGGTCCTGATCGCCATCATCGCTCTCGTTGCCGTGTCGCTGGCCGGTGGCGAGGTGTCGTCTACCTTCAGCGATATCGCTTCGGGCCTCGATCAGTCCTAGAAGCCGATAACAACACGAAGAAAAGGGCCCCTCGGGGCCCTTTTCTCATTGTGCGGCTTACTCGAGTACTCGAGGTTCAGCCGGTCTGTTCTTCGGGACGTAGCACCACGAAGTACTCGTCGCTATGGACGGTGGCCCAACCGGCACTCGAGAGCTCTTCCACCAGGTTCTCGTCGACTTCCCTCTTGAGCAGGGCCTGCTCGATCCCGTCTCTCTCGAAGACGTTCTCCCAGCCCAGGTCGCCCTGACGGATCTGGACGAATTCCTCCAGTCGGCTCCTGTAGAGCTCGGCGCGGTCATCCAGGTAGACCTGTCGTTCGGGACCCTCGGCCCAGATGAGGTAGCCACCGACGACGTCGTCGTGGAAGGTCCTCCCGGCATCCAGGGCCATGCGGGCATCGAGAGGGAACCGCTCTTCGCTGAGCTCCGAGCCATCGATGAGGAAAAAGGGCAACAACAGGACGAAGCCGGTGAAAATGAGGGCCAGTTGGGGCCTCAGACCGGCCCTGGTCCCGATCGCGAGCCCTTGAAGAGCCGCGGCGACTGCCGGAACGAGCCCAAGCCATGCCGGGGGTATCGCCCGAACTGAGGTCAGCCCGAGAACTGCGAAGGGCAGCACCACCCACAGCCACCGCAGTGGGAGTGTCCGCCTGACGAACCCGATGACGCAGAAGAGGATGCCGCCGAGGTAGGCGATGAAGAACGGATCACTGAAGTCAGGGCGACGCCACTCGGTCAGGTGAGTGAGCGCCTCACGACCCTGGGTGAAATCGAGCAGGAAGGTCACCACCCCCAACCCATGAGCCGTCAGAAGCGTCACCAGGCCCGAAACCACCGCCTTGAGCAGCTCGCGCCACTCCCGCTCCATGATCAGGGTGAGACCGATGTACGCCAGGCCGATCAGGAAGCTGGCATGGATCGAAGCCCACAGCCAGAATAGGAATGGGACCGCCCATCGGGTCTGGGGACGGTCCCAGGCCAGCATGACCAGGGACATGAGGGCGAAAGAGAACAGGACCGGCCTCGGGACCAGGAAGCTCACCAGGATGATGGTCGTGAGCACCAGCACGAAGGCCGTGGCCGCAACGCTCCGTGACCTCCTGTAGGCGAGCAAAGCAATCGTGACGAAAGTGATCGTCCCGACCAGGAGGATCATGATCGGGACGAAGGAGAGGCCGGCGATGCCCTCGGACCAGTCGTAGAGCAGCTCTATGAGCCAGCTCTGCGTCCTCCAGGGAGCCCCGTTCATCGTGAAAGAGAAGGGGTCGGTGGTGAGAACCTCTCCGACGGACCGCTGCAGGCTGCCGGCCCTCACGTGCCACAGGAACGAGTTGTCTCCGATGACTCCCCAGGACCCGATGACCAACGCCACCCAAGGCGCCAGCATGGCGAGATGGGCAACCGAGAAGCGACGAGCTTGAAGCGGCTGGGCCGCAGTCGTCATGTACTCGCGAAGGCGTCAGCGATCTGGAGGGCAGCCGGGCCCAACAGCACGATGAACAGCGACGGGAAGATGCAGAACACCAGCGGGAACACGAGCTTCACAGGAGCGGCGAACGCCTTCTCCTGAGCCCGCTGACGCCGCTTGACCCGCATCTCGTCGGCCTGGACGCGCAGCACGCGTGCGATGGTCACACCGAAGGCCTCCGCCTGGATCATGGCCAGAAGGAAGGACCGCAGCTCGTCGAGGTCGGTGCGCTCCATGAGGTGACGCATCGCATCACGCCGGCTGACACCGACACGGGTCTCCTGGAGCATCCGGAAGAACTCCTCAGAGAGGGGGCCCGGGACCGTAGCCACCACTCTGGCGAGGGCGGAATCGAAACCGAGACCTGCCTCTACGGAGATCACCAAGAGGTCCAACACATCGGGAAGGGATCGCAGCATCGCCTGACGACGCTCGTCCACCTTCCTGTTCAGCCAGGCGTCCGGACCGAAGAAGCCGAGGGCGACAGGCAACGCGAAGAACAGGATCGTCTGCAGGCTGTCCTGGGCGAAGTCGGCGAGGAAGAATGACCCGACCAGACCAACTGCAGTGGTCAGCAGCTTGATCACGACGAACGCCGGAGCATCGAGGTTTCCGGGATAGCCGGCGAGCATCAGCTTGCGCTGCTTCTTCTCCAGATACCCGACCGGGGTGAACCGCTTCAGGAAGTTGCCCAACCCGATGACGATCGGGCCGACGGTTCTCTGCGCCAGCGGCTTGGCCAACGTGTCCTCACGAGGTGATGCGACCGACTGCCGCCCATAGAGCTCGAGACGGTTGGCCATGTCCTCACGGGCCCGGGTGACACCCATGCCGGCCCAGATGACGACGAACAGCACCAGGGCGAAAACCGCCACTACCGCGAGGACGATTGGGTCGAAGTTGGTCATATCTCGATATCCACGATCTTCTTGAGCCAGAAAATGCCGCCTGCGATGAGCAGGAGCCCGACACCTAGCGCGATGAGTCCGAATGTGCTCTGAAGCAGTGGCTCCAGGTACGTGCGGTTTGTGGTCCACAGGAACAGGAACATCAGGAACGGCAGCGCACCCAGGACGAAAGCCGAGATCCGGCCCTCGGCGGTGAGAGCCCGGATCTCGCCCTTGAGACGGTTTCGGGCCCGCATCGTGTCGGCCACCGTCTGTAGCACTTCGGCGAGGTTTCCACCCACCTCGCGCTGGATCTCGATGGCCATGACCGCCCACTCGAAGTCGCTCGACTGGGTCCGCTCCACCACACCCTCCAGTGCCTGGGTCACGGTCCGTCCCAGACGGGCTTCGGCAATGGCTCTGCCGAATTCACGGGCGGTCGGGTCAGGCGCCTCGGACGACACCGCCTCGGTGGCCTGGAGCAGCGAGTATCCGGCTCGGAGCGACGTCGACATCAGCGTCAGGGTGTCCGGGAGCTGATTCTCGAACTTCTTCTTCTCCCGAGCTCCCGTCCACTTGATCAGGTAGACGGCGATGAGGAGGAAGATCCCGAACGAGACGACGCCCCAGAGGACACCGTTGAAGATGGCGACGATGATCCCGCCCACCGCAGCCAGCCCGATCATTCCCAGGATGGCCTCTCCGGGTGACATCGGGATGTTCGCCTGCTCCAGCGTCGAGTTGATGCCGGAGAGCAGACCACGCTTCTTGACCTCTTCCTCGGCTGCCTGGGTGAACCGGTTGAGGATGGGTATCCGCTCCAGAAACGAGCCCTTCTGCTCGGTGGGCTTCTGGGCGCCACGACGTCCGTAGGCCTGGAGCCGCTTGGAGAACTTGCCCGGGTCATCCTCGTCCTCACGTCCGAAGAGGATGATCAGGAACAGGAACAGGGTGAGACCGAGCCCGGCGGCGCCCATGAGCATCAGCGTGTCGATGCCGAGAGCCGCGCCACCTTCCACGACGACTGTCGTCAGAGGGGCCAACGTGGTCGTTGTCGTCGCCTCCGGCGATGAGGTGGTAGTCACTGCATAACCGGAGACGGTGTAGGTCTGGGAAGCGGTGAAGCCCTGATAGGCAACGGCGAATTCGACGTCGCCCGGTGACGATATGGGCGACACGAACCGGGCCACCAAAGTGTTGTTGATCTCCCGGCCGATCTGGGTGTACAGCGTCGACAACTCCTCGGGATTCGGCGTCGAGAGGAACAGCCCGCCACCGGCCGTGGCGATCTGCTGGACAGGCTCAGGGTTGAAGTCTGATCCCTCGAGGGCCACCCCGAACGTCCGCACGTCGCTTCCCTCCACCGCCGCCAGGGCGTCCTCGAAGGTCGCCTCCGATACCGTGTCCTCGCCGTCGGTGAGGACGATCATGTTGGGAAGGAGGGTGTCGGCCGCCGGCTGATCGAACATCGCGATGCCTTGGATCACCGCGTCGTTGAAGGCGGTCTCGCCGGCCGCCACCAGACCTGCCAGGGCGGCATTGAGGGCTTGCTTGTTGTTGGTGAACCCGGAGAGCACCTGGACCGCGTCGGCAAAGGTGACGATGGCGATCCGATCCTCTGCGCGGGCCTGATCAACGAAGCTCTGAGCCGCCGCGATCGCAGAAGCCATGGGTGCTCCCTCCATGGAGCCAGAGGTGTCGATCACCAGCACGACACCGACCGGGACCGCCGATGCGCCCACCGGTTCGACCACGAGGTCGGTGACCGGCTGTCCGTTGGCGGTGACCTCGACAGCGGCCGGATCGGGCTCGGTGGCGAAGTTGCTGAACTCGACCACCATCTGGGTCTGACCCCCTTCGGGGTAGCGAGACCCGTTGATGTCGATGATCTCGATGGCTTCGCCTGCTTCCTGTGCCCACGCAGGCAGACCCAGGAGCATCAGTGCGGCCAGGACCGCGAGGAGCTTCTTCAAGTTCATCTCCTTGCGAACGGCTCGGGATCGAAGAGGTCGGCGGGGAGACGAATCCCCTGGTTCTCCAGGTCCTCTGAGAAGCTGGGACGGATCCCGGTGGCCTTGAGCCGACCCTTGTACCGGCCGTCGTCGTCGACACCCATGCCGTAGTCGAAGAGGAACAGGTCCTGCAGGGTGATCACGTCACCCTCCATGCCCTCGACCTCGGTGACGTGGGTGACACGACGGGTGCCGTCCTTGAGACGGGCCACATGGACGATCAGGTCGACCGCCGAGCTGATTTGCTCACGGATGGCCCGCACCGGCAGGTCGAACCCGGCCATGAGCACCATGGTCTCGATACGGGACAGGGTGTCACGGGGGGTGTTGGAGTGGACCGTGGTCAGCGACCCGTCATGACCGGTGTTCATGGCCTGGAGCATGTCCAGGGCGGCGGCGTCACGAACCTCACCGACGACGATGCGGTCGGGACGCATACGCAGGGTGTTCCTGACCAGGTCACGGATGGTCACCTGGCCTTGGCCCTCGATGTTGGCGGGCCGGGACTCCAGGGTGAGCACGTGCTCCTGATGGAGCTGGAGCTCGGCGGCGTCCTCCACGGTGATGATGCGCTCGTCGCCCGGGATGTACGCAGAGACCACGTTCAAGGTGGTGGTCTTACCGGAGCCGGTGCCACCGGAGATGATGATGTTGAGACGACCCCGGACACAGGCCCTGAGGAAGTCGGCAACACGCTGGGTCAGGGTGCCGAAGCTGATCAGGTCCGCCTCCTGGTATGGGTCGACGGCGAACTTTCGAATCGTCAGGTACGGGCCGCCGATCGCCAGCGGGGCGATGATGGCGTTGACACGGGAGCCGTCGGGAAGACGGGCATCCACCATCGGGGTGGCCTCGTCGACACGACGGCCGATCTGGCCGACGATCTTGTCGATGATCCGGCGCAGATGGACCTCGTCGACGAAGCGGACGTCGGACTTCAGGATCCGGCCGCCTTTTTCGTAGTAGACGTCGTAGGGGCCGTTGGCCATGACTTCGGTCACGTCCGGGTCGTTGAGCAGCGGGTCGATGGGCCCGTACCCGAGGACGTCGGAGGCGATCTCGTTGAGGAGGGCGCGACGATCGGCGGAGGTGAGAGGAAGACCCTGCTCCTGGTCGACCGCCCACTCCAGCATCTCGAGCACGCGGAGACGCAACTCGGCGTCGGACATGCCGCGGTCGTAGAGGGTCGGTCCCAGTTCCTCTACCACCTTGAAGTGGAGACGGCCTCTGAGCTCTCCCAGTGCGTCGGTGCGGTTGATGGAGACGTCAGCGGCCTCGGTTTGGCGTGCTGCTGCGACCCTCTCTGAAAGTGACGGCATTAGTGACCCCCTTCTTCCCTACTTCCGTCCGAACAAGCCGGACTTGCCCTGGGCTTCCGGGATCTTCCCGGCAATCAACTCGGCCACGGATTCGAATCCCTTGGCCACTCTGGACTTTGGATCGGTCTCGACCACCGGCCGTCCCTCGTTCACCGAGGCGGCCACCACGGCGTCGGACGGGATAGAGGCCGAGATCTCCATCTTCAACGCCCCCTCGATCTCCTTGTTGTCGAGCTTGGCCTTGGAGTTGGAGCGGTTCATCACCAGCTGGACGTTCGCGGTGGAGAACTTGAGCAGTCTCAGGGTCTCCAGCGCCAGCTTGGCGTTCTTGACAGAGGGCAGGTCCATGTCGACCAGCATCAGGATGTCGTCGGACTTCTCGATGAGCGACAGGATCAACTCGTCGAGCATCGCCGCCGTGTCCACGATGACGTAGTCGTAGTTCTCCTTGAGGACGTCGAGCATCTGCATGAGGCCGGCTGTGGTGATGTCGTCGGCGAACGCAGGCTCGAGCGGCGCCGCCAGGACCTTGAGCCCCGTCGGATGCTCGGTGAGCAGCGAATCGAGCAGCTCCGCGTCGAGGTGGTGCAGCTCGTGGGCGGCGTTCACCATGGTGAAACGCGGCTCCAACTGGAGCACCAGGCACACGTCCCCGAACTGGAGGTCGGCGTCGACCAGACACACCTTGACGTCTGGTATCCGGTTCAGGACGAGGGCCAGGTTGGTGGCCAGGACGGTCTTGCCGCTCCCGCCTTTGGCGGAGGTGACGGTGATGATCCTGCCCTCAGAACGACGTGGACGCTCCTCCGGCTTGGCCGCCGCGGGTGCGGTCGACTGACGCCGGAGGACGTCGTGAGCGAACTGCTCGATGGCAGCCTCGATCTTGGCCTCGTCGAGCGGTGCCTCGAGCACATCGGAGACACCGGCCCTCATGCCCTTGCGGAGGAGGTCGGCGGTCACCTCTTCGGCCACCATCATCAGGACCAGCGAAGGATCCTGGTTGTGGAGCTGACGAATCTGCTCCATCGCCTCATCCGATCCATATGAGGGGCCGATGAGGACCATCCGGACGTCGCCGGACGCCACCGTCTGGCTCGCCTCCTCGAGGGTGCGCGCAACCGGGAGACTCCCGTCGAACAGCTGCTTGGCGCTGGCGACGAAGTCGTCGTCCTGGTCGACTACCAGGAGGTTGTGCTCGGCCAATGACATGAGATCTGCCTTCTAATCGGTACTACTGATTCTGAAAGATCGCTTCCTGCAGGTCGCCGCCGAACAGGTTGTCGATCGTGACACCGTCGGTCTCGACCTCGACGAAATCTTCCGGCACAAGGGTAAGCCAGATCGACCCGTTCTCGAAGGCGTACACGATGCGCTCAGCCTGGTCGGGAGTGACCTCGAGCGTGAAGACCGTGGAGTTGCCCGTGTCTTCCTCTTCCTCTGCAGGAGTCTCGTCACCCTCGGTGGCATCGTCCGGAGCATCGATCTCACCGGTCTGGTCGCCGTCATCCTCGACCCGGACGTCGCGGCCTGCGGCGAGGACGTTCAGACCTTGGAGCACGTACCGGGTGTAGGTCACGGTGACGACCTCTTCCTCGGCCTCCTCACCCGGAGTCTCGCCCTCGGGCGGCGGAAGTGTCGGGGCGCCTTCGATCGGGATGTTCTGGAACTCGATGTCGAGCGTGATGATCATGTTGATCCGGTCCCCGGCCTCGACGAACCCGTTGACACCCTGGATGTCGCTGGTCGAGATGGTGATGGCCTGGTTGCCGGATGCGATCTGCTCGGCGAGCGGCTGGACGTCGACTGTGAGCTCGACCCACTGTGAGCGGGTCAGGATGGCCTGTTCCGAGATCGGCCCTGCGGCCACCCGGTTGGTCAGGATCTGACGGAGCTCTTCCTCGCTCTGGATGGCGTCGGCCGGGGTGTCCTCCACCTCGTCCACGCCTTCCACGATCTGCTCGCCGCCACCGTCGAACTCGGAGATGAGGATGTTCCCCTCAGTGCCCTCCGCGATTCCACCAGGCCCGGCGCGAAAAACAGTGACCTGCTGCTGACCCGCCTCGGCCTCTCCACGCACGTTCTGCATGAAGTTCCAGACGGCCCAGGCCGCCAGACCGGCCAGTATCAAGGCCACTAGAAGAACGATGGCTCTCCTACCCATTGAGTCCCCTTCGGTTGTCCCCTCCCCTCACCGCATGGATGGCGATGAGACGGGAGCGCATAGTACCGGCGAGCCGAAGCCCGCCATGCTTTTGAGGTTCGATAACACAGAGATTGTCGGACCTGCTCGTGACAGTCTTGAGCCTTTCGCCCTACTTTTCTATGGGTACGAAGGCCTACTCGCGGACCGTGGCGCCAAGCAGGTTCCGAAAGGTCAGCGGCGCCCGATCCCCCGCTCTTTGAGCTCTTTGAGGATGGCCTCGAGCGAAGCGTCGACCGGCATCGGTGGGCGCTCCTCGGCCTCGGCTCCGAACTCCCGCTCGAACTCGCGCTCACGACGCGGCTTCTTCTTCTCCTCGGTGGGCGCGGGGCGCTCCTTGTAGTCGGGAAGCGCCTGCTTGATCGAGAGGGAGACACGACGACGTTCGTCCTCTTTCTCGGTGATCTTCACCTGGACGGTCTGGCCGATGGACAGCTCCAGCTCGGGTGACTCGACACGGTGCACCGCGATCTCCGAGACGTGGACCAGACCCTCCACACCGTCGGCCACGGACACGAAGGCGCCGAAGGGAACGGTCTTGGTGACGACGCCGGGGACGACGTCCCCAACCTCGTGCTCCTTGGAGAAGACGTCCCAGGGATCCTCGGTGGTCTGGCGGATCGACAGAGAAATGCGTTCCCGGTCCCGGTCGACCTCGAGCACCTTCACCTTGACCTCGTCGCCCACCTTGACCAGCTCGCTGGGGTGGTTGACGTGCTGCCAGGAGAGCTCGGACACGTGGACCAGGCCGTCCATGCCACCCAGGTCGACGAAGGCGCCGAAATTGACCACGGAGGAGACGGTCCCCTCGCGGATCTCGCCTTCGTGGAGGTTGTCGAGGAACTCGGTGCGCTCTTCGGCCAGGGCCTCCTCGAGATGGGCCCGGCGAGAGAGGACGACGTTGTTGCGTGCCCGGTCGAGCTCGATGACCTTGGCCGTGATCGTGTCGCCGATGAACGGGTCGAGATCGCGGACCCGGCGCAGGTCGACCAATGAGGCGGGCAGGAAGCCGCGCAGACCGATGTCGACGATGAGACCGCCCTTGACCACCTCGATGACGGTCCCTTCGACGGTGCCGCCCTGCTCGGCGACCTGCTGGATGCGGCCCCAGGCTCGCTCGTACATGGCCCGCTTCTTGGAGAGGATCAGACGGCCCTCGTCGTCTTCCTTGTCGAGAACGACGGATTCCACCCGATCACCCACGGAAACGGTCTCCTCAGGGTCGATGTTGTTCCTGATCGAGAGCTCGCGGGTGGGGATGAACCCCTCCGACTTGTAGCCGATGTCGACCAGGGCTCCCTCGGAGTCGACGCTGACGATGGTCCCCTCGACGATGTCCCCCTCGCGGAACTCGAGAACGGTGGCCTCGATGGCCTTCTCGAAGTCGTCACCGATGTCGTCGGGCAGATGGCTCAGATCCGGCGCGACCAGTGCCTCGCGCTCCTGGTATCTGGGGGCATCTTCGCCGCTCTCCGCCGGGGCGGCTTCCGATTCGGTCTGGGCGGTGACTTCGGCGGTCTCGATCTGAGACTCTTCGGTCGGGGCCGTCGCTTCTGTGTCGACTTCGACGGCCGGGGTCTCGGGCGCCTCCACTTCCTCGTTCTCGGTAGTGGCTACAGGCGCGTTCTCTTGGGGGTTGGACATGTGTGGGTAGTTACCTCTTGGGAAGATCTCTGCCGACGAGGGTCAGCAGGCGTATCGAAGTGTACGCAGATAGAGGGTATTCGCCAACCTGTTTAGCCGTATCAGCGGTGGTTGGCGGTCTGCTTCTTAACCGAGGCGAGATCGGGTCCCCAGCCGATGTCGACCACGAGGGGCACGTCGAGCCCGGCGACGCCCTCCATTGTCTCCACGACCAGTTTCTCGGCCACCACCTTCTCCTCCTCGGGGACCTCGAGGATCAGCTCGTCGTGGATCTGGAGGAGCAGGGTGGTCATGAGCCCCTCCTCCCGCAGCCGGGCGTCCAGCTGGATCATGGCGGCCTTGATGATGTCGGCCGCGGTGCCCTGGACAGGAGCGTTCAGCGCCATGCGCTCCCCCATCTGACGGATGCGGAAGTTGTCCGACTTCAACTCGGGCAGGTAACGGCGTCTGCCGAACAGTGTCGTGGTGTACCCCTGGTTGCGGGCCAGGGTCACCACCGACGACATGTATTCCTTGACATGGTGGAACTGGGAGAAGTAGGCGTCGATGTGCTCCCGCGCCTCGTCCCGGCTGATCCCTAGACGGTCGGCGAGACCGAACGCCTCCATCCCGTACAGCAGCCCGAAGTTGATCATCTTGGCCCGTCGCCGCTGCTCGGCGGTCACCTCGCTCGGGTCCACCCCCCATACCCGCGCCGCGGTGGCGGTGTGGATGTCGAGCCCGGCCTGGAAGGCCTCGATCAGGAACGGGTCCCCGCTCATGTGGGCCAGCACCCTGAGCTCGATTTGTGAGTAGTCGGCGATCAGGAACTCGTTGCCTTCCCCGGCGACGAAGGCCCGCCGGATCGTGCGCCCGGAATCGGACCGGACCGGGATGTTCTGCAGGTTCGGGCTGTCGGACGACAGCCGCCCCGTGGTGGCGGCCATCTGATTGAACCGGGTCCTGATGCGGCCGTCGGGATCGACCAGCGGCAGATAGCCGTCGACATAGGTGGAGCGCAGCTTCTCCAGCTCGCGGTACTCCAGCAGGGCGGTCACTAGGGGATGGTCGAGCTTCTGCAGCACAGAGGCGTCCGTTGACGGCTTGCCGGTGGAGGTCTTCTTCAGGATCGGGAGCCGGAGCTGTTCGTAGAGGATGATGCGGAGCTGGTCGGTCGAATTGACGTTGAAGGGCTCACCGGCGAGCTGGTGGAGCTGTCGCTCCACGTCTGCGATCCGGTCCCGCAAGTCGGCCCCCATCTCCTCCAGATAGGCCTTGTCGACTCCGATGCCGGCGTGCTCCATCCGCGCCAGCACCGGGACCAGTGGGAGCTCCAGTGTCGAGAAGAGATCGATCTCGTCACGAAGCTCCAACTCGGACTGCAATTCCATCGCCAGACGGCGGATGGCCTCGACTCTCCGCCCCTCGAGATCGATGTCCGGGCCTGAGTCGAATGGGAGCGTCCCCGTCTCCGTCTCCGAGTCCGGGGAGACCAGCTCCAGGCCAAGGACCCGCTCGGCGATCTCGACCAGACCGTAAGTGCGCTGGCTCGGGTTGATGATGTACGAGGCCAGAGCGGTGTCCATCACCGGTCGGGTCAGGTCGTAGCCGAGGTCGAGGAGCACCCGGGCCAGGGTCTTGAGGTCGTGGCCGACCACGCCTACTCGCCCGTCCGAGATCGCCTCGAGCATGGGCTCGGCGGCCTCGAACGGGACCAACACCGCCTCGTTCTCCCCCGTGGAGATGGCGAGGCCGTACGGGGCCCCGCCGTCGGAGACCAAACCCGCGACCAGCTCGTCTCGCTCGGTCAGCGCCTGGACCCGATCGGGCATCGTGACCAGGTCGGTCTCCACGTCGAGCACCTCTGTGGCCCCACCGCTCGAGGGCAGGGCTTCCTCGAGGTCGCTCCACATGGTGTGGAACTCGAGACTGTCGAACAGGTCCTTGACCTGTCGCTTGTCCCACTCCCTGGTGGCGAACTCGGACATCTCATGGCCCACGTCGAGATCGTCCACCAGCATCATCAGCTCACGATTCAAGAACACCTGGTCCCGAGAAGCCGAGAGGTTCTCCCTCAGCTTGGGGGTCAGCTGGGTGACGTTCAGATAGAGACCGTCGACCGACCCATGCTCGGCGATGAGCTTGGACGCGGTCTTCTCCCCTACTCCGGGAACTCCCGGCAGGTTGTCCGAGGTGTCGCCACGCAAGGCCGCGTACTCCACGTACTGCGAGGGACCGATTCCGTACCGCTCGGTGACCCAGTCCTCGTCGGCGAGAACCGTGTCCGAGATCCCCCTGCGGGTGTAGAGGACTTTGACCTTGTCACTCACCAGCTGGAAGGCGTCCCGGTCGCCGGTGACGATCAGGACGTCCCATCCGTCGGCGACTGCCTTACGAGTCAGCGAGGCGATGATGTCGTCGGCCTCGTAGCCCTCCTGACGGAGCTGGGTGATGTGCAGGGCCTGGAGCACCTCGTCGATCAGCGGGAGCTGGCTGCTGAAGTGATCCGGCGCCTTGCTCCTGTTGGCCTTGTACTCGGGATAGGACTCGGTCCGGAACGTCTGCCGCGACACGTCCCAGGCCACGGCGAGAGCCTCCGGATGATGGTCTTTGATCAGCCTGATGAGCATCCGGGTGAACCCGAAGACGGCGTTCGTCACCTGGCCTGACCTCGTGGCCAGGTCCTCCGGGAGGGCATAGAACGCTCGATAAGCGATCGAGTTGCCGTCGATCAGCGCAAGTGTCGGCACCTTGTCGACGGTACTACCCGTTCGCCGGTCCGATCGGGTGGATGATCACAGCTTGGCGAGGAGACGGTCCCGTTTGGCGGCCAGTCGTGACGTCTTCACCTCCAGGTCGACCAGGGCCTGCTCGAACCGACGCACATCGCCGGCGGTCAGACCGGCTTCCTCCCGGTCGATGTAGTTGCCGGCCGCGGCGTCGCGCTGGGCGTCCTCGTTGATCAGACGGTGGTACTCCAGCTCGGCGGCGACCTGCTCCGCCTCTTGCCTCAGCTCGGTGATCTTGTCGTTGAGCCGGAACAGCTTCCGGTGCAAACGCTTCACAGCCCACAAGCGTATATGTCCCCGCCTCTTTGTACGTTCCCAACATGAGACCCGAATCCGAGTACCGGCGGGCTCTGGAGCTCATCAGGTTGGGAGTCAACGACTGCGAGATCGGTCGCCGACTGGGCATCCCGCGGGGCACCATCCGCGACTGGCGAGTCGGGCTGGAGATCGAGAGTGGTGGGCGCACCAACGACTGGACCAGCCGACGAAGCGCCAGCTGCTTCCGCTGCGATGGCGGCTACGTCGACGAGCAGGCCTATGCCTATCTGTTGGGGATGTACCTCGGTGACGGCTGCCTGTCGCTTCACCGAAGGGGTGTCTACCGGTTGCGGATCGCCTGTGATCTCAAATACCCCGACATCATCGATGAGGTTGCCACCCACATTGTGTCTCCACCGATGCGCTGGAGAGTCTCGACGTCCACTGGACCCTCGCATCGAAGCGCAACGTCTCGGTGGCTCGTCGTGAGGACGTTGCCTTTCCGGACACCTTTGTCGGACCCAAGAGCTGGGCCGTACAATGTGCGTTCCGCGGGAGTGGCCAAACTGGC
>DASSVE010000114.1:0-14866 GCA_035706345.1 Acidimicrobiia bacterium
CGCCGACCAGACACCACCCTTGCGCCGAGGGGAGAACCACTGGATGAGCCGGTCGTCATCGAGACGTCTGGTGACACTGTCGATCCACCCGAAGCAGAGCGCCTCCTCGACCAGCTCGTCGTACAGAGGGCCTTCAAGAAGACTGGACTTGTTCCGGTAGACGACCCACAGACCGTCGGGACGGTCGGCGTTCTGACCGAGCCATTGGCGCCAGACGGCCCTCTTGGCCGGGACCAGCACCTCCTTGCCATTGGGTGATGGAGGCAAGCCCAGATCGGCGACGTTCGGCATCAGGCGGGCAAGGTAGCGCACCGTGGAAAGTGCCAGGCCGGCCGTAGACTCCCGCCGAGATGATGCCTACCCGGGCCAACGGTCACGCCCACCCGTGGGGTGACGCCACCACGCCATACGACGAGATCGGCCACGCCGACCAGGTGCGTCGTCTCTCCGATGCCTTCTACGACGTGATCGAGCGGGAGTCGCCCCTGCTTCGCGCCATGCTCCCGAAGAGCACGGTGAACACCAGGACGAAGTTCTTCATGTATCTGAGTGGATGGCTGGGAGGGCCACCGCTGTACGAGGAGAAGTGGGGCCATCCTCGTCTCCGCATGCGGCACTTCCCGTTCTCGATCGGGGCGGTCGAGGCCAAGGAGTGGATGCGCTGCATGCGCATCGCCATGAGGGAAGCCGGGGTGCCGGAACCACTGCGCACCTTCCTCGACGAGCGGTTCACCCAGCTCGCCGAGCACATGCGCAACCAACCTGACCGCTGACATGTGCGGCCGGTTCTCCATCACCGGAGACCTCGACTTCTACGCCGAGTACTTCGGTGTGGATGACATCGACACCGACCCGATCGAGCCGAGCTGGAACGTGGCGCCCACCGATCCGGTCTACGTGGTCGCAGAGAGTGACGGTCGTCGCCGGCTGAGAGCGATGCGATGGGGCCTCGTCCCCCACTGGGCGCCGGACACGAGGTCGATCCACATCAACGCCCGTGCCGAGACCGTGGCCACCACCGCCGCCTTCAGGGACTCCTTTGCCCGGAAGCGGTGCCTGATCCCCGCCGACGGCTTCTACGAGTGGGAGCCGCCCGGGCAAGGGCGCACCCCGCATTGGGTGTATCGGGCCGACGGCCACCCCATGGTCTTCGCCGGCATCTGGTCCACGCGCCTGGATCCCGGCACCGGAGAATGGCATCGCACCTGCTCCATCATCACGACCGGCGCCGAGGGGGTGATCGCCGGCATCCACGACCGCATGCCCGTGTCATTGCCCGGCCATGTGTGGGACCCGTGGCTGGACCGCGACCTGACCGACCCGGAGGCCGTGCTGAGCCTGCTGCAACCCATCGATCCCGACGAGATCATGGAGCACACGGTGTCGAGCCGGGTCAACTCCGTGCGGAACAACACCCCGGATCTGCGGGATCCGGCCGTGGAGACACTGTTCTGACCGAGCAGGGGCGTCTCCGCCGGGAGCTGGGGCTCGGTGGCGCCGTGGTCACAGGTCTCGGCTCGATCGTCGGAACCGGCGCCTTCGTCGCCATCGGCCTGGCCTCCGCGAAGTGGGGTGACCTCGTACTGTGGGCGATCCCGGCCGCAGCCCTGGTGGCCGTGTTCAACGGTCTGTCGTCGGCGTATCTCGCCGGGCGTTTCCCGGTGGCGGGCGGGACATACGAGTACGGCGCCGAGACCCTGGGATCGTGGCTGGGATTCACCGCCGGCTGGCTGTTCCTCCTCGCCAAGACCGCATCCGCATCCTCCGCCGCCTTGGGCGTGGCTCTCTATCTGGGTGTCGACGGCCCACTGGTGCCGGTTATCGCGGTCGCCGCAGTCACGATGATGGTTCTTGCCGGCCTCAGGAGGACCGCCTGGTTGAACACGATGCTCGTTCTCGTATCGAGCGGGACGATCGTCTGGTTCGCCTTCTCCCAACTGGCCAGGGGGGCGGCCACCACAGATATCACGATCGATTTGGAGCCGGGGAATCTCGCCGCAGCTGTCGCCTTTCTGTTCGTGGCCTACACCGGCTACGGGCGCATCGCCACCCTGGGCGAGGAGGTGCGCCGGCCCGAAGTCACCATCCCCCGGGCAGTCGTGGTCACTCTGGCGGTGGCTGCGATTCTGTACCTGCTAGTCGAGATCGGTGGCCGGGCCTTCGGTGGGCCTTTCTGGGGCGCGCAAGGGGGGATAGTCGAGGCCGGCGGACCGGTGGTGGCGGCAGGCGCGGTCACCGCCATGCTCGGCGTCCTCTTGAACCTGGTGCTCGGTCTCTCTCGCGTCTGGCTTGCGATGGGCCGGCGTGGCGACATGCCGGCCTCCCTGGCCGCCCTCGATGCTCGCTCCCAGCCAAGACGGGCGATCGTCCTGTCGGCGCTGACCATCGCCGCCCTGACTCTCGTCGGAGACATCGGGCTGGCCTGGAGCTTCTCGGCGATGACCGTGCTCCTCTACTACGGGTTGACCAACCTCTCGGCCCTCGTCCTCGATCGCAGGAGACCGACAGCATGGCTCGGGCTCGTCTCATGCATCTTCCTGAGCGTCTTCGTGCCGCTTCAGGTGTGGCTCGTCGGCGCCGGGCTGATGGCTGTCGGCCTGCTCTGGAAGACCGTGTTTACCAGGGCCTCCTAGGTACCATCGACGGCTCTGAAGCGGTCGACTGCTCTCCTCCTGATCCCCCTGGTAGTGGTGATTTCGGCCTGTTCGACCATGCTCGGCGAGACACCGGTCGCCACGGAGCCCGGGACCTCCGGCAACGGGCAGACCTCGACGTCCGGGGACGACCCCTCCAGTACCACGACGCCGGCCTCCACGGGCTGTGTCCGCTTCACCGGGGATCACAGCTCGCCGATCAACACCGGATCGCCGAGCACCGATGCGCTCCATCTCTCCGGTGAGACCTTCATCTGCGCCGACGACGTCGTCGTGGTCAGACCGGACGATCTGAACGAGGTGGCGGCGGCAGCGCAGCTGGCCGCCGCGGTGGGAGGGCCACTGCTGTTCCCCGACCCCAGACTGGCTGCCGAACTGGGCCGTCTCGACCCGAGAAGGGTCCACCTGGTCGGGTCTCCAGAGGTCAACGTCCCCTCCGCCGCGGAATCGGTCCCTCTCGACGTCGCCGGGGCCATTCAGAGCGCGATCGCAGCCCTGGGAGGGGCCGACTCGGTGGCGACGCCGGCCGTGCCGGCGGCGGAGACCATCGTGGAGACCGCCCTCGCCATCGGCTCCGGAGAGAGGGTGGCCACACCTCAGGCCGCCCCGACGGTCTCGTCCACCGCGGCCCCGGCACCGGCGGCCCTCGACAGCGCCGCCATCGTCCAGGGTCTGGCAGTCCCGAGTGAGTCCGAGTCGTTGTGGGTCGTCGATGTCAGCCAGCCGGCGACCATTCTCCTGGCGTCGGCGTTCGCCAAGACCCTCGGTGCGTCGGTGATCGCCATCGACGGCAGCAACGTCCTCGGGCATCCCGAGGTCGGAACGGCGCTGGCCGGTCGCCCTCCTGAGAGCACCCGGTTCCTCGGTGGGATGCCTGCGGGGAGCGAATGGGAGCTGCGTCTCCTGGTCAGCGGCCAGCAAGTCCCCGGCGGGGGGTTCCACGTCTTCCCGGAGGACCAGCCGAGGCGATTCGTGGCCTTCTACGGTCACCCCGAGACCACCGGTCTCGGTGTCCTCGGTGAGCAGGGACCCGCGGAGACCCTCCAACGCATGGGCGAGTTTCTCGAGGCCTATGCCGCCGACGGCGCCCAGATAATCCCCACGTTCGAGATGATCGCCGCAGTCGCCGCGGCCGGACCCACCGACGACGGGGACTACAGCTTCGAGTGGCCGATCGAGACCTATCGCCCATGGGTCGACTTCGCCACGGAGAACGGGATGTACGTGATCCTGGACCTCCAGTCGGGCCGTGACGACTTCCTCACCCAGGCGAAGATGTACGAGGAGCTGCTTCTACTGCCCAACGTCAGTCTCGCCCTCGACCCCGAGTGGCGTCTCGGCCCCGACCAGACCCATCTCAACCAGATCGGGACCGTCACCGCCGCCGAGGTGAACACGGTCATCGACTGGCTGTCGACCCTGGTCCGCGACAACGGCCTACCCCAGAAGATGCTGATCGTCCACCAGTTCCGCGACACCATGATCCAGAACCGGCAGGACCTGAAGCAGGTGCCGGAACTGCAACTGGTGATCCAGATGGACGGTGAGGGCGGCGCCGGCGGCGAGGCCACCAAGGACGCAACCTGGAACAAGCTCACCGCGGGCACCGAGGACGCCCACTGGAAATGGGGCTGGAAGAACTTCTTCGACGAGGACGAGCCCGGGCCACCTCCGCCCGAGAACGTGATCCGCAAGGTTCCGACGCCCGTCTTCGTCAGCTATCAGTAGACCTGCCATCATCGAGTGATGACCAAGTACGCCTATTTCTGCGGGCATGAGCAGTGGCAACCCGAGGAACTGGTGGAGCATGCCGTGCTCGCCGAAAAGGCCGGTTTCGACATGGTGGTGGTCTCCGAGCACTTCCACCCCTGGGTCGACGACAAGTCGGCGTCCGGTTTCGCCTTCGCCACCATCGGGGCCATGGCGGCTCGCACCGAGCGGATCGAGTTCGCCACCGGGGTGACCACGCCGCTCTTCCGCTACCACCCCGGGGTGGTGGCCCAGGCCGCCGCCACCCTGGACCGTCTGTCCGGGGGCCGGTTCATCCTCGGGGTCGGGACCGGGGAGAACATCAACGAGGGTCCGCTCGGTTACGTCTTCCCCGGCTATGCGGAGCGAAACGCCCGGATGACCGAGGCACTCGAGATCATGCGCCGCCTGCTCGACGGTGAGAAGCTGACCTTCGAGGGCAAGTACTACCGAACCGACCGGGCAAAGCTCTACTCCCCTCCTTTCAGCGACGTCCCGATCCTCCTGGCCGCCGGAGGGCCCAAGTCCGCCACCCTCGCCGGTGAGAAGGCGCAGGGTGTCATCGCCTCGGTGAAGGACCCCTCCGAGACCATGGAGAAGGTGATCGTGCCGATGCGGGAGGCGGCATCCGCAGCGGGCCGCCCCGACCCCATCGTGCTCGCCACCCGATGGTCTCTTTTCGCCGCCAATGAGGATGAGGCATGGGAGGCCCTGCTCCCCTGGAGGGGGTTGCGCGCCCCGGGTCGTCTCGAGGCGGTGGACTGCCAGGACCTACGCGAGAGGGCCGACGAGTTGCCTCGCGAGGAGGTCTTGGGGCGCTACAGCATCGTCAACAGCGTCGATGAGGTGGTCGACACCTACCGACCGCTGAGCGAGGAGCTGGGCGCCGACATCGTCACCTTCCAGATGGCCTCTCTCAACCAGACCGCCCTGATCGAGCTCCTGGGCCGCGAGGTCCTCCCCCGTCTTCGCTCCGGGTCCGGCTAGCTGACCCTCGTTATCACCTCGACCAGCGCCAGGATCTGCTGGGAGATCACCGGTGTGGTGTCCGGCAGGTTGGCGGCGACGAGAAGCGAAGGGACGATCTCCTGGAGCTCGGCGAGGATCAGCCGGGACTCCGCAGTCTGGGTGCTGAGGAGACGCTCTACCGGGCCGGTCATCCGGGCCGCCAGACCGGCCCCGAACGAGGCGAAGATGTCGATCCGGTAGCCGTCGTCCTCCCGAACCAGGACGGTCCTCGACCCGCTGTCGGGCGGGGTGACGGTCACGGTGTGGAAGTCGATCCCGCTCTCGGTGACCACGCCGTCCTCGGAGGTGGCCACGTTTCCGGTGAGGAATGTGCCCGCCCCTTGCGCGAACCCGGCCCAGAAGTTGGCGGCGACATCGTTGTCGCCTTGCTCCAGGGCTTCGGCCACCTCGCCGAAGGTGGCCCCTTCGGCCAGAGATGCCAGAGCGGCCTGCCCTGGCATCGCCAGACGGGCGGCGGTGTCGAAATCCGGCTTCTGGATGGCGTCGATCAGTCCATCCACGGCACCGAGCGCCGAGTCGGCTGCAGTGCCCGACGGCGTCTCCCCTTGCTGTTCGGGGGCCCCGGAACAGGAGCACGCCAGAAGCAACAGGAGCAGGGCGAGAGCTCTAACCCGGGCCGACATGATCAGGAAGTCTTCCAGTCTCGATGGTGACGCGTCTCCGAACCGCATCGGACATTCCCAGCGCCACCCAGATCCACACCAGGTAGGCCAGCCCGATCCCTTCCTTCACCCATCTCCACGGATCGTGGAGGGCGCGCTCCCAGGCGAGCGGCCAGAAGGGCGCCTCTCCGGGTGGGATCTCCCAACCGGCGAACGGCCACAGAAACACCTGATCGTTGACCCACATCCCGTCGAGCAGGAGATGGAACAGCCACCCGATGCCAAATGCCATGAAGGCGCGTCGTCGTCTTCCCCTCCTGGTCAGCACCAGGACCCCGGCCATGTAGATCGTGGGCAGGAGCAGGGAGTGGAACCAGAGCTCGCCGGTCGAATAGCGGTCGGCCAGGAGCACGGTGCCGATCGGAAGGTCGATCAGGTCGGGTATCAATGCCCCGACGAGCAGGAACCTGACGTCGACCTTGGGATCGCGGAATATCCAGCGGAAGAGCCACAGTGAAGCCCCGAGGTGCCAGAACAGCACGAGGATGCCTCAGGCCACGAGGATGCGGCGGCAGTGGACGCATCGGGGCAGGTCCCCAGAGAACGCTTCCTCCTGCTCGGCCGGCGACAGCGCCATGTGACATCCCCCGCAGACACCGTGGTCGTAGGCCGCCACCGCAACGCCTTCCTTGTGGGACCGCAGGTTCTCGTACAGATCGAGCAGTTCGGGGTCGATCGGCTCCATCGCTTCCTTCTTGCGGGCCTCCTTGCGGGCCAGCTCGGCGTCGATGACGGCCCACTGCTCCTTGATCTTGCTCTCCAGACTGGCCTTGGCCGCCTCGATCTTCTCGATCTCGGCGTCGACCGCGGCGACCGCGGCCCGGACCGGGTCCACCTGCTCCAGAAGTCCGAGGACCTTCTCCTCCATTGCGTCCTTCTGTCCCCTGAGACTCTGCACCTCGAGTCTCATGTGCTCCGTCTCCCGGGCGCTCATGCCCCCGGCGAAGAGACGGGTCTCATGCTCACTCAGCTTGGCCTCGAGCATCTCCAACTCGCCTTCGGCCTTGTCGAGGTCCAGCTCGAGCTGTCTGAGCTCGGCGGCGAGACCCTCCCGTTCTCTCTTCTTCTCCTCGAGGGCTTCGTGCGCGGCACGGTATTGCTCCAGCTCTGGGAGTGACTGCCGGGCCTCGAGGAGCCGGTCAATCTGGAGATCGATCTCCTGGAGTTCGAGGAGGTCGCTGAGACTGGTCAACTCCATGTGGAGAAGGCAGGGTAGCCCGCGGTCAGTCCCAAGTTCTCGGGTCGATGGAGGTCAGGTCGGTCACCTCCAACCCGGCGACCTCGGTGACCATCTCGACCAGCGCCGGCATGCCGGGCCGCTCGGTCACGGTGTGCCCCGGGTCGATCACGGCCAGACCCAGGTCGCCGGCGGCCACGGTCCGGTGATGGCTCACATCCCCTGTGACCAGCGCTTGGGCCCCGGCGGCGGCAGCAGCCTCGATCAACCCGGATCCCGACCCGGGAACGACGGCCAATGACGTCACCTCCGTCGCCCGGTCGCCGCCGACACGCAGGCCGGCGGGCCCGAACCGATCGGCCAGCATGGCGTCGATGGTCCCGACGGTCCCCTGGAACTCGCCCACCCTCCCGATCGCGGGAAGACCCGACTCCGCGTCCTCACCGAAAGGGCGCACCTCCTGCAGGCGGAAGAAGGCGGCCAGGGCGTCGGCGCTCCCACCGGGGGCGGCGTCGAAGTCGGTATGGGTGACCAGCAGACTCACCCCGGCCCGGATCAGGCGAAACGATCGAGCCCCGGCCGACCGGCCGGCGAGCAGCCGTGTGGTCGGTGTGAACAGGAGCGGGTGATAGGTGACCAGGAGCTCGACCGGGCTCACCTCGACAGCGGCCACCACCTCCTCGGTGACCTCGTGACAGACCGCCAGAGTGCGCACTTCCGTCTCCGGATCCCCCAGTTGCAGCCCGGTGGGATCCCACTCAGGTGTCATCTCCGGATGGGTTCGCTCCGCCAGACCGGCGGCGATCTCGTGGACTGTGGGCACGGGCGGTCATCGTAGGCTGAGCGCCCATGGACCTTCGATCGGCACGCGACTGGCGACCACCCGACGACTGGGTGCTTCGTGCTGTGGTCATCGACTCACACACCGGCGGAGAGCCGTTCCGGGTAGCGGTCGACAACGACCTCGAAATCCCCGGTGAGACAGTCCTGGAGCGCCGCGCCTACGCCATGGAGCACCTGGACCATCTGAGGAAGATGCTGATGTGGGAGCCGCGGGGCCACGCCGACATGTACGGAGGCTGGGTCGGCCCCCCGGTGGCCGCGGACAGCGACCTGTCCGTCCTGTTCCTGCACAACGAGGGCTTCTCCACCATGTGTGGCCACGGCATCATCGCCCTGGCCAAGGTGGTCCTCGACACCGGGATCCTCCCCGCCACCGAGCCCGAGACCGTCCTCAAGATCGATACCCCTGCAGGCCAGATCGTCTCCCGGTCCCGGGTGGTGGACGGTGTGGTGACCGGGACGTCGTTCCGCAACGTGGCCTCGTTCGCCCCGGATCTCGACGCCGTCGTCGACGTGCCCGGTCTCGGTCAGGTGAAGTACGACCTCGGTTTCGGCGGCGCCTTCTACGCCTACGTCGACTCCGACAGTGTCGGGGTCGATCTCGAGGACGCCCCGGCTCTCATCGCCGCCGGCCGTCTGATCAAGGGGGCCGTCACCGCCAACCGGCCGATCGTGCACCCGGAGCACCACGACCTCGGCTTCCTCTACGGGGTCATCTTCACCGGCAAGGCCTCAGACCCGGCCCATCACAGCAGGAACGTTTGTGTGTTCGCCGACGGCGAGGTCGACCGCTCCCCCACCGGGACCGGGGTGAGCGGAAGACTCGCCATCCTGTTCGCCCGTGGCGAGGTGTCCGTCGGTGAGGACGTCACGGTGGAGAGCATCGTGGGGAGCACGTTCACCGGCCGGGTGGTCGAGACGACAGAGGTGGCCGGCGTGCCGGCGGTGATCCCCGAGATCGAAGGAAGGGCCCACATCGTCGGGCGGGCCGAGCTCTGGCTCGATCCGACAGACGAGTTGGGGACCGGTTTCCTGATCCGCTAGACGGGGACCCGCTGGCGGGTCTTCTCCTCGGCGACCACGCAGCCCGGGATTGTCAGGGCGAAGCAGGCGCCGCCGAGACGCTCCGAGACCCGGTATTCGGCCCGTCCCCCGTGGGACTCCGTCACCGCCTGCACGATGGAGAGCCCGATCCCGAGACCGGGTGTGGTGGCGTCGAGACGATGGGCGCCGCGTTCGAAGTGGTGCCAGATGACCGACTCGTACCTTGTGGGGACCCCGGGCCCGTTGTCGTGGATCTCGAAGATGAGGTCGCGTCCCTCCACCTTGGCCACGATGAGGCAGTGGTCCCCCCCGTATCGGATGGCGTTGGTGAGCAGGTTCCCCAGGGCCTGCTTCATCCGGTCCGGGTCGACCCGCACCGTCACCTCGGCGTCGAGCTCCTGGTCGATCCTCGTGTCGGACAACTCGGTGTTGCGCAGCACGGAGGTGACGATCGACAGGGCGCGCACCTCCTGGATCTCCAGGCTGAGCTGGCTGGTGTCGCCCTTGGCCAGCATGAGCAGGTCGGAGACGAGACGGGACATGTGACGGGCCTGGTCGGCGGCCTCACCGATCATCTCCTGTCGGGCGTCGGCGGGGAACTCGTCCGGGTGGTCGTCGAGCAGGGTGAGGAATCCCACCATGGCGGTCAGCGGCGTGCGCAGCTCATGGGAGACCGAGGCCACCAGCTCGGCGCGCTTGCGGTCGACCCGGTTCCGGTCCCGCCAGATCACATAGCCCTGCCGGGCCAGGATCAGGAGACCGATGAGGACGACCGCATCGAGAAGGAGAACCTCGTTCGAGCCGGGATTCAGATCCCGGTAGTTCTGGAAATGGACCGCGATCAGCGCCGCAGCCAGCAGGTACGGCCACACCAACGCCCACACCGGAGTCGGCGCCTCGGGGAACTCTCGCTTCCGCGGCACCCGATCGACGATCGCACCGGTCAGAACCAGGAAGATGGTGGCGATCAGGTTCACGGCCCACGCCGGCTCGGCGGTGGTGAAGTCCTCCCCGATCCCCCGGTTGAGGAAGATGAAATCGGCCAGGACCTGGGCGGTCGCCCCCAGGGCGAGGAAGGTCAGCCTCAGATCCTGGTAGTAGTTGGAGCGCCGCATGATCAGGATCAGGAGACCGACCACCAGGGTCACGTCGCCCACCGGGTAGATGGTGGCGATGGCGACCTCCCACCAGGGTGCGCCGGCCATCTTCGCCATCAGGTCGTGGAAGACGAAGTTCCACACCAGGGCCGACAGCGCCACCGCACCTACCGTGGCGTCGACCAGGGTCAGCACCCACTCCTGTCCCCCGCTGTCCAGCCGGGACAGCTTGTACAAGGAGATGATGATGGCGGCGTAGGCGAACAGGAAGAAGACGTCCTGGGCCCCGAACGAGCGCAGGGTGACACCGAGCTCGGAGAGGACACCGACCACCAGGACCCCGGTCCACATCGAGGCCATGGCGCCGGCCAGCCAGAGCCATGCGTTGCGCTCCCTAGGGGACAGCACGCGTGAGCGTCGGACCAGCAGCACGACTGCGGTGCCGAGACCGAGCAACAGCCCGAAGAAGCCGATCAGCCCGTTGTAATCGGGCGCGACCAAGGTCGCCGCGATACCGACGGCGAGGAGAGTGACGACTGATACGGGGAGGAGCCACCTCCGGCCCGACCCCGTCTGCGGGGTACCCACGTCTTACTTATCGGCCGATGCGGGCTTCTATTGAGCGGGTTGCACGACCCGAATCAGTCCTCGAAGACGGAGAGGTCCACCACGGCGTCGGGCCCCTCGTGGGCGAGACGCACCTCGTTGAGATTGGTCAACATCGCCTCGATCTGGGGGATGTCGTTGTAACGGGTGACGGTGAACCGGACCCCGCCGTGATTGCGGGCTACTGCGGGGAAGGCCGCCGGGTTGAGGAAGAACCCACGTTGCAGCATCGCGGCGGCCACGGAGATGGTGCTCAGCACCGGGCCGATCTCGACGAAGAACAGCGGCGTCTCCTCCTTGGCCGCGAGAGGCAGACCGATCTCGGCTGAGAAGTCGTTGACGAACCTGATCCGCTCCATCAACTCCTCCTGGAGACCGGGCAGCTCGTCGGAGAGATGGATGTCGGCCGAGGCGATGCTCGCTCCCAGCGTGGAGGGTGGCAACGGTCCCCCGAAGATCATCGGGCCGCCGGTGATCTCGATCAGCTCGATCAGCACCGGATCCGGTGTGGCGATGACACCGCCCATGGTGCCGAACGACTTGGCCAGACCGAACGCCATCACCAGCCGATCGTGCCAACCGGCCCTCTCCAGGAACTGACCGCGGCCATGCAGCCCGGACCAGCCGAGGCTGTGGGCGTCGTCGCAGTACAGCCAGAGATCGGGATGGCGATCCAGCATCTCACGCAGCTCGACGGCAGGGGCGGTGACACCCTGCATCGAGTACAGCCCGTCGAGGACGTACCAGGTGCGTCCCGGCGCCTCCTCGGCTATCTCGGCGAGACCGGGGAGGTCGCTGTGGGCGAGATGGCGGATGGTGGCCCCCTTCGCCTGCAGGGTGGGCACCACGCCGAGAAGGGAGGCATGAGCCAGGGCATCGACCACCACCGTGTCCCCGGAGTGGACCAGGACCGGCAGTGCCGCGATGTGCCCCAGGGTCGTGGAGGCGGTGACCAGGGACGGCGCCCCCAGCATCTGCTGGAACTTCTCTCGCAAAGGGACGTACAGCGGAAGCGAGGTGTAGGCGGAGGACGAGGAGTACGAGTTCCCGTACCGCTCGGTGGCATCGATCGCCGCCGCCTTGAGACGAGGATCGTCGCCCAGCCCCAGGTAGGAGCACAATCCGAAGTTGGCCACATCGGCGCCACGGAGACGGATCTTGTCCCCACGGAACCGCTCGTCCTCGATGTATTGGCGGCTTATGCCCAGCTGTCGGCCCAGACGGCTGAAACGGAGGAACTGGTCGACAGCCCGTTCCGAACTGGTGTGGGTGGGGGACTTGGACATGGGGGCGACCCCGCCACCATAAGCCTTTCCGACGAGGAAGGACAGGAAATCGGGGGTTGCGGGACTAGTCACGTGTCCGGGGGCATGGTTTCCCAGGCCTATACGTGAAAACCCGGATTCTCCGATATCCCCGACATGCGGAGACGCATCGGGACACGGAAGGGGACAAGTCGGCCGCGCACCCGGCTCGACCGCGCCCTTGCCATAACCCTCGTCTCCGGAGTCGGTCTCCTCGTCATCCTCGGCCTGGTGTTCTCGATGGCTTACGGGTCCAAGCAGATCACGTCGCGTGCCACCGACCTCCACAACGCGGACGAGACCCTGCGTTCAGCCACCGTCGCCCGGGCCCAGGTGGGACTGGCCGTCCACCTCCTCACGGTCGACGACGTCTTCGGTACCAACTCGGCAGAGGCAATCGACCTCTCGGTCTCCGAAGCCGAGGTCGCACTCCAAGATCTCCAAGCCGGAGCTGATCGTCTCGAGGCGGACGCCACCGCCGATGTCACCGCAGCGGTGACGGCCGCCCGCCGACTGGGCGAGACCACCGAAACGACGTTGCAGGCGGTCAAAGAGGGCGATGTCGACGCGGCCCGGGCGCTATCGGTCACCCATGACGACGACTTCCAGACGGCGCTCACCGAGTTGGAGAGGCTGCGCAACCAGTTGGCCCAATCGGTCGAGGCCTCGGACGACTTCCTCGGTCGTGTGGGCACCGGCGCCCGGTTCCTGGTCGCCTTCCTCATCCCGGCGGCGGTCATCTTCATCTACCGGGATCTCCTGCTCCGCCAGCACCGGCACACCGAGCTCGAGGGGCGTCTCGAGTCCGAACGTCGTCTGAGCCGCGCTCGTGAGGAGTTCATCGCCAATGCCTCCCACGAGCTGCGGACACCGCTCACCGGGATCAGCGGTCTGGCCCAGATCCTGGCCGAGGACCCCGCCATCACCCAATCACCAACCGCAACCGAGCTTCTCGACCTGATCATCTCCGAGTCCCACGACCTGGCCCGCATGGTCGAGGATCTCCTCACCACCGCCCGGCTCGACGCCGGGGCCCTCCATTTCGACTTCGACTACGTGTCCATCCACGACGTGGTGCGCGACGTCGTGGAGCCGATGGTGAAGGCGGGCACCGACATCGAGTGGGACTGCGAGCCGGCCGTCATCCGCGCCGACGGTCTCCGCACCCGACAAGTGTTGCGCAACCTCCTCTCCAACGCCCAGAAGTACGGCGGGAGCCCCATCGAAATAAGAGGCGCCATCGAGGGGCGCACCTACCGGTGCGAGGTCATCGACGACGGCGAAGGGGTGCCGGAGTCCATACGGGACCACATGTTCGAGCGCTTCGTGCAGCGGGGTCGCGCCGGTGTCAGTGACAGCGTCGGTCTCGGGCTGGCGATCGTCCACGCCTTGACTCATGGCATGGGGGGCTCGGTCACTTACCGACGGGCCGCGCGTCGCACCGTCTTCACCGTACGTCTTCCCCTGGCCGAGGACCTCACCGCTCTCGACCACGAATGGGAAAGCGGGACCGCGGGTCTTCTGGAAACACGACTCGGTTTGGAGGGGTGAGTCCCGTGGGGGGAGGGCGCCAGTTGAAGCGGGCTCTGAACCTGTTGGCGGCCTTCGTCCTCGTCCTCACCCAGCTCATGATGCTGTCGCCGTCCACCGCCAGCGGGGCTCCCGTGGTCACGGTCAACTCCACCGGCGATGCCACCGACGTCTCACCCGGTGACGGGATCTGCTCCACCGGCGCCATCCTCGGCAACGGCGCTCAGGAGTGCACACTCCGGGCGGCCATGCAGGAGGCCAACGCCTCCTCGGTCGACGAGATCGCATTCGCCATCCCGTCCGGACCGTATGTGATCACACCGGGTAGCCCGCTGCCGCCGATCACAGACCGGGTCTCTATCGACGCCACCACCCAGCCCGGGTTCGCCGGATCCCCTGTGATCGTCCTGGACGGAGCTTCGGCCGGGACCAGCACCGAGGCCGACGGGTTCCTGATCTACGCCAACCGCTCGACGATCAGGGGCTTGGTCATCCAGCACTTCCATGACGACGGCGTCGAGCTCCATGGAAGCGTCAACCGGGTGTACGGCAACCACATCTTCGACAACGACGACGGTGTCCTCGTGTACGGCTCCCTCAACCGGATCGGGGGCATCTCGGCCGGGCAGGCAAACGTGATCTACGGGAACAACGGGCACGGCGTGGCCATCGAGAGCCCATCCGACAGCCGCAACGTCATCCTCTCCAACTCGATCTACGGGAACGAAGAGCTGGGGATCGATCTCCCCAAGGATCCCGGCGACCCCGACGCCAACGACCCCGGAGACGGCGACGTCGGCGCCAACTACCTCCTCAACCACCCCGTGATCACCCAGGCGGCCGAGGCCGGAGGCATCGTCTACGTCGAGGTCGATCTCGACGTCCCTGACGGGTCCTACCGGATCGAGATCTTCTCCAACCCGGGTGGCGCCGACCCCAGTGGCTACGGCGAGGGCGAGGAGCTAGTCCTGTCTACGGTGGTCAGCCGCACATCGGGGAACAGCTCGTTCTCCTTCACGGTCCCCGGCAGCCCCGGTGATGTTCTCACCGCCACCGCCACCCGATGCAGGTTCGGGTGTGACCAGCACCGGGCGACCTCGGAGTTCTCCCCAGCCGAGACCGTCGTATTGGGCAACCACGCTCCGGTCCTGGATGCGATCGAGCCAATCGC
>DASSVE010000115.1:0-2394 GCA_035706345.1 Acidimicrobiia bacterium
TTGTGGCTGAGCAACGAGGAGAATCAGTTGCTTCAGATCTCCCCGGAGGGGCAGATCGTCTCCACTCGGCCAGGGGAGTTGAAAGGCGGCGAGGGCCTCGGCTACCTGTGGGTCAACGACCCTGAGACCAATCTCATCTCCAGCCTCAGCGAAGACGGGACCCTGGGCGAGTTGGTGATACCCACGGAGCCCGGCCTGCCGACGATGTCCGGAGCCGGCGTGCGTCAGGTGGCCGAGGCCGCAGGGAAGCTGTACCTGATGGACGGCGACTATCCGTGGGGCACCAATTTGAGTGTGTTCGACCCGGGCAGCGGAGAGCTCGAGACATTCACGGGCCTCACCTTCGGGCTGATGGACCTGACCGAGTTCGACGGGTATCTCTGGGTGACGTCGCACACCGACTTCCAGCTCATCCGGGTCGACCCGGCGTCGGGAGAGACAGTGCGCTATCCGCTGCCGGGCAAGGTGGCCGGTCTCGGGGTAGCCGATGACTCGTTGTGGGCGACCCTCTATCACCCGGGCGCCCTGATCCGGACTGCGCCAGATGAGCTGATCCAAACGGCGGAAATCACCGCCGACGACTGGAATCGGTTCCCCCATCGGTTGCTGTGCACCGGCACGAGTGAGGATGGCGATCCCACCATCCTTCTCGAGCCCTACGACTGGCTCGATTACGGGTCGTGGTCGGTCATCCAGGCCCGACTGTCGAACGAGGGGTTTCGGGTTTGCGCCAATGGCTATGTCGAGGGTGAGGCCACGCCACAACAGCGGGCGGCCGATCTCGAGGTCGCCTTGGATGCGGAGGGCATCACCGGTCCGTTCGTCCTGGTAGCCACGGGAGACGGTGTCCACGCCAGCCGTCTCTTCGCAGACGGCAGGGAGGACGTGACGGGAGTGGTATTGGTCGACCCGTCTCCGGTCGGTTTCCAGGCACTCTTCGACGACATGGTGTCCGACTCGGGTGCTCCGCCATGGGCCGACATCGATGCCACCACGTCAGGTGCTCTGGACGACTTCGGCGAAACGCCGCTGTCCGTGATCGGGCAGGATCCCGAGGCAGTGTTCCTCAGCGAGGGGTTCGTCGCCGCGTTTGGCGAAACCGCCGAGACGTTGAACGACGCCTGGCAGCACGGCCTGGCGTTCTACGCGAGTCTCTCCACCGAATCCCGATCGGTGGTGGCGAAGGACACCGGCATGCACATGGTGATCTGGGATCAGCCGGATCTCGTGATTGCCGAGATCCTGGATGTGATTCGGGCAGGGACCCACGACCCGACCTGACGAGGAGTAGTTTCGGACCGTTTTCAACTGGGGGTTGGACGTGCCGGATGGTCGGGTCATAGCCGTTTGTGGGGCAACCGGGCGCCAGGGTGGCGCAGTCACGAGGAGCCTTCTGGCGGACGGCTGGTCGGTTCGGGCTCTCAGCAGGAACCCCGAGAGTGCTGCCGCGATGAACCTGGTGACACTGGGTGCCGACGTCGTCAGGGCCGACATGGAGGACGTCGCGTCTCTTCGGACCGCATTCGAAGGCGTCCACGGGGTCTTCAGCATGCAGAATGGGCTGACGGCCGGCTTCGACCACGAGGTGGCCCAGGGTCGAAATGTCGCCGATGCGGCGAAGGAGGTGGGTGTTGCTCACCTCGTCTATTCCTCGGCGGCAACCGAAGAGCGGGGAACCGGCGTCCAAGCCTGGGAGGCCAAACTCGACGTAGAGGACCACATGAAGGGTCTCGGTTTGCCGTTTACCAGCCTCCGGCCGACGGCGTTCATGGAGCTCATGACCGACAGCGCCTTCTACCCGGCGGTAGGAACCTGGCGCATCTGGCCCAGGCTGACCGGCGAGGACAGAGGGATCCCGTGGTTGGCGGTCGCCGACGTGGGCGTGATCGCCGCAGCGGTGTTCGCCGAACCCGACACCTACATAGGGCAGAGCCTGAGCCTGGTCGGCGATGTGAAGAGCCTCGCCGAGTGCCGGTCGATATACGCCGAGGTCATGGGAAAGCCCCCGTCGACGTTCCCGATGCCAACCTGGCTTTTCGACCGGTTCACCCGTGGCGATGTCACCGCGATGTGGCGATGGCTGAAGACCGGCGACGTCGCCGTGGACCCAACGCTCACGCGTTCGATGCATCCTACGACCCTCACCGTCAGTGAATGGATGGCTTCTGCGTCGAACGGGTAATGGGGCGAGTGCCCAGGTATGTAGTCAATGAGGCGGCCGTAGCCAAAGCCCATGACCTCATCGACAGACGACAGTATGTATTGCGCAGCCGATGGTCCGAGGTGCAGCCGACCGCCGACGATGAGGACGCCTTCCTGGAGACCCACGACTGGGACGAGTACGGGGAATGGCATCTCGGCATCACCGTGGATGCTTCCCCGGAAACCAAGGGG
>DASSVE010000116.1:0-29807 GCA_035706345.1 Acidimicrobiia bacterium
TCCTGCTCGGCGCCTACCTCGTCTACCAGCTGACCATCAGCCTCCAGGTCGACCCCCTCGTCACGCTGTTGGTGGTCGTCCCTCTCTTCTTCGTCGTCGGAGCGCTGATGCAGATGCTGTTCCACAGCGTCCGGCTCGACGAGTTCAAGTCGCTCATCGTCACCTTCGGGATCTTCATCATCCTGCAGAGCGTCATCCAGACCGTGTGGAGCGCCGACTTCCGCCGGATCGGGCCCGAGCTGAACGGCTACGAGACCAGCTCGATCCTGATCGGCGACATCGCCCTACCCGTCCCTTCCCTCATGGCCTTCCTGGCCGCCGTCCTCATCGCGGTTGCCATGTCGGTCGTGCTCAGCCGCACCTACTTCGGGATGGCCGTGCGAGCCGTGGCCCAGGACGCCCAGATGGCGAGGGCCTACGGTGTCGACCCCAATCGGGTAGCCGTGATCGTCTCGGGGCTGTCCACCGCCTTCTCGGCCCTGGCCGGTGCGTTCGTCGCCATCGGGCAGACCATCTTCCCCAGCCTCGCGGTGGGATGGTTCGGGATCGTCTTCCCTGTGGTCATCCTCGGCGGTCTGGGATACACCGTGGGGGCACTGACCGCCGGGGTCGTGGTCGGTGTCGTCGCCGGGATATCCACGATCCTCTGGGGTCCGCTGGCCGCCCCCCTGGTCACCTTCATCCTCCTCATCGGGGCGCTGCTGTTTCGTCCCCAGGGGCTGCTCACCTCGAGGAGCATGGCGTGAGCTCGAGGGTTCGGGTCCTGATCACGATCGTGGTCGTCGGGCTGGCCCTCTTCTTCCTTCCCACCCTCCAGGAAGCCTTCGAGATGCCCCGCTTCTACGTGATCTTCCTGTTCACCCTCTTCTTCTGGATCTCACAAGCTTCGAGCTGGAACATCCTCACCGGGTACTCAGGCTATTTCAGCTTTGGTCAGGGCGCCTGGTACGGGATCGGCGTCTACACGGTGGCCGTCCTGTGCGGGAAGCACGGCTGGTCCTTCGTGGCCGCCCTCCCGGTGGCCGCACTGCTCGCCTTGGCAGGCGGGCTGCTGCTCGGCCTGGTCGTGTTCCGGCTTCGCCGCCTCACCGGTGAGATATTCGCCCTGACCACCCTGGCGGTGGCATTCGTCCTCTCGTCCCTGGCGGGGATCACGACCGCCATCGACGGCGGGACCGGTGTCTTCATGACCGGCACACCCACCCCCGAGTTCCTGGGCGAGTACAACATCGCCATGTACCGCATGACCCTGGTGGTCATGCTGCTCACCGTGATCGCCGCCTATCTGATCTACGACTCGAGACTGGGCTGGGGGCTGTTCTCGATCAGGGACGACGAGCCGGTCGCCGCCGGTCTGGGTGTCCCGGTGTTTCGCTCCAAGATGACGGCCCTCGGTGTCAACGCCTTCTTCGCCGGTCTCATGGGCGGGATCTGGTCGCTCCAGCTCGGGTTCGTGACCGTCGACGATGTGTTCAACATCAGAGTGCCCCTGTTCGTGATCTTGATGAGCATCCTGGGCGGCCTCGGTCACTGGATGGGCCCGGTGGTGGGGGCGGTCATCATCTTCACGCTCTCGGACCGTCTCAACAGCGCCGGGCTCACCGACGTCAACCAGATCATCATCGGGTCGTTGCTGGTGGTGCTGGCGCTGGCGGTCAAGGAGGGCATCTACGTCCGCATGCGCCAGCGCTGGGTGACCACCCTCATCACCTTCATCGGGGTGATGGCGCTCGTCACCGTCCTGGACCTCACCTCCTCGCTGATCAGCGACTTCGCCATCGCCATGGTGGCCACGGTCCTGGTCCTGCTGGTGCCGCAGCGACTGTGGGACCGGGTCGGTGGGGGCCGCGGGCGTGACCGCGAGCAGGGACCTCCTGTCGGCATGGACGTGATGGCGGAGGCAGGGCAGTGACCCTGCTCGAGGTCAACGAGGTCTCCAAGCGATTCGGAGGGGTGATCGCCCTCGACGGCGTCAGCATGTCCATTGGCGAAGGTGAGATCCTCGGTCTGGTGGGTCCCAACGGTTCGGGGAAATCGACGTTGATCAACGTGCTCAGCGGGTTCTACCCGGCCGACCGGGGGACGATCGTCTTCACGGGCGAGGACGCTGCGGATCTACCGGCTCACAAACTGTCCGCACTCGGCATTGCCCGCACGTATCAGATCCCGCGGCCGTTCGACACGATGACTCCTCGGGAGAACATCGCTGTCAGCTACATGTTCGGCCACCGTCGGCACAGTCTCGACGGCGCCCGTGACGCAGCCCAGGAGTGGCTCGACTTCACCGGTCTGGGCGGGGTGGCGGACGTGAGCGTGACCGAGCTGACACTGCACCAGCTCAAGTTCCTCGAGCTGGCCCGGGCCCTGGCCACCGAGCCCAGCCTGCTCCTGCTCGACGAGGTCCTGGCGGGGCTGAACCCGACGGAGATCGACGAGTCGGTGGAGATGATCCGCAGGATCCACTCCCGGGGAGTGACCATCCTCATCGTCGAGCATGTGGTGAGGGCGGTGACCGCCCTCTCCCACCGTCTAGTCGTGCTCGATCAAGGCCGCGTCATCTCCGAGGGCGAACCGGCGGCCGTGATGTCGGATCCGGCTGTGATCACCGCCTATCTGGGCGACCGGGGCCGTCGTGCTTGAAGTCATCGGTCTCACCGCCGGGTACGGTCGGGCCACCGCCCTGCACGGGGTATCGCTGCGTGTCGAGTCCGGCGAGATCGTGGCCATACTCGGACCGAACGGAGCCGGGAAGACCACCCTCGTCAACTCCATCGCAGGGATCCTCGGTCCCAGCGGTGGCTCGGTCGTGTTCGACGGGTCCGATCTGACGACGCTGGATCCACACCGGATCATCTCTCGAGGTGTCGCCGTGGTGCCGGAGGGGAGGCGGATCTTCCCCCGCATGACCGTGGCCGAGAACCTGGTCATCGGCTCGTACGCTCCCGACGCCCGCGCCGACCGGGATGCCAGCCTAACCCGGGTCCACGAGATCTTCCCCAAGCTGGCGGAACGTCAGGACCAGGAGGCGGGCACTCTGAGCGGTGGGGAACAGCAGATGCTGGCCATCGGGCGAGCGCTGATGTCGAAGCCGCGGCTGTTGCTGCTCGACGAGCCCTCGCTGGGTCTGGCCCCGATCGTCGTCCACGGGATCTTCGACGTGCTTCGCGAGATCAACAACGGAGGCGTATCCATCCTCCTGGTCGAGCAGAACGCGGTCGAAGCCCTCGATCTGGCCAGCCGCGGTTACGTCCTCGAGGAGGGCCGGATCGTGGAGGAGGACACCTCCGAAGCCCTGCTCGGTGACGAGCGTCTGCGTAAGGCGTATCTGGGGATGTAGCCGCGTCCGCTCAGTCGAGGAAGGCGATGGCGTCGGCCTCGATCAACAGCCCGGGCACGGCGAGACGCTCCACCCCCAGGAGGGTGCTCGCCGGGGGAGTGATGTCACCGAACGCGTCGTCCCTGACCCGGCGCACCACAGCCAGCTTGTCGGTGTCGTGGTCGACGATGTAGATCCCCAGCTTGACCAGATGCTCCGGCTTGGCCCCGACCGCGTCGAGGGCGGCCAGGAGATTGGAGAACACCTGCCTCGCCTGGGCTTCGAAGTCGTCCTGACCGATCAGCTCAGCGTCGGCGTTCCAGGCGACCTGACCGGCGATGTAGACGGTGGTCCCACTGGAGGTCTTCACCACCTGCGTGTAGCCGGGTGGCTGGGGGAGGGTCGGGGGATTGATGTGCTCTCTCATGGGGCGACACTGGCAGAGTCGAGCGTGGAGTGCACGATCTCCCCACCGACGATGGTCAGGGCCGACTCGATCGATGACAGCGAGGTCGGGTCGACCCGGAGCGGGTCCTGGGCCAGCACTGCCAGGTCGGCGTGGCTGCCCGGTCTCAGCGTTCCCCGAGTCCCCTCTTCGAACGAGAACCAGGCGCTGGCGTTGGTGTAGAGACGGAGGGCCTCGTCGATGTCGATCAGCTGCTCAGGCGCCCGCGGCGCCGACCCGTCGACCGTCTCCCCTGTGACCAGCCAGGCGATACAGGGCCACGGGTTGGGAGTGGCGGCCACGGTCCCGTCGCTCCCGGCGGCTAAAGGTATCCCCATGTCGAGCATGGTGCGCACCGGGGGCGCCTGACGCAGCTGGTCGGAACTCCACAAGGCGACACTGTCGCCTCCACGGAAGGCCATGCCCGCCTGCAACGTGACCCCGACTCCCAGGCTCTGGATCCGCCGCAATGTCTCCTCGCTCGCCTGCTCCGCATGGCAGACGGCGAAACGGAGCTCTCCCGGGAGCGACGCCGGCTCTACTCGTTCCCATGCGTCGAGGACCGTGCGAAGCGAGGAGTCGAGGATGGCATGCAGATGGACCGCCCACCGGCGGTCGGCCAGCATCTGGCTCAGTGCGGCGAGCCCTCCGGTCTGTTCGGAGGTGTCCCTCGCCACCAGACCCTCCATGTCGTGGGCTGCGTAGACCAACAACTCCCCGGCGCCGATGTGACGCAGATAGTCGTCCCCGGAGGAGAGGTCGACGGTCTCGAGCCACCTGGTGAAGTCCTCCTGCTCCGACCCGGGTCGCCCGGCACCGACCAGGAGGCGGGCCCGGAACCCTCGCTCCCCGCCGGCGAAGACACTGAAGAACGGCTGGTATGACTCCTCGGTCATCCCGAATCCGGCGGCATCGATCGCCCCTGTCAGCCCGTAACGGTTCAGCTCACGCAGCAGGCCCCTGGTGCTCGCCTCCATGTCGTCGCTCGGCATCCGGGCTCTGAGCAGGGCCAGGTCGGCCACCTCCGTGACCCGCCCGTCCGATCTCTCCTCCTCCCACCCCATCTCGACGAGCGCCCTGGTGTTCAGGAAGGCTTCGACGTAGTTGCGCTGCACGAACACCGGGTGATCGGGTGCAGCATCGTCCAGTTCGGCGCGGGTGGGCGGCCGTCGCTCCTCGAACTGGTTGGGATGCCAGCCTCCGACCACCGGCACCCACTCGCCGCGGTCGGTTGTGCCGGCGTGCTCGGAGATGCGCGCCAGCGCCGCGCCGAGTGATCGAACCCCGTCCCAGCGCACCTCTCTGGTCCAGGTCCTCCCGGCCCGCACCAGGTGCAGGTGGGAGTCGATGAGCCCCGGGATCACCCGACGACCGGCCACGTCGAGAACCCGGGCCCCCTCACCGGCGATCGCCAGCATGTCGCGGTTGCTCCCCGTCGCCGTGATCCGGCCGTCACCGACCGCCACCGCCTCGTCGTCCAGGGCACGGCCATCCCAGAGCTTGGCCGAGGTGAGGACGAGGTGTGCCGTCATCGGCGCTGGGGTGACGTGGGAAACATAGGATCGGGGCGAATACGAAAGGTGGTCGGATGTTATTCGCGAGTGCTACCCCGATCGTGCCCGGGGCCACGGACAGATTCCGGGGTCTCGGCGCCGAGTTGCAGAGCCACATGGGTGAGTACGAGGCCTTGAACGCCCGCTATGGGGTGCGAGCCCACTCGTACTGGATCAGCCATGCCCGCGACGGATCCGACATCGGTGTCAGTGTCTACGACATCTCCCCGGAGGGGCTGGCGCTGATGCGACAAAGGGTCTGGGACCCGACGTCACCACACGACTCTTGGTGGCTCGGCTTCGTCCGCGACGTCAACGGGGTCAACATGCTGGAGCAGCCGGCTCATCGGGAGCCGCCGGAAGAAGTCTTCACCTGGCCGGGGGCCCGGTGAGCGTGCCGTCAGGAGGGAACATGGACATCATCGACCGTCATTTCGCCGCCGAGAACGCCCACGACGTGGAGGGCACCCTGGCCACCTACACCGACGACATCGTCTGGGACGACGTCACCCATCCGGACTCCCCGTTCCACGGGAAGGAGGAGGTGGGCCGGGTCTACTCCTCGATCATCGATGCCATCCCGGACGTGAGGTTGGAGACGGTGAAACGTTTCAGCAGCGGGGATGGCCGCTTCGTCGTCGACGAGTCGATCCTCAGCGGTCGTGTCGAAGGGGAGTGGTCGGGGATGTCAGGTGGTGGCGCCCCGGTCGAGATCCGCATCCTCCACATCTTCGAGGTCCGCGACGGTTTGATCTGTTACGAGAACGCCTGGTTCGACGCCGCCAATGTCCAGCGTCAGATCACGGCCTGGAAGGAGCGAGCGTCGACCTAGTCAGCGACGGTTGTCGGCGTCACGGCCGACCACGAACCAAATGGCGTGAACCGGCTCGTCGCACTTGTTGTAGAGACGGTGGGGCTGGGTCGAGTCGAAGGCGATCGAGTCGCCCGGGTTGAGCTCGTATTCCTGGAAACCGATCTGGATGCCCAGCGTGCCCGAGATCACGTAGCCGTACTCCCGGCCGTGGTGACGCATCAGTGACGAATCCGGCGTGGACGCCCCGCCCACCTCGTAGGTGGCGTGGAGGAAGTCGACCCCGTCTTCTGAGGAGGCCGACAACTCCTCCCATCTGACGCCGGAGTCGAGCTCGATGACGTGACGGTCCTCAGGCCGGACCAATGGGCTGTCCGTCTGCTCGGCCGGAGGCCCCGGGTGCTCGCCGGCGAAGTCCTCACCTCTGATCACGCGGTCCAGGGAGAGGTTGAGCTCGGTGACGATGGCGTACAGGGTGCCTACCGACGGCTTGGACATCCCACTCTCCAGCTGGGAGATCATGCTGGCGGACAGCCCGAGACGGCGGGCCAGCTCACGCTGGCTTATCCCGGCTTTGACCCGCTCCTCCCGCAGACGGTCACCGATCCCGTCCAGGGTCTCATCGAGTCGCGTGCTGCGGTGGACGTCGCTCACATCATTATCCAACCGCCGTCGACGTTGAGGTTCACCCCGTTCACCGCTTCGTTCTCGAGCAGGAACACCGTGGCGTCCACCACCTGAGCCATCGTCGCCAGTTTGCCGGTGGGCGTGCGGGCCACCACTCCGCTGAGATCCTTGTCCGCCCAGAACGGGCTGTCACCGACGATCCCGGGATGGATGGCGTTGAACCGGATCGGGGCCAACTCGGTGGCCAGGGTCCGGATCAGGGTGCTCACCCCGCCGTTCACCGTGGTGACGGTGGTCGACCCCGGGTATGGCCGCTCCTTGGCGAGCCCGCCGAAGAGCACCACCGAGCTTTCGGGCGAGAGACGGTCGAGGAGCACGTAAACGGTCTGCGTGTACCCGACCAGCTTCATGGTGGTGAGGTTGATCGCCCCCTCGAAGTCGTACTGCTTGATCGGGTTGTTGTCCCGGGCGATGGCGGAGAGGACCAGCCGCGAGACCGGACCCACGCCGGACAGGGCCGATTCGATCTCCCCCGGCTTGGCGAGGTCGAAGCCGATCCCGGTGACACCTTCGCCGATCTCGGCTGCGATCTCGCTGCACCGGTCGGCGTCACGGCCCGTGATGATCACGTCCTGGCCCTGGTCCCGGTAATGACGGGCGATCTCGCGCCCGATCCCACCGGTCCCTCCGACAATCAGCACCGACCCATCTGCCACTCGTCTCGCTCCTTGCTCAGTGAATGGTGAGGATATACCTCTGGCATTGCCGTGTGCAGTGACGCTGATCACAATGACACTTCGGAGGTGACCGGTGAGTGAGAACAGGTTCGACGTGTGCGTGGTCGGGGCCGGGCTGGTCGGTCTGGCCGTGGCTCGGGCGCTGGTCGACACCTACGAAGGTCTCTCCCTCGTGGTGCTGGAAAAGGAGGATGGCGTGGCCCGGCACCAGAGCGGCCACAACTCCGGCGTCGTCCACTCCGGGCTCTACTACCGGCCCGGCTCCCTGAAGGCACGGTTGTGTGTCGAGGGGAGGGAAGCGGTCTACGAGACGTGCCAGGCGGAAGGGATCCCATATCGACGTTCCGGCAAGCTGGTGATCGCCACCGATCCCTCCGAGATCCCGGCGCTGGACGAGTTGGAGCGCCGCGGCACCGCCAACGGTCTGGCCGGCATGCGTCGCATCGGCCCCGAAGAGATCGAGGAGATCGAGCCCGAGGCCACAGGACTGGCCGCCCTCCACGTCCCGGAGGCAGGTGTAGCAGACTTCCCGGCGCTGGCCGGGCACCACGTGGCCGAGCTGGCAGCCAAGGGGGCCCGGATCGTCACGGGCGCACGGGTCACCGCCATCGAGCACCGGGACCATGGCGTGGACGTCCTCGCAGGTGATCAGCGTTTCTCGGCCCAGGTGTTGGTCAATTGCGCCGGTCTCCACTCCGATCGGGTGGCCGAGCTGGCGGGTGCCGACCCCGGGGTCAGGATCGTCCCGTTCCGGGGCGAGTACTACCGGCTGACCGAGAGCGCCTCCCCTCTGGTGCGCGCCCTGATCTACCCGGTGCCCGACCCCCGATTCCCCTTCCTCGGCGTCCACTTCACCCGGCGCATCGACGACTCCGTCGAGGTCGGGCCCAACGCCATTCTCGCTCTCGGCCGCGAGCACTACCGAGGGGTGCGACCGGACTGGGGAGAGCTCCGCTCCATCCTGGGTCATCCCGGGTTCAGGAAGCTGGCCGCCCGCCACTGGCGCGCCGGGTCGTCTGAGATGGTCCACTCACGGTCCACAGCCCTCTACGCCCGTCTGGCGCGTCGGCTGGTGCCGCGCCTGATGCGGAGAGACCTCGTGCCGGGTGGGGCGGGAGTGAGGGCGCAGGCAGTCGACCGGGCCGGCAATCTGGTCGACGACTTCGTCATCGAGACTGTCGGGAAGACGGTGCATGTCCTCAACGCCCCTTCGCCCGGAGCCACCGCCAGCATCGCCATCGGGCGGCACATCGCCGAGGGTCTCGCCTCGGTTTTGAGAACCTGACCCGCCCGATTGTGTGTAGTGTCACTTATCAGTGACGAGTGACGCGATGCCGACGGTGGCGATGGTCGGGCTGGGTCGAATGGGCAGCGCAATGGCCCGCAGGTTCCATGGGGCCGGCTACGACCTGGTGCTCTGGAACCGCGACCCTGCCAAGTCGGAGGCGGTGGCCGCAGACATCGGGGCCCCGGTTGCCTCCACACCTGCCGAAGCGGCCTCCCGGGCCGACATCGTGTTCTCGAGCCTGGCCGACGACGATGCCCTCCGCGAGGTGTATCTGGGTGGCGATGGGGTGGTGTCAGGGATCCAGACGCACACCATCGCCATCGACAGCAGCACAGTGGACCCGCAGGTGGTGATCGAAGTGGGAACGGCCGTCGACGCCACCGGGGCGGTGATGATCGACTGCCCGGTGTCGGGCAGTGTCCCGGTCGTCGAGGCAGGTGCCCTCACCGTCATGGCCGGTGGCCCCGAGGAGGTGATCGCCTCGGTGGAGCCGTTGCTCCTCAGCATCGCCAAACAGGTGATCAGGGTGGGTGATCGGGGAGCGGGGGCGGCCTGCAAGCTCGCCGTAAACGGTTTGGTTCACGGTCTCAACGTCGCCCTCTCCGAGGCATTGGTCCTTGCCGAGAAGGCTGGGGTCCGGCGGGACATCGCCTACGACGTCTTCGCCGGAGGCGTGGGCGGTGCTCCCTTCGTGCAGTACAAGCGTGAGGCGTTCGAGCATCCCGAGGACGCCACGGTCGCCTTCAGCCTCGACCTCGTCGCCAAGGACCTGGAGCTGATCACCGGTCTGGGGCAGAGGGTGGGGGCACCGATGGCTCAAGCCCAGACCGGGCTCGAGATCGTGAAGGCGGCCATCGACTCGGGTCTGCGCGATGCCGACATGAGCGCGGTCGCCGTCTACCTGAGAGGAGATTCCGCCTGATGTCGCATCACATCGTGAAGAAGGTGGGCAGCCTCGAGCTCGTCGAGCCTGTGGAGTTCTCGGGCCGCAGCGAGGGCTACACCCGCGACGCTGTGGTCGACGAGGCCGCCGGTGGGGTGCAGATGGGTTTCCAGGTCGCCCATCTCGAGCCGGGGGGCCATGTCGCCACACATGTCCACTCCTTCGAGGAGACCATCTTCGTCGTGGAGGGGAATCTCACGGTGGACACGACGGAGGGGAGCTACCGCCTGGCCCCCGGCGACTACGGGCTGATTCCCGTGGGGATGACGCATGCGTTCCGCAACACCGACCCAGTCCCGGTCTCGTTCACAGAGATGAAGGCGCCGTTGCCCAGGGAGCGGTTCGGGTTCGACACCCAGTTCCCCGGGCCCATCGAGCAGACCGACCCGGTGGTGATCGACGTGCGTGACCCGCGCAACCGCTACTTCGGGCACATCGATCCCGAGAACATGGACCCGGCGATGCAGACCCAGGACAAGCTGGCCCTGAGCGCCAGCATGCGCACCGCCCTGCTCGTGTACAGCGGGATCAGTGTGAAGATGATGGTCGATTCCGATCTGGGAGCCGACCTGTCCACGATGTTCATGGTCCAGTACGAGCAAGGTGGCTTCGCAGGCGCCCACGATCACCCGCTGGAGGAGGCCTATCAGATCCTCGAGGGCGAAGTGGTGGCGAGATTCGACGGTGTCGAGTACCACCTGGAGCCCGGTGACGTGGCCTGGGCGGGCGTCGGCTGCGTGCACGAGTTCCGCAACGTCGGCGACGGTGTGGTCCGCTGGCTGGAGACCCAAGCGCCGCAACCCCCCTCCCGGCACTCGTACCGTTTCGCCCGGGACTGGACGTATTTGGAGAACGCCCTGGCCGCCGAGGCCGGGGCCGACGACTGAAGACAAGGAGAAGACCATGGCCGACGAGTTCCCAGTAGCGACGAGCCCCGCCCCCGGTGTGATGGGGGTGGATTGGGAGAACCGGGTCGACTTCGAGCGGCTCCGCCAATACCGGCTCGATCGTGTCCGCCAGATGCTCGACCAGTTCGACCTGGGGGCGGTCCTCCTCTTCGAGACCTCCAACATCCGCTACGCCACCGCCACACAGATCGGCTACTGGGCGTTCAACAAGGGGGAGCGGTGGGCGCTGGTCACCCGGGAGGGTCGTCCCAAGGTCTGGGACTTCGGCTCGGCCGCCAAGGCACACCGTCTCCAACTGCCCCACATGTACGACACCGAGAACTCGGTGGGAGGCAACACCGGTCTCCAGGGGGCGATCGGTCCCGAGACCGGGCTTCACGCCCGTGCAGTCCGTGAGATCAAGGCGGCGCTCGATGACGCCGGAGTCGGCGGGGAGAAGCTAGGGGTCGACATGGCGGAGACCGCAGTGCTCCTGGCGCTCCAGGGGGCCGGCATCCAGGTCGTCGACGGTCAGCAGGCGATGATGCGGGCCCGGGAGATCAAGAGCCCGGACGAGATCGTCCTCCTCACCCAGTCATGTGCCATGGTCGACGGGGTCTACCAGGACGTCTTCGAGGCGCTGAAGCCCGGTATCCGCGAGTCCGACGTGGTCGGGCTGGTGCATGCCCGGCTCTTTGAGATGGGGTCCGAGTTCGTCGAGGCGGTCAACTCGATCGCCGGCGAGCGCTGCTCCCCGCATCCCCACGTGTTCAGTGACCGGATCATCCGCCCGGGCGACCAGGCCTATTTCGACATCATCCACGTCTTCAACGGTTACCGCACCTGCTACTACCGAACCTTCGTGGTCGGCCGGGCCACCCAGGCCCAGCGCGACGCCTTCAAGCAGGCCCGGGAGTGGATGGACGCCGGCATCGAGCTGGTCCGCCCCGGTGTCACCACCGACCAGATCGCCAAGGTGTGGCCCGAGGCGCACGAGTTCGGGTTCGAGGACGAGATGGACGCCTTCGGTCTGCAATTCGGGCATGGGGTGGGTGTCGGTCTCCATGAGCGGCCCATCATCAGCCGGCTGAACTCCCTGGACACCCCCGTGGAGATCAGGGAGGGCATGGTCTTCGCCCTCGAGACCTACGCCCCGGCGGCGGACGGCCGGTCTGCGGCCCGGATCGAAGAAGAGCTGGTGGTGACCGCTGACGGCGCCAAGGTCATCACCCTGTTCCCGTGCGAAGAGCTGATGGTGGCCAATGCCTACTGACGGTCTCTACGACTACGCGCGGAGGGAGCCGCGTCTCCCCAAGCCGGTCGACGGGTCGCTGGCGCAGGCCGACATCCCCCCCGACACGCGGGTCGGCATGTACCGGAAGCTCCAGGAGCTGCGTCAGTTCGAGAAGCGGGCCTACGACCTGTTCATGCAGAACCTGGTCAAGGGGACGAGCCACCTCTCCCTGGGCATGGAGGCGATCGCCACGGGTGTGGCCACCGCCATGCGGCCCGACGATTACACCTTCGCCACCTACCGCGGACATGCCCATTCCCTGGCTCGGGGGATGGAGATGGGCCCGGCCATGGCCGAGCTTCTCGGTCGTGAGAACGGGGTCCTCGGCGGGAAGGGAGGCTCGATGCACCTGACTGACGTCGAGAAAGGGATGATGGGCTCCTACGCCATCATCGGCGCCCATCTCTGCGTCGCCAACGGCGCTGCCTGGTCCGCCCAGATGCGGGGCACCGAGCAGGTGGCGGTGGCCTTCTTCGGTGACGGGACCACCAACATCGGCGCCTTCCACGAGGCGCTCAACATGGCCAAGATCTGGAGTCTGCCGGTGGTCTTCGTGTGTGAGAACAACCTCTACATGGAGTACACCCCGATCGACCTGATCACCGCGGTGCCGAACCCCGCCGCCGATCGGGCCCCGGCCTATGGCATGGATCCGGTCGTCGTCGACGGCAATGATCCCGACGCCGTCTACCTCGCCGCTCGCACCGCGATCTCCAAGGCTCGTTCGGGTGGCGGCCCCTCGATGATCGAGGCGGTCACCTATCGCCACGGCGGCCACTCCCGTGCCGATCCCGGCAAGTACCGGCCCGAGGCCGAGGTCGAGGCCTGGAAGGGGCGCGACCCCATCCCCATGTATCACGACCGGCTCCTGACTTTGGGGACACCGGAGGCCACGCTCACTCAGATCGAGCGCGAGGTGGCCCAGGCGGTGGACGCTGCCACCGAGTTCGCCAAGAGCGGCCGTGAGCCGGGCGAGGACGCCCTGCTCACCCATGTCTACGCAGACGGGGGGTCGGCATGGCGGAACTGACATATCGCGAGGCAGTGGCCTATGGCATCGCCCAGGAGATGCGGCGCGACCCGATGCTGGTGATGCTGGGCGAGGACATCGCCGCCGCCGGTGGTGTCTTCAAGACGACAGTCGGCCTTCTCGAGCAGTTCGGGCCGGATCGGGTCCGCGACACGCCCATCTCGGAACAGGCCATCGTCGGCGCCGCCATGGGTGCGGCCATGACCGGGGTCCCGGTGATCGCCGAGATCATGTTCTCCGACTTCATCGCGGTCTGCTTCGACATGATCGCCAACGAGATCGCCAAGAGCCGCTACATGACGAACGGGCAGGTCAGCCTTCCCCTCGTGGTGCGGACGGCCAACGGCGGGGGATCCCGGTTCGGCGCCCAGCACTCCCAGTCGGTGGAGAACTGGTGCATGATGATCCCCGGTCTCAAGGTGGTCGCCCCGTCCACACCGGTGGATGTGATTGGTCTGCTCGCCGCCTCGGTCAGGGACCCGGACCCGGTGGTTTTCTTCGAGCACAAGTCACTCATGGCCACCAAGGCCGAGATCCCCGACGGCGAGATCGTGGACCAGTTGGGGAAGGCCAAGGTGCTGCGCGAGGGAACAGACGCCACCATCGCCGCCTTGGCCCTCATGGTCCCCCGTGCTCTGGAGGCCGCCGAGCTCCTCCAGGAGGCGGGTGTCTCGGTGGAGGTCGTGGATGTTCGCTCACTCGTGCCTCTGGACACACAGACCCTGCTCGAGTCGGTCTCCAAGACCGGCCGGTTCTTCACCGTCGAGGAGAACCCCCGTCTCTGTGGATGGGGAGCCGAACTGGTCTCCATCGTCGACGAGGAGGTCTTCTGGGACCTGGATGGGCCCAGCCTCCGGATCACCACACCACACATCCCGCTGCCCTCGGCGGCCGCACTCGAGGACCTGGCCATCCCGTCGGTGGATCGGATCTATGAGACCGTGTTGAAGTCGGTCGACTCCGGAGCCGGTATTTGAGCGGAAAGACGTTGATCCGCGGGGGCACCGTTCTCACCCTCGGGGCGAGGACTCCCAACCATGTCGTTGCGGACGTGCTCATAGAGGACGGCGTCGTGACGGAGGTCGGGCCCGGTCTGCGCGCTCGCGGAGCCGAGGTGGTGGAGGCGACCGATTCCATCATCATGCCCGGGTTCGTCGACACCCATCGTCATCTCTGGAAGTCCCTCTTCCGCAATCTCGGGGAGACTGGCTCCGAGGGGCCGGGCCCGGTCCGGCCTGCCGTGTACGGGCCCCATTACCAACCCGAAGACGTCTACGCGGCGACCCTGATCGGGTTGCTGGGCGCGGTGGAGGCCGGGATCACCACCGTTGTCGACTGGTCCGACGTCTCGGCGGACCCCGGTCACGTCGATGCGGCCCTGGAAGCCCACCGCGACGCCGGGCTGCGCACCGTCTTCGTGCACTCGATGCCGGTGTGGGCTGGTGGCCATCAGGACGAGAAGGCCGGTCTGCGTCGTTTGGCGGCCCGGTGGGCGCAGAACCCGGACGAGACAACCACCATCGCCTCCGGCCCGAACGACCCGTCGCCCGATGACCTGGACCGGGTCTCCCGCGACTGGGGGTTGGCGAGAGAGCTGGGCATGCGGGTTCACACCCACGTCGGGGCCGACCCGTCTCACCGCGGTGTCGTCGCCGGGTTGGGGGAGCGCGGTCTGCTCGGAACCGATGTGACCCTGGTTCATTGCTCCCATCTCGACACCGGCGACCTCGACGCCATCGCCGCCCACAAGACGTCGGTCTCACTGGCGCCCGCCAGCGAGATGGCCGACGGCATGGGGATCCCCCCGATCCAGGAGCTGATCGACCGCGGGATCCGGCCCGGGCTGGGGGTCGACAGCGAGCGGGTCGCCCCGGGGGACATCTTCGCCCAGATGCGGGCGACCAACTCGGTCCAGCACGCCACCCACTTCGATCTCAAGCTGGCCGGGAAGGGCGGTCTGCCCAACCTGCTCACCACCCGTGAGGTGATCCGCTTCGCCACGGTCGACGGGGCGCGAGTCGCCGGTCTCGGCGCGGTGACCGGGTCGATCGAGAGGGGCAGACAGGCCGACCTGATCGTGCTCCGCACCGACCGGCCCAACATCTGGCCGATCAACGACCCGATCGGGGCCGTGGTCTGGGGGATGGACACCTCCAACGTCGATCATGTCTTCTGCGCCGGCCGCGCCCTGATGCGGGACGGCGTCCTGACCGCGGACGTTGAGCGGGCCAGAGCCCTGGCAAGCGAGGCCCAGGCGAGGGTGGCGCGGGCATCGGGTCTGCTGGCCGCGACGGGAGTGGCGTCATGACCGCGGTGCGGGCTCCTTCCTCGGCCCTCACCTCGTTCGTCGTCGCCTCCCGCTATCTGCCGGTCTATCTGGCGCTGCTCCTCCTGATCGTGGTCGCCGCCATCTGGGCCCCGGCCACCATCGGTTCGGTCTCGCTGCGCGCCATCGCCCCGTACGGCGCACTGCTCGGTGTGGCCGCCTTGGGCCAGATGCTGGTGATCATGACCGGTGGCATCGACCTGAGCACGCCCGGAACGGTGACACTGGCGGCGGCGATCATGGTCGGTGTCGGCGGCGGGTCCGACGACAGGATTGGTCTCGCCATCCTCACCGCCGTGGGGGTAGGGGCTCTGATCGGTCTGGTCAACGGGATCCTGATCGGCGGTCTCAAGCTGAATGCCCTGATCGTCACCCTGGCCGTCGGCCAGGTGGTGATCGGGGTGGTGAACCGCTACGGGCGCACCTTCCCGGTGCAGAGCCAGGTTCCGCCAGGGTGGTCGGAGTGGACCTTCACCCGGGTGCTCGGGGTCAGCCAGGTGTTCTGGGCCGGGGTGATCCTGACGATCGTCCTCATCCTCGGCTTCCGTTACACCACCGTCGGGCGCCGTTTCCAGGTGGTCGGGGCCAACCCGGTCGCCTCCCACGTGGTCGGGGTCCGGGTCAACCTCAACCAGATCCTGGTCTATGTGGTTGCGGGCGTCATGTTCGCGTTGGTCGGTGTGGCCTCGGCCGGGCTTCTCCGTACCCCCGGTGTGGCCGAGCAGACCCAGTACCTGTTGGGGCCCATCGCCGCGGTGGTCATCGGCGGGGCGTCGCTCACCGGTGGGTTGGCCAGCTCGATGTCGACCTTCGTGGCCGCCATCTTCCTCACCGGGCTCAATCAGATGCTGCTCACCCTGGGCCTGCCGACCTCGCTCCAGTTCGTGGTCTTCGGCCTCGTGATCATCGGGGGAATGCTGGTTTCGGGCGACCGGATCATCAAAGGCGTGGAGCGAGTGCTCCGCGAACGGCGAAGACCCGGGCGCCCGGGAAATGGAACCAAGACGAACACAGTCGCGAGAACTGGTTGAGAAAGGAGATTCGGGGCAACGAATCACCGAACCACTTGAGAAGACAAGCCAAGGGCGTTCCCGCCCAAATGGAGGAGGAAATGACAGGAAAGAAGTTGATTGGGCTCCTGGTCGTGCTGGCGATCGTGGTAGCCGCCTGTGCCGGGGATGGCACGTCGGACACGACCGAGGCTGCGGCCCCGGACACGACCGAGGCCGCCCCGGACACGACCGCGGGTCCGGGCACGACCGCCGCCCCGGGCACGACCGCGCCGCCATCGAGCGACAACCCGCTGGCCGACTATGGGGAAGACCCGTCGGCGGCCGACATGGCGCTCGTGGAGAAGGCCCTGGGCCCGGTGGAACCGTCCGACGAGGCGAGTTGGAACATCATCCTGGCTTCGGTGGCCCGTGCCACCCAGGATGTGGACCAGGCCACGATGGACAAGGCTCTGGAGTGCTGGGCGAACCAGCAGTGTGAGACCGGGAGCGGTGGCGAACTGGTCATGGGCTATGCGGACGGTGGCGGCAACGACGTCAACGTATGGCGGTCGGTGAGCCATATGGAGGCGATCCTCCAGGCTCTCACCTATCCGGAGATCGGCACCATCATCTCGACGGCTGCCAACTTCGACGCCGACCCGGCGGTCCACGAGAACGACATCAGGTTCCTGATCCAGAGCGGGGTCGACTTCATCGTCGGATACCCGGACATGGGAGCCCTGCTGGCGCCGGTCGTCCAGGAGGCGGAAGCCGCCGGCATCCCCTACATCCCGTTCTCCGCGGGCTACGTAGGGCTGCCCGGCCAGGAAGGTGCTCTCACCCCTGGCGAGGACTACACCGCCGTGGTGGGTGAGAACCTGTGTGAACTGGGCCAAAGCTTTGCCGACACCCTGAACAACGGCATCCCCGAAGGGGACGTCGCTCTTCTGGGCGGGACCCCGGGCAATGCCCTGTCCCTTGGCTGGCAGCGGTGCACCATCGAGTCGCTCAGCGACACTCTGAACCTGGTGAACCCGCCGGCGGACGAGAACAGCACGACGGGCGACACCAACTGGTTCAACCCGATCATCCCGGACGTGTTCCGCGGGCTGTTGACGGCCAACCCCGAGATCAGGGGCTACGCCTACGAGTACGCCGACGGCATCCTCTCCGGCCTGCAGGCCTACGAGGAGCTGGGCATCCCGGTGGCGAACCTGACCCTGGCACTGCGCACGGACGAGCAGAGCCTCTTCTGTGACTGGGCCGAGCGCAACGAGCCGACGTACAAGATCTACTACTCGGCTGGAGGCAACTTCCAGTCCCGGATCGGTGTCACGGCGGCGATGCTGACGTTGCAGGACTACGAGGTCCCGGGTGAGATCGTGGTGCCCCACGTCATGCGTGAGGTCACCGCGGACGACTGTGACCCGGACCGGCCCAACCCGGTCGTGTCGGGCACCTCGCTGGTGCCGGACAACATCCTGCAGGCGATGTTCTCAGGGTCATGACAACACGGTCCCGGCGGAGACTCGATGTCTGACGAGATCGTTCTCGAACTGGCGGGCGTGTCCCGCCAGTTCGGGGCGGTTCGAGCGCTGACCGATGTCAGCTTCGACTGCCGCGCCGGTGAGGTCCATGCCCTCGTAGGCGAGAACGGCTCGGGGAAGTCGACTCTCCTCGGGATCGCATCAGGGTTTGTCGAACCCGATCTGGGCACCGTCCGGATCGGGGGCAAACCCCTCAAGACGGACTCGCCGGCCCTGGCCCGCAAGCTGGGGCTGGCGATGGCCTATCAGGACGGCTCGGCCGTGGGGATGGAGCCGGTCAAGAACAACTTCTTCATGGCGGCCCCCCCCGACAAACGGCCGCCCTATCGGGAACGGAAGCGATGGGCCCGCAAGCTGCTGGCCGAATTCGACCTCGACATCGAGCTGTTCCCCGATGTCCCTGCAGGTTTCCTGACCCTCGCCGAGCGGCAACTGTTCGAGGTGGCCAAGGCCCTGGTCACCGATCCCAGGGTCTTGCTCCTGGACGAGCCCACGACCGCTCTCGGCCCGGACGAGGTGGAGGCCCTGCATCGCACCGTGCTCGCCTGCAAGGAACGCGGTGTCGGCGTGGTTTACGTGAGCCACCGGCTGCCGGAAGTGCTCGAGGTGGCCGATCGGGTCACCGTGCTCCGGGACGGGCGCAACCGGGGCACCTTCGAGGCCCGCGCGACGACGGAGTCCGAGTTGGTCGAGTTGATCGTGGGACGCCCTTTCGAGGCGGCGTTTCCCACCGCGGCGCCGGTCTTCGGAGAGCCCAAGGACGTGCTGGTCGTGGACGGGCTCCAGGGCCAGTCCTTCGGGCCGGTCAGCTTCACCCTGCAGAGCGGTGAGATCGTCGGGATCGCAGGGGCCGAGGGCAACGGCCAACCCCAGTTGTTCGACACGCTCTCCGGGCGCACCCCGCCCCGCGCCGGGCGCGTGGTCTGTGACGGGGAGGAGCTCAACCTCGTCTCGACACACGAGGCGGTGGGCGCGGGGATGATGCTTCTGCCCGGCGACCGCAAGCGTGAGGCCCTGATGGGGGTGCTCGGTGTCCGGGTCAACGCAACCATCCAGTCTCTGCGCAAGTTCTCCACCCTCGGCTTCCTCAACAGGAGGGCGGAGCGAAGAGCGGTCAACGAGCTGGTCGACCGGCTCGAGATCAGGACTCCCTCGCTCGACCAACCGGTCGAGTTCCTCTCCGGTGGCAATCAGCAGAAGGTGTCTGTGGCCAGATCCTTCCTGAAGGAGCCGGCCGTGATCCTGGCCTACGAGCCCACCCAGGGTGTGGACGTGGGGTCAAGGTTCGACATCTACGAAGCCCTGCGGGCCAGAAGCGACTCTGGCGCCGCCATCCTGGTCAAGTCCTCCGACCCGATCGAGCTGTCAGGTCTCTGTGATCGGGTGCTGGTCATGTCACGGGGGACGATCGTCGAAGAGATCCCGGGCGACGAGTTGGACGAGGTCCGGATCGTCGAGGCCATTGTCCGTGGCCCGGGAATGTCCAGGTCGGCACGCTCCCCTCTGGGCGTGGCCATGCCCAAGGCATCCAGCAACGGTTCGGGATCATGAGCGAGCCGATCGCCACCACCCGGATCGACGCAACCCGTCAGCTGATACGCAAGATCGCGCGCAACGCCCGGGACAAGAACAAGTGGCGCAAGGTGATCAGGTTCCGGCTGTGGATGCCGGTGGCCCTCCAGATCCTGCTCATCGCCGCCTTGCTCTGGTACACGAGCTCCCGGTTCGAGGGCTTCCTCAACGCCTCCAACATCTACAACATCGCCCTTCTGGCCATGCCGTTGGCGATCGCAGCCATCGCACAGACCCACGCCGTCCTGGTCGGCTATCTGGACCTCTCCGTCGGCGCCATGATCACCTTCGGGGTGGTCACGGCGTCGTACCTGATCGGAGCCGAAGCCGGGCCGGGTCAGATCCTGATCGGCGTCGCTGCCATTCTCGGCGCCGGCGCCGTGCTCGGCCTGGTCAACGCCGGTCTGATTCGCGGGGTCAAGATCCCCTCGATCATCGCCACCCTGGCCACCCTGAGCATCCTGGATGGGATCTCGCTCACCCTCCGCCCCACCGCCCAGGGAGCGATCAGCGCCCAGCTGGTCGACTTCCTGACCACCTCCATCGGCCCGATCCCGATTGCGTTCATCGTCATCGTCGTCGGGGCGGCGCTGCTCGACCTGTGGCTCCACGCCTCGGGCTCGGGTCTCGCGGTCCGGGCGGTGGGATTCGACGAGAGGTCGGCCAAGAGAGGCGGGATCAGGACCAACTGGGTTCGGGTCCGGGCGCTGCTCTTGTCCAGCGTCCTCGCCGCCGTGGCCAGCTTCTTCGTCATGGCCCGTTCCCCGATCGGCAACGCCCAGATCGGGTCTTCCTTCGCCTTGAACAGCATCACCGCCGCAGTGCTCGGGGGCGCCTCGCTGGCCGGCGGCCGGGCCACATTCGTGGGGGGTGCGGTGGCATCGGTGCTGCTCGCCCTGATCCTCATGGTCCTCCCGTTCCTCGGTCTGACCCCAAGCGACGGCTCGATGATCATCGGTGTCCTGGTCCTGATCGGGATCATCCTCTTCCAGGCGGGCGACCTGAAGGAGCTCGTCAAGCGGAATTACCGCAAGGTCAGACGTCTCGTCATCGGGAGCCGTGTGGCCGAGAAGGCCGAGGTCCCCGACTTCTACCCGTCGGGCATCGACTTCAGCATCCCCCACTCGGGCCGCCGGCTCATCAAGAACGGGACGATCATCAGTCTCGATCCGGACATCGGCGACCTGGTCGGCGACATCCTGATAGAGCGGGACCGCATCGTCGAGATCCGCCCCAACGTCGTCGCCGATGACGCCGAGGTGATCGACGCCACCGGCATGATCGTCGTCCCCGGGTTCGTGGACACCCATCGTCACATCTGGGAGGGGCTGCTGCGCAACATCGGCACCGACGTCCCTCTCGAGGGGCGGACCAGCTACATCTCCTTCGTCCTTCACAAGCTGGCCCCTGCCTTCCGGCCGGAGGACGCCTATGTGGGCAACCTGGTCTCGGCCCTCGGCGCCATCGACGCCGGGATCACCACGCTTCTCGACTGGTCCCACATCCAGGGATCACCGGCGCACACCGACGCCGTCATCGCCGCGGTCAAGGATTCGGGTCTGCGCGCCGTGTTCGCCTACGGCTTCCCCTGGTGGGGCAAGTGGGAGGAGCGGCAGCCGAGCTGGTTCGTGCGGGCTGCCACAGAGCACTTCTCGACCAAGGACCAGATGCTCACGCTGGCGCTGGCGGCGCCCGGCCCCGAGTTCACCGACTTCGAAGTGTCTCGCGACCACTGGAAGCTGGCCCGCGAGACCGACGCCCGGATCACCACCCACGTCGGCGTGGGCAGCTACGGGCTCGACGGCAAGGTGCAGGAGTTCGGAGAGGCCGGGTTGCTCGGGCCCGACACCACCTACATTCACTGCACGACCCTCAACGACACCGAGATCCAGATGATCGTCGATACGGGTGGGACCGTCTCGCTGGCGTCGCCGGTCGAGATGATGATGGGGCACGGCATGCCGCCGATCCAGAAGTTCCTGGACCGGGGGCTCTCTCCCAGCCTCAGTGTCGATGTCGAGACCAACGTGCCCTCCGACATGTTCAACCAGATGCGCTCGGTCCTGGCCCTGCAACGGGCCGTGGCCACCGCCCAGGGAAAGAGCGCCGCCTCGACACTGGACGTGCTGCGATGGGCCACTCTGGAGGGGGCGCGGGCCAACGGCCTCGATCACAAGGTGGGGACTCTGACCCCCGGCAAGCAAGCCGACATCGTCATGCTGCGCACCGACCGGATCAACGTGACTCCGCTCAACGATCCGGTCACCGCGGTGGTGGCAGGCATGGACACGGGCAACGTGGACACGGTTCTGATCGCCGGCCGGGTGATGAAACGAGCAGGAAAGCTGCTCCACGTCGATTGGCCGGCGGTGATGCGAATGGCCGCCTCCGCCAGGGACCACGTCGTCGAAAAGTCCGGGTTCCGCTTGCCCAAGATCTAACTACCGTCCCCGCTCGACATGAGACGCGCGGCTGCACCCGGATCGCCGGTTGTCATCAAGATCGGCACCTCCAGCCTCACGGGTGGTGAGCCCGGCATCGAGCCCGAGGCCGTTGCCCGGGTGGTGTCCAACGTCATGACCGCTTGGGAGGCCGGGCATCCCACCGTCCTGGTGACCTCGGGCGCCATCGCCGCCGGCCTGCCTGCGATGGGTCTGAGCGACCGCCCGGGCGACCTGCCCGGGCTCCAGGTGGCAGCCGCCGTCGGCCAGAACCGTCTCATGGCCATGTACACGGCCGCCTTCGAGCGGGTCGGGCGTCAGGTGGGCCAGGTGTTGCTGACCAGGGACGTCGTGGCGCGTCGCGACCAGTACCTCCACGCCCGGGCTGCCCTCAATCGCATGCTCTCCCTCGGCGTGGTGCCGGTGGTCAACGAGAACGACACTGTCGTGGTCGAGGAGGTTCGGTTCGGGGACAACGACCGTCTCGCCGCCATCGTGTCCCATCTGGTGGGGGCCGGGATGCTCGTGCTGCTCACCGACACTCCAGGCATCTTCTCCGGTGACCCCTGGGTCTCCGAGACTGCCGAGTTGCTCACCGCGGTCCGGCACACCGACCAGGTGCTCGACCAGCTCAGGGTGAGCTCGAGTCAGGGCCGGTTCGGCTCCGGCGGGGTGGCCACCAAGGTGGCGGCGGCCCGGATGGCGGCCTGGTCCGGGATCCCGACCGTCATCGCCCACGCCTCCGAGCCCGACGTGGTGGCGCGGGCGATAGGCGGTGCCACGGTCGGCACATGGGTCGACCCGCGGGAGTCGGCACTGTCCGCCCGCAAGCTCTGGATCGCCTTCGGCTCGCCATCGGAAGGCCAGGTCACCGTGGACGACGGTGCCATGGAGGCGCTCACTACGGCAGGCAAGTCGCTGCTGCCGGTGGGCGTCGTAGCCGTGGAGGGCGTGTTCCCGGGAGGGGTGGCCGTGGAGGTGCTGCATCAGGATCGGCTCATCGCCAAGGGTCTCACCTCGATGTCTGCTGCCGATATCGACCGCGTGCGTGGCGAGCACAGCTCCGTCGCCGGTGGTGAGGTCATCCACCGCGACGACCTGGTGCTGCTGACTTAGGATCGTTCGATGTTCGAGCCTCTCACGGAGCTGGAGCCCGGGATGGCGATCGTCTACGGCGGCGACCGCATCACCCGTGTCGACGATTCGCTGGCCCGCGCCTTCCGCAAGGGCGATCGTCTCGTCGTGGTCCAGGAGACGGGTGACCTGCTCCACATCCCCGAGGACGACTGGCTGCTGGCGACCCGAGCCATCGACTCGGCATACGCCGCCTTCTCGAAGATGGGAAGTGTCCCCCAGGACCAGTTGTCCGCGTTCTTCAACCGATTCGCCGACAATCTGGGTGACGACGAAGTGTTCGAGCAGATCCTCTCCGCCAACCGGGGCGACGTCGAACGAGCCACCGCCAGGGGACGCTCCACCACCCGTCTCCTCCTGACCGAGCCGATGCGCCGGGGGATGATCGAAGGGCTGCGCGCCTGGGTCGGCAATGACGTCGGCCGCAACTTGGTGATCGAGACGGTCACCCACGATGGCTGGGTCCTGGAGCAGATCAGATCGGGTTTGGGTGTGGTTGGCTTCGTCTTCGAGGGCCGGCCCAACGTCTTCGCCGACGCCACCGGTGTGCTGGCCGCCGGCAACACGGTGGTCTTCCGTATCGGCTCCGACGCCCTGGACACCGCCCGGGCGATCATGGACCTGGCCCTCGCCCCGGCGCTCGCCGAGTCCGGGCTGCCCGATGGGGCGGTGGTCATGATCGACACGCCGTCCCGTGCCGCCGGATGGGCCATGTTCTCCGACTCCCGTCTCTCGTTGGCCGTTGCCCGCGGTTCGGGCACGGCCGTGGCCCAACTGGGTGCGGTGGCCCGGCAGAGCGGGGTCCCGGTCAGTCTCCACGGCACCGGGGGCGCCTGGATCGTGGCGGGGAGCACCGCCGACGCCGCCGCCTTCGGGTCGGCGGTGCTGAACTCCCTCGACCGCAAGGTGTGCAACTCCGTGAACGCGGTCTGCATCGTCGAGAGCCGAACGGATCTGATCCCGGTCTTCCTGGACGCCCTCGATCAGGCCGGGACCCGTCTCGGCACGGTGTCCAAGCTGCACGTGACCGAATCGGCGCTCGCGGCGATACCCGAGTCGTGGATGCAGCCGGCGGAGATCTTCCGCGCCGTGGGCCCGGTCACCGAGCCGAGAACCGAGCTGATCGGCGATGACGAGCTCGGTGTCGAGTGGGAGTGGGAGCAGAGCCCCGAGGTGAGTCTGACGCTGGTCCCGGATGTCGACGCCGCCATCGAGCTGTTCAACACACAGAGCCCCCGTCTCGCCGCCAGCCTGATTTCCGAAGATGAGGGCGAGCATCAGAGGTTCTTCGACCGAATCGACGCCCCGTTCGTGGGCAACGGGTTCACCCGGTGGGTCGACGGTCAGTTCGCCCTGGACCGACCCGAGCTCGGTCTCTCCAACTGGGAGCACGGGCGTCTTCTCGGTCGGAGCGGGATCCTCTCGGGAGACTCGGTATACACGGTGCGGACTCGGGCCACCCAAAGCGACCCCGACCTCCACCGCTGATCGGGGCCCACTAACTTGCCGGCATGAGAGAAGGGCTGCTCTTCCTGCACATAATCGGCGCCGCCGGCTGGATCGGTGGTGGTCTCCACGGCTGGTTCAGCCAGACCCAGCTGGCCCGCAACGCCTCCACCTCCGGTCGGGCGCTGCAGACTCTGACCGCGGCCGCCGACCGCTACTTCGGGCCGGTGGCCACCCTCACGCTCCTCAGCGGGATCGCCCTGGTGTGGACCCAGGACGCCTGGAGCTGGAACGACACCTTCGTGCTGGTCGGCATCGGTGTGTTCGTCTTCTCGGCAGCCTTCCAGCCCCTGGTGGCCTCCAAGGCCGAGAAGCGGCTACTCGAAGCGGTCGAGGCGGGATCGGGCATCGAGCCGGCCATGAAGGCGATCCATCGTGTCTTCGCCGTCGACATCGCGGTCGTCCTGGTGGCGCTGTGGGCGATGGTGGCCAAGCTCGGGGCCGGGTGACCCCTGTGTCCTGGTTCAAAGGTCTGCACCCGGTGGCCCGAATGGCGATCGGCGCCGTGATCGGGGTCCTCCTCGCCGTCGGCATCGGGCTCATTGCCGTGGCCCTGGCCCCCACCGATGGCTTCGGCGATCTGGCTGCGGCGGCAGTGACCCTTGTGTTCGGGATCCCCGCCGGGGCCGTGATCGGGGGGTTCCTCGGCTATTGGATCGGCCGGACGCCCCGCACCTCCGATTAGGCCTTGATCAGCTCCAGGCTGAAGGGATACCGGTACAGCTCGCCCCGCGAGGCGGCCATCGAGGCAAGCACCGCGAAGACCAGTTCGGCGATGAACAGCGCACCGAGCAGGAGGACCAGCAGGATCGTGACCACGATCCCGACGATGGTGATGGCGAACAACACAGCCAGGATGCTGCCGACCGCGAAGTAGATCAGCAGGCTGAGCTGGAAGTTGAGGGCGGCCCGGGCATGTGGCTCGACCACCGGGTCGGTCCGCTTCAGCAACCACACCACGAACGGCCCCACCACTGAGGGGATCCCGATCAGCTGAATGAAGGCGGATGCGTGCGCCAAGACCGACCAGGTCTGTTGGTCGGAAGTGACTGGTCGTTCTTCGGTCATGGGCTCGAGGGTAGGCCGGAGGAGGCGACCCGCGCCCGATCGAGGGCGGTGAACATCACCTCGGCCTCGCTGCCTGTCACGTGATCGCCGAACTTCTCCGCCACGATCCTGAGCACATGGGGGTCGGCTGCCTTCTGGAGGCGTCTCCCTTCCTCGGTCAGGGAGAGTTGGGACACACGCCGGTCGGTCGTGCTGGTCTCCCGCCGAACCAGGCCGGCTCTCTCCAGCCGATCGACGAACCGGGTGGCCCCGCTCTTGGTGAGGGTCGTCTCCCGGGCGAACTCGTTCATCCGCATCGTCCCCCCGGCCAACGCGATCTCGACCAATGCCTCGTACCAGCTTCCGGGGATCCCCACCTCGCGGCGCAACGTCTCGTCGATGGAGTCGATGACGGTGGCGTGAACGTGCATGAGAGCGCGCCAGGCGCGCAGTTCGACCGGGGGAGTCTTGGCCATGTCCTCAGATTATCCGGAATAGTTGCTTGATTCAATGGTTGTACACAGCAACTGATTTGGCTCTCTGACCAAAGGAGACACAGTGAGCACCAAGACATTGACCGTCCCTGAGATCGAGGCGGGGACCTGGACCCTCGACAAGAACCACACCAAGATCGGGTTCGTCGCCAAGCACCTCATGGTGAGCAAGGTGAGGGGCCACTTCGAGGATTTCGACGCCAAGATCGAGATCGCCGAGAACCTGGCCGACTCCAAGGTGGAGGTCACCATCGACGCGGCAAGCATCAACACCGGCGCCGCCGACCGTGACAACCATCTGCGGTCCGCCGACTTCCTCGACGTCGAGAACCATCCTCACGTGACCTTCGTGTCCACCGGCATCACCGGCGAAGGCGTCAACTGGCAGCTCACCGGCGACCTGACCATCAGGGGAGTCACCCGTCCGGTCACCCTCGACGTCGTCTACGAGGGAACTGCCCAGGATCCGTGGGGCAACACCCACGTCGGGTTCTCCGCCTGGACCGTCATCGACCGCGAGGAGTGGGATCTCACCTGGAACGCCGCTCTCGAAGGTGGCGGCTGGCTGGTCTCCAAGGACGTGACCATCGAGATCGAGGGACAGCTGGTCCGCGCCTAGGTCGTTCAACACCATTCTGTGCGGGTTAGGTACGCGTCACGCGTATCAGATCCGCACAGAACGGTCATTCAGATGCCAGATGGGCCCAGAGGTCGGGATTGTCCCGGAGGAAGGACTCCAGATCGCGTGGCGGTCTCCCGGTGAGACGCTGCACGGTGTCCGACACGATGGACAACTCCCCATTGGCCACCGCCAGATACGAGCTGACCCACCCGGCGATCTCCCAGTCGGGAGCGCCGGTGGGTCGGCGTGACTCCCACGCCTCCTCCTCGGTCTCTTCGACGTAGCTGATCGGGCGACCGGTCACACGGTTCAGGACCTCAGCGGTCTGGTGGAAGTCGAGCGCCTCCGGGCCGCTGTTCTCCAGGGTCTCGCCGACGTAGTCCTCGCTGGTCAATGCCGCCACCACCGTGTCGGCGATGTCGTCGCGGGAGATCCAGCTCACCTTGCCGTCTCCGGCCGGCGCCCGTATCACCCCGTCGTCACCGGTGAAGTAGGGCACGAAATCGGCGTAGAAACTGGAGCGCAGGATCGTGTGCGGGAGCCCGCGCTCCTTGATGTGCTCCTCGGTGGCGCGGTGCTGACGACCAAGCAGGAAGGTCGAATCGAGTGAGGCGCCGAGAAACGACAGGTACACCAGTCGGCCCACGCCGGCCTCGGCCGCCGCGTCCACGGCGCGGATCTGCTGCTGGAGACGGTCCTCAGCCTCCCGGAACGAGACCAGGAAGAGGACTTCGACTCCTGTGAGGGCCTCGGCCATGGCGCCGAAATCCCCGTAGTCGCTCACCTCGACGGGGACCGCACCGTCGAGATTCGGGGCGTCGGCGAGCCGTCGCACCAGGAGCCGCTGCTCGACTCCCGCCTGGGCGAGACGACGGGCGACCCGTCCTCCCACCGCTCCGGTCGACCCGGTGACCGCCAATGTGGGCAACGACATCTATCTCCCTTTCTGAACGCTGCAGAACCGGTATATCGGATCCACAGCATTAGGAAAGCAAGTTCCCCGGAACTCGGGGGGTGGTGTTGTAACGTCGGCGGCGATGAGGCTGAGGGAGGCCGTCGAAAACCGTCCGGACGCGACCAGCCGGCAGTGGAGTATCCCGTCCCGGCTGACCCTGCTGGTCATTCCCATGTCGGCGGTGCTGCTGGTCCTGGGTGTCTTCGGGGTGTGGGCACTGGTCAGCTCCGATCAGGCGGCCGGGTTCTCATGGATGGACGTGCTCGCCATCGCCGTAGGCGTCGTGGTGGTCCTGGTGGCTGCAGGCACTCTTCTCGCGGCACACTTCACCGGCCGGGACATGGCGGAGCGGGTCGGGGAGGTGACCGCGGCGGCGCGCCGGGTGGCGGACAAGGACCTGGTCGAACTGCTCGATGCGTTGCGCAACCCTGAGCCGGACCTGAGCTCGATCACCCCGATGACCCTGGACACCGCGGGTGAGGACGAGATCGGCGACCTGGCCCGGTCTTTCCAGGAGCTCCATGGCTCCCTGATCGAAGTCGGTGCCCGGCAGATGGAGGCTCTGCGCGCCGGGGTGTCTTCGATCTTCGTCACCCTCGCCCGACGCAACAGCACACTGGTGGACCGTCAGCTCGCACTCCTCGACCAGCTGGAGGCGCGCGAAGAAGACCCGGAGGTGCTGGCCGGCTTCTACCAGCTCGACCACTTCGCCACCCGGATGCGTCGGAACGCCGAGAGCCTCCTGGTGCTCGCCGGATCCGAGTCACCGCGGGTGTGGGCCAAGCCCACCGAGATGTCAGACGTGGTGCGGGCGGCGATCAGCGAGATAGACGAATACCAGCGGATCGAGGTGGTCGCCCTGGAGCCGGCCCGTTTGTCCGGGGGAGCGGTCTCAGACGTCAGCCATCTCATCGCCGAGCTGCTCGAGAACGCCATCCAGTTCTCTCCCCCCTCGGAGTCGGTTCGGGTCACCGGTCTGTTCGACCTCGACGGCTACCAGCTCAGCGTGTCCGATCGCGGGCTCGGGATGTCCGAGGCCCGGCTCGCCGAGATGAACCGGATACTCGATCGCCCGCCGGCCCTCGGCCTGTCCGTGGAGCCGACTCTCGGGATGTACGTGGTCGCCAAGCTGGCGCACAGGCACGGTCTGGGCGTCGAGATGATCAGAGGCGTTCCCGGTGTCACCGCACGCATCACCATCCCGAGGGACCACCTCGAAGCGCCGCCGCCAGAGGAGTCACGGCCATGGGATGCCGATCACCGTGCTCGTCTCGAGGCGGCCCGGGCCGAGGCGGCGTCGCTGCCCGCGGTCGATGATCCCGAGACGCTGGAATACCTCCAGGCTCGGGGTCTCCAGCCCGCGAGCAGCGATCAGGTCATCGATCTCACCGATGCGGTGTACACAGGCGAGCCCGTCGAGCCGAGAGGCGATCTGCCCGTCCGGACTCCGGGGCTCGCCTTCAACGACGAGAACGACCCCGACGGGAGTGTCTCCGCGGGCGAGGGGGCCACCCGTATCAGAGCCGCGCTGTCTGCCTACGATCAAGGTCGACGGTCCGCGGTGGACGCCGCCGAGACCGAGCCGAGCAGGTTCTGGACCGATACGGGGGACGAGGACGAGCGGTGAGCAGCCCTGTAGAGAATCTCAACTGGCTTCTGGAGAGGCTTTGCGACACGGTGCCGGGCATACGCCAGGCGGTCGTGGTCTCCTCCGACGGGCTCGCCATGGCCAAGTCGCGAGGCGTCGATCGGGAGACGGCAGACCGTCTCGCCGCGGTCTCCTCGGGGATGATCGGCCTCGCCTACGGCTCGGCAGGGCGGTTCGGGGCCGGACCGGTGTCGAACGTGATCGTCGAGATGCAGAACGGCTGGCTCTTCGTCACCGGGATCAGGGACGGGTCGCTCATCTGCTGTCTCACCGAGAAGGACATCGACATGGGCGCCATCGCATTCGAGATGTCCATATTCGTGCAGAGGGTCGGTGACAGCCTAACCCCCGATGTCCGTCAGGAGCTCAAGAGCCTCCTAGCCCAGGCGGAATGAGCCATCGGGAGCCACCCGAGCACCCGGTTGGCGGGCGTCTGGTCCGTCCCTACACCATGACCGGTGGCCGCGCCGGCACGGAAGCACCGCCGATCGCGTTGGAGGCCTTGGTGGCCACTACTCCGGCAGGGATGCGGGCCCGGGGCGAGCTCAGGTGGGAGTCGGCGGAGATCCTCGTCCTGAGCCGTCGGGAGACC
>DASSVE010000117.1:0-7286 GCA_035706345.1 Acidimicrobiia bacterium
CGAGATCGCGTAGCGCCAGTTGGAAGCCTGACCCGAGGTCGGTGGCCTCGCCGATCGCCTCGAGACGCCGGTGAGCATCCTCGGAGAGCGACTGGTCGGCCGGATGGAACAGATAGGCGTATGCGCGCTGGCTAGACCGACCGACCCGCCCCCTGAGCTGGTAGAGCTGGGCGAGACCGAGCAGGTCGGCCCGCTCCACGATGAGTGTGTTGACGGTGGGGAGATCGAGACCGGACTCGATGATCGTGGTGGCCACCAGCACGTCGTACTCGTGGTTCCAGAAGTCGATCATCACCTGCTCGAGCTGGCCCTCCGACATCTGCCCGTGGGCGACCACGTAGCGGGCGTCGGGGACCAGGTCACGTAGACGGGCCACCGCCCGCTCGATCGACTGCACCCGGTTGTGGACGTAGAAGACCTGGCCCTCACGGAGCAACTCGCGGCGGATCGCCGCCGCCACCGCCTGGTCGTCGTACGGGCCGACGTAGGTGAGGATGGGATGACGGTCCTCGGGTGGGGTCCGGATGTGGGAGACGTCCCTGATCCCGGTGAGCGCCATCTCCAGGGTCCGCGGGATCGGGGTGGCGGTGAGGGTGATCACGTCCACGCCGACCCGGAGACGCTTGATGGCGTCCTTGGCCCCGACCCCGAAACGCTGCTCCTCGTCGATCACCAGCAGACCGAGGTCTTTGAACCTCACGTCCTCGGAGAGGAGACGATGGGTGCCGACCACCAGGTCGACCTCGCCGGTGGCGAGGCCCTCGATCACCTTGCGGGCCTGCTTCGGGGTCAGGAAGCGGGACAGGACCTCGACCCGGACCGGGTAGGGGGCGAACCGCTCGCCGAAGGTCTGATGGTGCTGCTGGGCGAGGAGGGTGGTCGGGCAGAGCACAGCCACCTGCTTGCCGCTCTGGATGGCCTTGAAGGCGGCTCGGATGGCGACCTCCGTCTTGCCGAACCCGACATCGCCGAAGACGAGCCGGTCCATGGGGCGCTCCGCCTCCATGTCCGCCTTCACCTCGGAGATGGCGCGCAGTTGGTCGTGGGTCTCCTCGTAAGGGAAGGACGCCTCCACCTCGCGCTGCCAGGGGGTATCCGGCTCGTAGGCGTGACCGGCGGCCACGGCCCGCTTCCTGTGCAACTCGACCACCTCGGCGGCCACCGCCGCCACCTCGCGGCGCACCCGGGCCTTCTGCTCCGACCAGTCCTTGCCGCCCATCCGGGACACACGGGGGGTCTCCCCGCCGGTGTAACGCTTCACGGCTGCCAGTTGCTCGACCGGCACATAGAGACGGTCGGACCCGGCATAGGCGATGACCAGGTAGTCACGCTCGACACCGACCATCGTCCTGGTGACCAGACCTTCGAACCGCCCGATCCCGTGCTGGTAGTGGACCACGTAGTCACCCTCGGCGAGGTCCCGGTACTGCTGCCCAACCTCGCTGCGGGTGCGCCCGACCCGGCGATGGGCGCGACGACGGCCGGCGATCTCCTGCTCGCCGAGCACAGCGACACCCACGTCCGGGAGGACGAAGCCCTTGTGGATGCCGGTGGGGATGATGCCCGAGACCGGGCGCTGCAGACTCTCGTGTCTCTGCAGGGCCAATCCCTCCTCGGCCAGGGCCCGGGCCACCCGGTCGGCGGCGGCCTCGCCGTCGAGCGCCACGACGGTGGTGGTTCCCTGGGCGATCAGCCGCCCCAGCGCGTCGGCCACAGACGCGGGGTCCCCGGCGGTTGCATCGAAACCGATCGTCCTCTGTGTGAGGTCATGGGGGCCGGAGGGGGTGGGGGGCATGCTCAGATGACGTCTGTTCTCGAGAGCACCCTCCAGGTCGATGTACAGCGGGGGATGGTCCCCTGCATCTGGCGCCGTCTCTCCCCAGGTCGGGGCCAGCGCCGCCGCCAACTCGGCCTCTTCCTTGACCAGGTCGCGGCAGCGGTCCAGGGCCCGGGCAGGGTCGACCAGGACCAGGTTGCCTTCCGCCGGTAGCTCGTCGATCAGGCATTCCTCGCCGGACAACCAGGGAAGCCACGACTCGATCCCCGGGAACAGCTGCCCCTCGGCGATGCGGTCCCACGTCGAGGCTGCCCAGGGCTCGGTTGCGACCAGCGAACGGGCCCGCTCGGCGACGATCGGCCCCGGCCGCACCTCGCGGGCCGGGTAGGCGATCAGCTCGGGCACCCGTTCCATCGACCGTTGTGTGGCGACGGAGAACTCGCGGATCTCCTCCACACTGTCGCCCCAGAAGTCGAGACGCACCGGGTGGTCTGCCTGGGCCGGGAACACGTCGACGATCCCACCCCGGATGGCGAACTCGCCGCGGCTCTCCACCCGGTCGGTGCGCACGTATCCCAGACCGGCGAGGTCGTCCGCCACCGTGTCGAAGCGAGCCTCCTCCCCCTCACCGACCCGAAACGGGGCAACCGGGGAAGGGCTCACCCGCTGGATGACGCTTCGGACCGAGGCCACGACGATGAGCGGCTCACCCGATGTCAGCCGGTGACGAGCCTGGGCCCGTGCCGCCATCGTGGCGATGTTGGGCGAGACGTGCTCGAAGGGGAGGGTCTCCCATGCGGGAGCGAGTAGGACCTCTTCCCGAAAGAGCCGCAGGTCGTCGACCAGCTCCTCGGCGTCCGCCTCTCCCGGGACCACGACGAGGAGGGTCTGCTCCAGGTTGTCGAACAGACCGGCGAGGGCGAAGGCGCGGGCACCGGCCGCCACGGCCCAGGTGGAGTCGAGACCGGGCAGCGGGACAGAGCGCCACGCCTCCAGAAGGGGTCGAAGGGGCGAGGCCATCCGTGATCGATCGTACCGGGCGGAACCCGCTTAGATCACCAGATCTCGGCCACCTCGGAGCGTCGCATCGGGGAGCCTTCCTCGATGCCAAAGGCCTCGGCGAACGGGGGGAAATTGGACAGGGGCCCGTTGGCCCGGAACGGGTTTGGTGCGTGCACGTCGACGTTGACCAGCATCCGCAGGTACTCGTCGGTGTAGTTCATGCGCCAGATGGTGGCGTAGGCGAGGAAGAACCTCTGGATCGGAGTGAACCCGCCCAGATCCTCCTTGGACGTCGACGAGGCGAGAAAGGCGTCGAAGGCGATCTTGAGACCGCCGAGGTCGGCGATGTTCTCCCCGAGAGTCAGCCGACCGTTGACACTCTGCGTGTCGTCGATCCGGTACTCGGAGAACTGCTCGACCAGGACCTCGGCACGTCTCTCGAACTCGGTGCGGTCGGCCTCGGTCCACCAGTTCCTGCGCCGCCCCTGCTCGTCGAACCGGCTCCCGTTGTCGTCGAAGCCATGGGTGATCTCGTGCCCGATGATCGAGCCGATGCCCCCGTAGTTGACGGCGTCGTCGGCGTCCGGATAGAAGAAGGGTGGCTGGAGGATGCCGGCCGGGAACACCACCTCGTTGTGGAGCGGGTTGTAGTAGGCGTTGACCACGTGGGCGGGCAGCACCCACTCCCCCTTGTCAACCGGCTGATCGAGCCGGCCCATCGTCCGCTGGTGCTCGAACCGGGCGGAGCGGATCCGGTTCTCGACGTACGACGAACGTGAGATCTCCATACCCGAGTAGTCGCGCCACACGTCGGGATAGCCGATCTTGTACGTGAACGCCTGCACCTTGGCCAGAGCGGCCTCCTTGGTCTCCTCGCTCATCCATTCCCGGGATCGGATGGATCGGCCCATCGCCTCGATCAGCCCGTCCACCATCTGCTCGCATCGCTCTTTGGCCTCCGGAGAGAAAGCGGTGTCCACGTAGAGCCGTGCCACCAATTCCCCGATGTCGGTGGCGGCAGCGGAGAGGACGCGGGTCCAGCGCTCCCGGGGCTGTTGCTGCCCTCCGAGCTTCCGGTTGTAGAAGTCGAATGCCTCCTCCTCGAACCGGGCCGGCAGCGCGGTGGCGTACCTACGCACCAGATGCCACTTCAGGTAGTGCCGGATGGTCTCGATCGGCGTTTCCGCCATCACCTGATCCAGGGTGGTGAAGAACCCGGCGTGGTCGATGTTGACCGAGGGGGAAGTCACGCCCAACCGTCGCACATAACCGCTGAGCCCGAATCTGGGCATGAGATCGTCCAGGCTTTCGACGTCGTGTCGGTTGAGGATCCGCTCCAGGTCGCGATGCTGCTCGGCGGGGAGGGAGGCCTCCGCCAGCCGCTTCTCGACGTCGAAAATCGCCTCCGCCTCGGCCCGGCCGCCGGCGCCCACGTTCTCCAATTGGTTGGTGACGTGGTCGAGGTATGCCGAGACCAGCGCCTTGGAGCGGTCGTCGTCACGCAGGTAGTAGTCGCGCTCGGGGAGCCCGAGCCCACCCTGGGACAGGTACACCAGGTACCGGTCGGCGTCCTCGAAGTCCGGTTGGACGTCGAGAGTGTGGAACACCCCGACCCCCATCGGTATCAGGGTCAGCATCAGATCCTGGAGACCTGAGACGTCCTCGAGCGAATCGATGGCGTCCAACGCCGGCATAAGCGGCGCCGTGTCGACCTCGGCGATCCGGTGCTCGTCCATGCCGGCGGCGAAGTAGTCCCCGACCATCCTGGTCGGTGTCCCCTCCCCGGCGTCTTCAGCGGCCGCCCGCTCCAGCAAGTCGTGGAGGATCTCCTCGTTCCGGACGTGCACCTCGAAGGCCGCTCCCCATGCCGGGTACTCGGGGGGCACCGGGTTGGCGTCCAGCCATCCCCCGTTCGCATGCCGGTAGAAGTCGACGCCCGGCGGTGTGGACAGGTCGAAGTTGGAGGGGTCGAGGTGGTCCCTGATCGCCATGGGTGTTGTCTAGCAGCCTCCCGGGGAAGCTCAGAGCAGACCTTCGGAGCGAAACCAGTCGACCGTGCGTCTCAGGGTCTCCTCCAAGGGCGTGTACTCGAGACCGAGCTCACGTGTCGCCCTCGATCCGTCGTAGCGGTGCTCGGCAAGCAGCACACGGACCGATTCGGGGCACAACGGCGCCGCGGTCCCGAGCCTGCGTGAGACCGCCCCGGCCACCGGTGCGACGGCCGTCAGCACACGGGGATCGATGAGCCACGGTGTGCCCCGACGATCCATGACCCGGTTCAGCACCCGCACCATCTCCACCGTGGTCACGGTCGACCCGCTCAGCAGATATCTCTGCCCTCTCTGCCCCTTCTCGGCAGCGAGGAGATGGCCCCGGGCGCAATCGTCGATGTCGACGATGGAGAAGGCGGAGTCGACCGCGAACCGGAGACGGCCCCGGGCGGCGGCGAGGAGGAGGGCGCCGGTCCCGGTGGACCGACCTGGGCCCTGAACCGACGCCGGGTTGACCGAGACCACATCCAGGTCGGGGCTGCGATCGAGCACCAGACGCTCGGCCACGGTCTTCGAGCGCTCGTACTCGGAGAGGAAGTGGCCACGATGCCTGGTGGTCTCGGTGGCAACCACACCGTGGTCCTGCCCGATGGTGACCGCCGACGAAGTGTGGATGAGACGTGCCACGCCGGCGCGCTGGGACGCGTCGAGCACGCCCAGCACCGCATCCACGTTCACCTTCCACATCCACGAGATATCTCGGGGGCACAACTCGTTGACCCCGGCAACGTGGAAGACCCACTCGTTTCCCCTCACCAGACGGTCGACCGCAGCCCGGTCGGTGACGTCCCCCTGGACGACGCGGGCGCCTCCCTCATCGAGTTTGGCGGCGGCCTCCGCAGAGCGGGCCAGGGCGGAGACCTCGTGGCCGGCGACGACGAGGTGTCGGACCAGGGCGCGGCCCACGACACCCGACCCCCCGGTGACGGCGACCTTCAAGTCTCGACCCGTGTCGGCTCCGTCTTGACCACGGACCAGAACGCCGTGATGTACCCCCAGGCAGAGCCGATGGTGGCGATCACGGCGATGAGCATCAGGTACTGGTCGAAGTACCAGGGCCCCCACTTCTCGGTGAAGCGAAGGAAGGCGGCGAAGATGGCCGCATACTGGGTGAACGCCTTGATCTTGCCCCATGTGGAGGGGGCGATCAGACCACCCCTCTGCGCCACCACCCCGCGTAGGGCCATGACCGTGAACTCGCGGAAGATGATGATGGAGGCGGGCCAGATCGACACCCGGTCCACCGAGACCAGGGCGAGGAGGGTCCCGGTGACCATGATCTTGTCGGCGGTGGTGTCGAGGAAAGCGCCCAGGACGGTGCCCCCGGTGGTCCGACGCGCCCAGTAACCGTCGAGGAAGTCGGTGAAAGCGGCAATGAGGAAGAGCCCCGCGGCGATGGCGAAGTGGTGCTCGATCTGCTCCGACCTCGTGAAGGCCATGATCGGGACCACCATGACGATCCGAAAGACCGCCAGTGCGTTGGGGAAGTTGATGTTCATCCCGGCCCGGATGATATGCGGAGGGTGCCCCTTAGGGCAGTGCCTCGACTCAGGCCCAGTCGAAGGACCGCTGCACCGCCTGACGCCAGCGCCCGAGGAGACGGGACCGCTCCTCTTCGGCCATGGCCGGTGACCATCTGGCGTCCTCAGACCACATGGACTCGATCTCGTCGAGACTCGACCAGACTCCGACGGCCAGACCGGCCCCGTAGGCGGCGCCGAGGGCGGTGGTCTCGGCGATCACGGGGCGCACCACTTCGACTCCGAGCAGATCCGCCTGGAACTGCATCAGGGTGTCGTTGGAGCACATGCCGCCGTCGACCCTGAGCTCGGTCAGATCGACCCCGGAGTCGTCGGTCATGGCCTCGATCACGTCCGCGGTCTGATAGGCAGCCGATTCCATGGCCGCCCTGGCGATGTGCGCCTTGGTGGCGTACCGGGTGAGACCCACGATGACCCCGCGGGCGTCGGGCCGCCAGTGGGGGGCGAAGAGACCGGAGAACGCCGGCACGAAGTAGACGTCCCCGTTGTCCTCGACACTGAGGGCGAGATCCTCCACTTCCCTCGCGGACTCGATGATCCCGAGGTTGTCCCGCAACCACTGGATCAGGGCGCCCGTGACCGCGATCGAGCCTTCCAGCCCGTACACCGGCTTCTGACCGGCGATCTGGTAGGCGATCGTGGTCAGAAGCCCGGCCTTCGACAGCACCGGCTCGTCGCCGGTGTTCATCACCAGGAAGTTGCCGGTTCCGTAGGTGTTCTTGACCTCGCCAGGGTGGAAGCAGGCCTGGCCGAACAAGGCGGCGTGCTGATCGCCGAGGATCGCGGCCAAAGGCACACCCTCGAGGGGCGCGCCGCAGGTGGCGATCTGCCCGATCGAGGGGACGATCTCCGGAAGCATGGCGGTGGGCACCCCCATCTCCAACGCCAGATCGGCGTCCCAGGTGGTAGTGGCCA
>DASSVE010000118.1:0-4567 GCA_035706345.1 Acidimicrobiia bacterium
GTCGCCGGAGACTGACCCGCAGACGTCTGAGCCGGGTACGGTGCCTGCCTCATGACGCTGCAAACACTGGCCGACCGTTTCTGGGCAAAGTCCTTGGAGGCCCGACCCACGATCGCCACCGTCCGCGGGGTCCACGACTACGACCATCTCCTTCCCGGTCTGGGCGACGACTGGGTAGCCGCCATCAGCGGCGCGATTCGCTCCATTCAGGAGGAGACCGAGGCGCTCGACACGACAGGCATGACCACCCAGGACCGGATCACCCACAGTCTGCTGTTGCATCAGTGTCGGTCGCTGCTCGGCGAGTTGGAGACCCCTTTCCGCCGCGTTCCCATCGATCCCTACCTGGGACCGCACACCCGTCTGCTGTCGGACACTCGCCAGAACACCGTCGCCGATCAGTCGCAAGCCGACGCCCTGTTGGAGAGATACGCCGACGTTCCCCGTTTCCTGAAAGAGGCGCTCGACACGCACCGTGCTTGTGTCGAGGGCGGGCAGTCGCCGGCGGCGGCGCCGACACGGAGGGTCATCGACCAGATCGATGGTTATCTCGCCTCACCGCTGGACGACGACCCCTTCCTGGTCCTGAAGCTCCCCGAGGAGAACCCGACCTGGCGGGAGAGAGCCGAGACGCTCGTCAAAGAGACGATAAGACCCGCCCTCGACACCTACCGGGCTGGTCTCGTCGACGAAGTCCTTCCCCGGGCGCGCCCCGATGACCGATGCGGGCTGGTCTGGATGACAGGTGGCGAGGAGATCTACCAAGCCCTCATCGAGCAGTACACCCAGTTGCCGATGAGCGCCGAGGAGATCCACGACGTCGGGCAGCGATGGGCGACCGAGATCAACGCCGAGGAGTGGCGGGTCATCGGCGACCTCGCCTTTGGAGTCGACAGTCTCGAAGAAGTCTTCACGAGGCTCCATTCCGATCCGAGCCTCAGATTCGGCTCCGAGGCTGAGATGCTGGAGCACGCCCGCACCGCCCTCGACCGCGCCTGGGCCGCAGTCGACGACTGGTTCGGAGAGCGCCCCGCCACGCCGTGCCAGGTGGTGCCGGTTCCCCCGGCCACCGCCCCCGCCATGCCGCCTGCCTACTACTCACAGCCTCCGGTCGACAGGTCCCGACCCGGCACCTACTTCCTCAACACGTACAGGCCCGAAGAGCGGGACCGATTCGAGTACGAGTCGATCCACTTCCACGAGGGAATACCGGGCCATCACTTCGACCGCTCGCTCGCCTCCGAGCTGGAGGGGATCCCCACCTTCCGAAGATACGCCCAGGTCTATGCCCACACCGAAGGATGGGGGCTTTACGCCGAGCGTCTCGCCGACGAGATGGGGCTCTACTCGTCGCACGTCGACCGCCTCGGCATGATCTCCGCCGATGCCTGGCGGGCGGGCCGTCTGGTCACCGACACCGGGATGCACGCCCTCGGATGGAGCCGGGACCAGGCCGTCGACTTCCTGCGCACGTGGACGCCGATCGGCCTGCTCACCGTCAGTCAGGAGATCGACCGTTACATCGGCATGCCCGGGCAAGCCCTCTCTTACAAGATGGGCCAACTCGAGATCATGCGACTGCGGACGATGGCCGAGGAGCGTCTCGGTGGCCGTTTCGACATCAAGGGGTTCCACGACACGATGCTGGTCAACGGAGCCATGCCGCTCCCGATGCTGAGCGTGGCCGTAGAGGAGTGGCTGCAGGGCCTCTGACTGACCGTTTGTCCCACGGAGGCGACGGGTAACTCGCCGTCGACATCCCCAAGGAGGACGATATGGCCAAGGATCATGGACCGTCGATCAAGGACGATGAGCGCTACGAGGCCTTGCGTCGCGAAGGCGCAAGCAAGGAGAAGGCCGCCCGAATCGCCAACACACCCGCTGAAGAAGCAGGACGCCGCGGCGGCGAGGCCGAGCCGTACGAGGAGTGGACCGTGGAGGAACTGCGCGAACGCGCCGGCGAGATCGGCATCGAGGGCCGCTCCGACATGGACAAAGACGAGCTGATCGACGCACTCAGGAATCACTGAGACGGTTGGTCGGACCGCGCTTGAAACGGTGCCTCGTTGGGTATAGCGACCTCGATGGTGACCATGGCTGGATGGAGATCGGCACCTACACCGCGTAGAGGATTCACCTTCGTGGCCGCGTCCCACGAGGAGGCCGTCACATCCGTGGTGGTTCCGCTCACCGGTCTGGGGATGGCATCTCGACTCCTACGCGCCGCCCTCGGCGAGGCCCAGGCTCGGGCCTCGGAGCTAATCATCCTCGACTTCGAGAACGCCCATGACGACGAGGGTCTGCGCTCGCTCATGGCCGGCTCCCATGTCAGCGTCGTGCCGGTCGACGCCGGCAGCTCGAGTCTGGAGCACGTGGTGAGATACTGCGAGTCGACCGGCGCCGGGGTCCTCGTGATCGACGCCGAGAGCATCCCCGACATCGATCCCAAGCTGGCCCGCAGAGTCTTCCGGGGTACCTTCGACGTGCTGGTCGTGGCCGACGAGGCCTGAGCCTCAGTCCTCGCTCTTCTGGAACGTGACCAGCGGGATATAGAACCAGGCCCAGGCCACGGTCAGGGCGATCACGACCGTTGCGATCACGGCCATCCAATCGGTGAAGACCACCGAAGACACCAGATAGACGACCGCGGTGATTGAAACCACGTGTGCCGCGGTGCCGGCGATCCCCAGCTTGGTGGCGAACATCACGTGACTCCACGTGCGCCGCTTGATCCCGGCCCGTGGTGCCCTGACCCGCTGATGTACCGCGGGGGCGATCATCAGGATGGCGGCGAGGGCAGACGTGGCGAAGGCGGTGTAGAACACCACCGTGTTGAACCCCTGGAGCTCGCCGAAGGAGCTCTGGAACGGCAGGATGAGCAGGAACGAGAAGAGGACGATGACACCCGGGATGGTGGTTCGTAAACCCTCCAAGAGCGCCCGGAACTGATCGTCGACTTCCTCGTCCGTACCGTCACGGTCTCCGATGTTGGGGTCAGGTGCCGAGGTCATCACGCCCGTTTCGCTGCATACCCGGAACGGAGGCAAGTGAAGCACATCGTTTCCTGTGTTTGACCGGCGAATTCCCTGGGTAACCGGAGCCGCTTATGAGCATGAGAGGCATCAAGGGGGTCCACGGTGGTTTCGCTGTGCGCTCAGAAGACGACGAACCGCCCGTGCGCTACAGCAACGGGCATAGCATCAGTTCCATGGCCATCGACACCGAGCTGACGCTGCCGACGGAGCCGAGATCGGCTGCGCGGGCCAGGGCATTCCTCCGCGAGAAGGCCACGCTCGACGGTATGCGTCACGCAGAGGCCGACCTCCTGGTCACCGAGCTGATCGGCAACGTGATCGAGCACTCTCCCACGGCCGACACCCTGACGGTCACCGTGGAACAGGACCGGGAGAGGGGTCTGGTGGTCAACGTCCGGCATCCCCATCCCGAGCCGTTCGAACCGGGCGAGCTGGGAGTCGGATTCCTGCTGCTCGACCGCATCGCCCGCGCCTGGGGTCATCACCACGACGGCGAGAACCTCTCCATTTGGTTCACGCTGCGAACCCCTGGTGCCACCACCATCTCATCGGACCTGGAAGACACCGTTCTCTTCGAGAGGATGGCCGAGGATCCGGCGGCGTACTCAGACGAACTGGTCCGTCGTCACGCCGACCTGGCAACCTCCATCGCCCGTCGTTATCGGGGCAAGGGTCTGGACGAGGACGACCTCCTCCAGGTGGCGCACATGGCGCTCCTGAAGGCGATCCAGCGATACGACCCGGCGATCGGGCCCATCCGCCCATACGCCGCCGCCACCATCTCCGGTGAGCTGAAGCGTCTGTTGCGCGACAAGGGCTGGTCGGTCCGGGTCCCCCGATCCCTGCAGGAGCGCTCGATGGAGGTTGCCCGGACCACCGAGCTGCTGGCGCAACGTCTCAATCGCCCGCCGGACATCCGGGAACTGGCCGAGCACCTCGAATTGACGGAGGAAGAGGTGATCGAGGCCATGGAGGTGCGGCAAGCATATGCCTCGAGTTCGATCGACAAGCCGGGCGAATCCACCGGCGTGTCCATCCTGGAGCGTCTGGAAACGGCAGACAGCGACATGCTGATGGCAGACGATCGGGTGGTCGTGGAGGAGGCCGTCAAGAGCCTGCCGGAGCGGCAGAGAAGGATCCTGGACCTCCGTTTCAACGAAGACATGACACAGACCGAGATCGCCGAGGAGTTGGGCATCTCCCAGATGCACGTCTCACGTCTCCTGGCGAGCGCACTGAAGAGCCTCGAGAAGACCATCGGCAAGTCCGAGGAAGCCGTCTAGGTGTCGTTTACCCTCTCCGATGAAGGGGTATCGCCCACCGAGAGACCGTCGTCCAAGATGAATGCCATGACACTTCAGATCGAGTCGAACCTCAACGCTCCGAGTGTCACCCGCTCCCGACTCCAAGGTCTCAAACCCCGGCTGGAACCCCGTTTCGACGACGTGATCCTGGTCGTATCCGAACTCGTATCCAACTCGGTGAGACATGGGAGGAGGGACTCCATCGACGTCAAGATCTCTTCGACAGAC
>DASSVE010000119.1:0-8294 GCA_035706345.1 Acidimicrobiia bacterium
GTGGAACAGCCCTTCCAGCCAACCGATGAGCTGGGCCTGTGCCACCCTCAGCTCCGCCTCCGAGGCCCCGTCGTCGTTCAACGGGATCATGATCTCGTTGAACTCCTCCTGCAGTTCGGGTGACAGCACGTCCCGCAACTCGTCCACCGAGCGGGCGTGAACCTGTGCCATGCGCTGCCGGCCACCGTCGTCCAGCGGCGCCTCGCGGGCCTCATTGAGCATGGCCCGGGTCATCGAGGCGATCCGGATCAGTTTGCTGGGCTCGGTGACTTCCAGGCTGTCGTGCTGTTGCTCCGCCGGTTCGACCACTTCTGGCTTCAGAGGTTCTTCCATCACCCGCGAAGCCTAGGTCAGGGGAGACGTTCAGGAGGCAGGCGAAGCGACCAGACGTCTGATCGAGGCCTTGGCGCTGGCCAGTCGCCCCGGGTCGTCGAACAGGATGAAGTTGACGTCGGCGCCGACGAGGTAGGAGTCGATCTCGAAGGCGAGCTCCTCCGGGTCCCCCTCGGTGGAGATCTCCCCGTTCTCCTGTGCGATCCGGATGTTCTCCGCCATGAAGTCGATGAGACCGCGCTGCACCTCGGCCAGGGCCTCCTTCACGGGCCCACGCAGATTGGCGGGGTCGAGGAACGAGGCGATGAAGAAGCACCCGCCCGGGAAAGGTCCGTGACGCACGTAGTCGAGGAACGTGTCGGCGAAGGCGAGGATCCGCCCGGTGCCCGGTTCCGCCTCCAGAGCCTTGGACATCACGTCGCGCCCGTACATCTCGGCCGCGGTCCGGATGGTCTCCAGCTGCAACTGCTCTTTCGAGCTGAAGTGGGCGAAGAGACCGCTCTTGCTGATGTCTAGGTGGGACGCCAGCCGGCCCAGGGAGAGACCCTCGAGACCCTCCACACTGGCGAGGGTGGCCGCCGTCTCCAGGATGGAGCGACGGGACCGGTCACCACGCGCTCGTCGCCCGTCGATGTTCTCTGGAGCGGTGGTGGTCATGCTCTTGACAATCTAGCACGACCGGTCGTAAAGTCAGGTGACCGACCGATCGGTCGTATTGTTTCAGGAGGGAGAACCATGACGGTCACGGGCGAAGATCTCGAGCTCATCGAAGAGGTCAAGCAGCGGGCACGGAGGACCTGGTCGGCGGGGGACTACGACGTCGTCGTCGACGGGATCTGGGAGGCCGGAGGGGAGGTGACCCGGCTGGCCGGTGTCGGCTCGGGCGATGAGGTGCTCGACGTCGCCTGTGGTACCGGCAACGCTTCCATCCAGGCGGCCCAGGCCGGAGGCAAGGTCACTGGTGTCGACCTGACACCCGAACTCTTCGTGGCTGGTCGGAGAAGGGCTGCCGAGGCAGGAGTCGAGATCGACTTCATCGAAGGTGACGCCGAGAACCTTCCCTTCGACGACGCCAGCTTCGACGTGGTGCTGTCCACCTTCGGGGTGATGTTCGCCCCTCGCCACTCCGTGGCCGCCAGTGAGCTCGTCCGGGTGCTCCGGCCCGGTGGGCGTATCGGGTTGGCCACCTGGGACCCCAACGGCAACGTCGGGGAGCTGTTCCGCACCATGAGTGGTCATCTGCCGCCACCCCCGCCGGTGGTGGAGTCTCCGCTTCTGTGGGGTGACCAGAGTCATGTCCGGGAGCTACTCGGTGACGCCATCGATCTCGAGCTGAGGCCCAGCCTCATCCAGGTGCAGGGAACTGGGGAGCCCAATGAGAGCATCGATCTCTTCATCGAAGTCTTCCCGCCCCTGGTGACGGCGCGGGCACTGCTCGAGCCCGAGGGCAAGTGGGCCGCGGCCGAGGCCGATCTGCGTGCCGCCCTGGCCACGATGTATGACGCTCCGGCGTCCTATCTGCTCATTGGCGGGTCGAAGCGCGGCTGAGACGGCTGCCCGCCCGGGATGACGCCGGGGCGGGCGAGGAGGCTCTACCTTGACCGCAGATGAGAGCGGTCATCGTCTTCACCGCCGTCTACACGGTGGTCCTGTTCGTCTACGGGACCATCGTGGGGAGCCCGCTGACCAATCTCTACACGGGGATCAACATCGGGCTCTTCGCCCTGTTCGCCATCCTCAACAAGTGGGCCCGCTGGCCGCTGTCGGCCCTGTGGGCGATGTCGTTGGTTGGGCTGGGGAACATGCTGGGCGGGGTGGTGTTGGTCGACGGCGACGCCCTCTACATGGCAGAGGTGCTAGGCCCGCTGCGTTACGACAAGGTGTTCCACGCCCTGGCCGGAGGGGCCATGGTGATCGTCGCCTGGGAGGCGATGAAGCGCTGGTCGGACGGGATCCACCATTTCGGAGGACAGCTCCTGCTCACCTGGCTGGTGGTCATGGGCGGCGGGGCCGTGGTCGAGATCGGGGAGCTGATCGGGTCGACCATGAGCGGGGTGAGCGTCGGTGATTACGCCAACAACGCCCTCGACCTGGTGGCAAACGGAGTCGGGGCGGCGGTGGGCGTGGGAGTGGTGTGGTGGCTGGAGCGCCGCAGGATCACGGAACCCACTGTTCCTCGATCTCTGTGACCTGGCCCTCTTCGATCGTCACCCAGATCCCGAACCGGAAGCTCATCGTGTCGAGGTGCTCGATCCAATCCGAGAGGACACCCTCCTCGAAATCGTTCGGATCACCGCCGAGGTACCAGAGGACCGGTGTGGCGGGGTCGACCGGCAGATCCCGAAGCTGCGTGTTCTCGTTGCGCACGTAGTAGTCGTTGGGGGGTGGTGATTCCTCGCCATCCTCGGCGGAGGCAGCGATGGCAGCCTCTCCGCTGAACCAGCACGCCAGGTCGAAGGCGATTCCCTGCGCGTCATAGGAATCGACCAGGCCGTACCACCGCCCGTCGGGCAGAGCACCGGGACCGGGTGTGCATCCCGACCCATCCGCTGCCAGTGTGTCGGCCGTCACCGTCGTCGTCGGAGCGGCCACAGTGGTCGTGACCGCGACTGTGGTTGTCGTGGTGGCCGCGGCGGTCGTCGTAGTGCTCGCCGGGGACGTCGTTGTCGAGGTGTTCCCGGTCTCGCCGGAACAGGCGACGACTGTGATTACCACGCTCAAGAGAGCGAAAGCACGTCTCACGGGGCCAATTGAACCATCACTGGTGTCAACGATTGACGACCCACTTAACTTCACTCGGTCGATCACTTACGATCGTCAGCGATGGTGAGGACGACTGATGGCTGAGGACTACCCCCCGATCCTCGATGCGGCGCAGGTGGCGGAGCTGCTGGGCATGAACGTGCAGATGGTGCGGCGCTACGCCAGGGAGGGGCGGCTACCCGCCTACAAACTCCCCGGTGGGCGGACGTTCAAGTTCTTCAGGGACGAGATCTACGCATTCATCCGATCTCATCCGGTGGCACCTGCCGAGGATGGGATCATTGAGCCTCAGACGACCTCACAACAGCCAGGATCACGTTCGTAGGGACGATCAAGCGGCGTTGGTCCACGTCGTTCATCACGACGTGGTCTTCGGCCACCACCTCGACCGTGCCGATCACCATGTCCCCACCAGGAAGGGCGAGACGGACCACGTGCGCGCTGGCGGCGTGAGTGTGGAGAACCGCCTGGAAGCTCTCCAACCCGGTTGGTCGGGCCCGGGCGGGCTGGCCGGTGGGGAGCAGCGACCAACGGGTGACGTCGAGGCGGATGTCTGCGGTCTGCCCGGCACCCTCCACGGTTGCGTAGTCGTCGCCGGCGGAGATCACCGCCCCGCTGAAGCTGTGGCCACCGAACTCGACCGAGACCCTGTCGCCCCGGTTGACCATCTCTTTGGCCTGGTCGCCGAGACTGAGACGTCGGCGGCGATGGATCTCGGTGAGCCGCTCGTCCTCGGCGGCCTCTTCGTTCCACTCCCTTCCTGCTCCCTGACGGAGCTCGGAGGCGAGATCGGGATCAGGTTCTCGTCCGTAGTCCATGGCTTTTCGCGCTCTCGACATCGTCCGATGGGCACAAGTTAGGTTGCTGTGACGTGACCGTGTCACCCTCCACGAAGGCGAGGGAAGCGGGCTCCCCACGGCCGACACGCCGGCGTCTTGGTCGACGGCTATCGGCGACTCACGTCGTCATCGCAGTTGTCGTCATCCTCGCATTCGTCCTTAACCTCATCGTGCTCCAGGACCGCGACGAAACCGTCCTGGTTGCGATAGCCGATGAGTCCCTGGTGGCGGGTTCTCATCTCGAGCCGGGAAGTCTTCGTGTGGTCCCGATCGACGCCGACTTCGCCGGACTGCCCGACCTGATCACCGAAGACGAGCTCGCCGGGCTGGACGGGTGGGTATTGGCCCGATCCGTCCCCAGGGAGGGTCTCCTCGACGAGTCGATGCTGGTTCGTCCGGGCCCGGGGTCGGGGATGCGGTCAATGAGCATCCCGGTGCCCGTCGAGCACGCCGCCGGAGGCGGTCTGGTCCCTGGTGACCGCGTGGACGTGATCTCCGTGGTCGACGGTTCGGCTCGATTCATCGCGGTCGACCTCGAAGTACTGGCCATATCCGACAACTCTTCAGGACCAATTGGATCTACGTCCGACTACCACCTCGTCGTGGGCGTGAGCCCTTCCGACGCGCTCGGTCTGGCACAGGCGATCTCCGCCGGATCACTGGAGGTGATCCGCTCGACGGGTGCAGTTCCGGCGGACGGGACGGATGGCGATGACTCCTGACATCGCTATCGCCGCCTCGGCGAGGGATTGGCCCGATCGGCTTCATCGGTTCCTCCTCGATCACGGAGGAGGCAGGGTGGTGGATCGCATCATGAGCGCCGACCAGGCCACAGGTCAGACATTCGATGTGCTGCTCATCGACGATGTCTGCTCGTTCCTCACCCCGATGCTCGTGACCATCTTGAAACAGAGCGGTCGTGAGGTGATCGGTGTCTACCTGCCGGAGGACGGCTCCGACGCCAAGCGTCGGCTCCTCGAGTGCGGCATCTCCGATGTGATCGAGTCAGGGGCCAGCGGGGAGGAGTTCCTGTCCAAAGTGACGGCGACCCTGGCGCACCGTGTCGATGCATCCGCCATCGAGACCTCAACCTCCTCGTCTGGCTTGAGGCTCGCCGTCACCGGGCCGTGTGCGGGTGTCGGGATCACCGAGGTGTCGATCGCCCTGGCGAGTCTCCTGGCCCGACGCTCGGAAACGATGCTGGTGGACATGGATCCCGTGTGGCCCTCGGTCGCCCAACGACTCGACCTTCCCCTCCATCCCAACATCAGGACGGCGCTCGATCATGCCCTGCATCGGGTCGACCGTCTCGAGGATGCGATCCATCTCGTCGATCGGCTGTCCGTGATCGGTGGTCGGGCGGATGGCGGCGCCGGGGCCGACATCCCGAGATCCGACTACTCGATGCTCTTGAACGTCCTCGGTACTCGCTATCAGGTCGTCGTTGCCGACCTCGGACCGCTGACCGAGGCGAACCGGGCCGTGTTGCGCGACTTCGACACGCTGATCCTCGTGGCCGCGCCGAATCCGGTCGGCATCACCCGCCTGATTCGCACGCTTCAACTGGTGGAGAACGTCGCTCCGGGGTTGTCGTGTCTGGCGGTGGTCAACCGCTGTGCCGCCGGGTTCAAACGCTCGGAGCTGGTCGACGAGGTACGTCGCGTCGTGCCCGATGCGGCCGTGGCGAGCCTGCCCCAGGAGCCACGGTTGGAAGAGGCGGCCTGGAACGGCAGCCTCCTGTCGAGAGGCCGCTTCAACAAGGCGGTCGAAGACATGGCCGGCGTCGTCGTCAGGAGTCTCCCGTGACCACGGACGTCTACGAGACCTTGCGTCGTCGTGCCCTCGACCGGATCGACGGCACTGGTCTCGACCCGACGCAGCAACCCGAGGCGGTTCGTGAGCTGCTCGAGGCGACTGTCGAGGAGTATCAACGCACCGCGCACCTGGGTCGAGGAAAGTCGCTTGCCGACCCCGGTGCCACCGTGGAACGATTGGTGCGCTCCATCACCGGCAACGGGCCTCTCACCCAGTTGCTGGCCCGTGGTGATGTCGAGGAGATCTTCATCGAAGGTGACCAGGTCACCTATCTCGAGGCCGGCGGTGCTCTGAGGTCTGCTTCGTTGCCGACCACCGAAGCGGAGAACCGTCAGGCCATCGAGCAACTGATGGCGGCAACGGATCGCCGTCTCGATGCTTCGAGCCCGATCGCCCAGGCCAGGATCCTCGAGGGCTCGGCTCGTCTGACGGCGGTGATCCCTCCCGTCGGAGACCGGCTCTCCGCGACGATTCGAAAGTATGCGTTGCGGCGTCAGACACTCGACTCCCTGGTCGAGTTGGGCTCGCTCACCCAGCAAGCCGCCGACTTCCTGGAGCTGGCGATGGCAGCGAGTGCCTCCGTCATCATCTCCGGCCCTCCGGGCGCCGGCAAGACCTCGTTCTTGTCGGCGCTGATCAGCGCAGTACCGATCGATCACTGCATTCGCGCCTGCGAGGAAGTCCGGGAGCTGCATGTCCCGCTGGTTCATGGCTCCTACTACGAGGCCCGCCCCCCGTCCCTCGACGGGAGCGGGGAGATCACTCTCCGGGACCTGGTGAAGGTGACCCTGGCCATGCGACCCGACGTGATCGTGGTCGGCGAGGTCCGGGGAGCAGAGGCGTTCGAGCTCACGAGGGCCGTCAACGCCGGGTGCGGGCTGGCCTGCACCATCCACGCAAACTCCGCGCCAGAGGCGCTGGACGCACTGGTCAATGCCGCGCTCATGGCCGGTGAGAACGTCCCCGAGCGCGTGGTCCGCAAGGTCTTCTCGTCCTCTATCGACCTGGTGATCCATCTCGACCGATCCTGGGATCAGTCCGGTATGAGGGTGCTCCGTCAGATGACCGAGATCAGGGCCGTGGTACCGGCCCTCCACGACGACTTCTCCTCGGAGCCGATCTTCGCCCGGTCACGCATCGGAGCCCCGTTGGAGTGGAGCGGCGCCTTGCCGCCGGCCCGTTTGTCAGAGCGTTTGGAGCGGGCGGGCGGGCCTGGAGCGGGAGGTCTCCGCTCGGTGCTCGAGCACGGAGCCCGGTCATGGTGACTGTCCTCGCCGCGGCCTTCACTGCCGCAGCCGCCGGGTTGTTCGCCCATTGGTGGTTCACGAGAGAGCGAACCGAGAAAGCGAAGCCAGGGCGTGATCAGCGGGTCCCGGGTCTGGACGTGACCCCGATCCAGTTCTGGGGAACGGTGCTCTTGGCCGGTGTCCTCACGTTTCTCGTTCTATACGCCCTCACCGATCTGATCGCTGTGTCGCTTGTGCCCGCGGTGGTGGTGGCCACTCTGCCCCGGGCGTACTTCGCACGGAAGCGGACCCAGCGACTGAGCACGGTGCAGGAGGCGTGGCCCGACGGACTGCGTGACATCCTGGCCTCCATACGTTCGGGCTCGTCCCTCCCGGTGGCCATCGAGCATCTGTCCCTGTTCGGTCCCGAGCCATTGAGAGAGGCATTCCAGGGCTTCGATCTCTACTCGCGCAGCCTGGGTGTGGTCCCGGCACTGGAGATGGTCAGGGACGACCTCGCCGATCCGACCGCCGATCGGGTGATCGAAGTGCTGATACTGGCTTACGAGCGGGGAGGTTCGGTCGTTCCCGCCATCCTGGAGGACCTGGCCGAGGCCACGACACGTGACCTGTGGACCCTGGAGCAGGTCCGGACGGAGGTCCTGGAGCAGAAGATCAACTCCCGGGTGGTCTTCATCCTTCCCTGGATCGTGCTGGTCGCCATGACGGCGCGTTCCGAGGCTTTTCGCGACTTCTACTCATCCTCCGCCGGTCTCCTGGTGGTGGTCATCGGCGGTGTGATGAGTCTCCTCGGGATCGCGATCGCGGCCCGCCTCGGACGACAGGTGCCCGAGCCCAGGGTCTTCGGTCGGGTTGGTGGCCCATGACCGCCATGGCGGTCCTGACCGCAGCCGTGTCGGCCCTGGCGGTGGGGCTGCTGGTCAAGACACTGGTCCCACCGCCGAGGTGGCTGCGAGCCCGCGTGGAGCCCTACCTGAGCCCGAGTCTCCCCGGCGTCTTCCCGGATGAGGCGGGGCCGATTCGCTCGATCTTCGGACCGATGATCAGGGACCTGGCCAACTGGGTGGGTCGTCTCATCGACGGGTGGGGCTCAGGCGTGACCCTGCTCCGGTTGCGCCAGGCCGGGTGGTACGTCGGTCTGTCGGAGCAGGAGACGATGACGAGGTTCCGGCTCATCCAGTTGCGATCGGTCCTGCTGGGGTCTGGCGTCGCACTTCTGGTCGGGCAACTCGTCGGCGCCTCCGGCCTCATCCGTCTCGTTCTCCTCGGACTGGGGCTCGTGGTGGGTGCCACCCGC
>DASSVE010000120.1:0-27996 GCA_035706345.1 Acidimicrobiia bacterium
CCGGCGGCCATCTGCGACCGACCGGCGTTGTGCACGCACAGGAAGAGCACCGTTGGTCTGCGATCAGCGGGAGACGTCACGGCCACGATCTACTCCATGACCCTTAGCGCACCCAGAGACCGGAACAGAGCCTCTGATGGCAGGTTGCCGTCCGTGATATACAGGGCGACCTCGTGATGACCGGCGTCGGCCAGAGCGGCCAGAGTTGCGGCGACTACGCGGCCGCCCCAACCCTGATTCTTGAACTCGGGATGTGTCATCACGTAGCTGATGAATGGAGCGTCCTCGAACATCGAGACCAGGACTGCCGAGGCGAGAGCGCGGTCGACCACCGCGGCCCAGGAGTGCTCCAGCATCGGATCCCCGTCGAAGAACGATGAGATCTCGGCCCTGGCGTCGTCGATGTCCTCCCCCTCGTAGTCGATCGTCCCCCGGTACGCCTCCAGCATGAGGTGGGCCAGCGCCTCGGCGTCGTCTAGTGAAATGGCCCGCACATCGTCACGCTGCCGGGATGGAGGCACTCCGCTGAGGTCGATCACGTATCGGGATCTGGACACGAACGCCAACCTAACTGGTCAGGCATCACCCCCGTTTAGACCGCGACATCTCTTGGGTAGGTTCGCGTAGAGGAGGTCAGAGATGCCACAGAACCCGCCTGAGGGATACCACTCGGTCACGCCCCAGATAGTCGCCGAAGACGCCCGCACCGTCCTCGACTTCGTCGAGAAGGTCTTCGACGCCGACATCGCCATCTCATTCGAGAGCAACGGGGTGATCCGGCACTCCGAGGCCGTGATCGGCGGATCTCGTCTCATGGTCGCCTCGGCGAACGAAGAGTTCCCGCCCTTCCCGGCGATGCTGAACGTCTACGTCGACGACGTAGACGCCACGTTCGCCAGAGCTGTCGAGCACGGCGCCACCCCACTCCGCGAACCGGAAGATCAGTTCTACGGAGACCGCACGGCGGGAGTTCTGGACGCCGACGGGAACCAGTGGTGGATAGCCACCCACGTCGAGGACGTCTCCGAAGAGGAGATGGAACGTCGAATGGCTGCGATGAGCGGGTGACCGAGCCGATCTACCACCTGGCCCAACGCTCCGATTGGGCACGGAGCACCAGCACCTACGAACCGCCGAGCGTGGAGTCGGAGGGCTTCGTCCACTGCTCCACCCCCACCCAGCTTCCCGGTGTGGCCCGCAGGTTGTTCGACGGCCAGAACGACCTCATCCTGCTCACCATCGATCCAGCCACACTGGAGGACGGCACCCTGGTCTACGAGGACCTGTACGGCCACGGCGAGGAGTTCCCCCACGTCTATGGCCCCCTGCCCACGACGGCGGTGATCGCCACCGGCCCCTACCTGACCCATCTCGAGGAGTGCCTGTGGAGGGAGAAGCGCTTCGACCGGGAGTGGTTGGACGGCATCCTCCATCCGGACTTCACCGAAGTGGGGATGTCCGGTCGGACCTACACCCGCGAGGAGACCCTGGGCGCGCCCCAGACCGAGATCAATGCCTGGTTGCCTCTGGAGGGATACCGCCTCGATCTGATCGACGAGGACGTTGCCCTGGCCCGCTACACCAGTCGCCAATCGAGCAATGGAGACGAGCGCGCAGCCCAGCGGACCTCGGTGTGGGTGAACACCAATGACGGATGGCAGCTGAGGTTCCACCAGGGAACCCCGGTCTGACCTCCTTCAGCCGTCAGGAGCTCTGTTCCAGGAACCCGAAGAAGAATCGGTTCCAATCCTGGGCGTGGTCGAAGTGGGGGCCGTGGCCGGCGCCTTCGATCATCTCGAACTGCACCGAACCGCCATTGTCCCGATACTCCTCCAGGACCGCTCTGATCTGGCCCACCATCGGCTGTGGGGGGTAGACGTCGGGCCCGGGCCACCCCGGCACCATCCCCAATTGGCCCAGGTTCCCCATGTCCCACGCCGACGTGTCTGAGATCACGATGTCGGCCGTTCCGTGGGTCCACAGGACCGGGGGCTTGGGATCGACGCTGACGATGTCGGCCCAGTTGCAGTACTTTCCGGAGAGGGCGTTGAGGATCCCCTTGGTGCCCGGAGCTATGCCGGGCCAGTTCTCCGAGGTGGTCATGTCGCCCGGGTATCCCCCGTCGCCGATGACCGTCTTGAACACCTCCTCAAGGAGCACATCCTCTCGCTCCTTCGGCTCGCGATGCTCTGTCGACCAGTACGAGCTGTTCATGACGTTGCGGGGAGACAAGGGAGACTCCTCGGAGCGGTCCTTGTTGCTCAGCCGCTCGACGAACTCGGGCACCACCCCTCCCCCGCCCGAGCCGGCGAAGTCGTCGTAACACGGGGTGCCGTCCAGGTCCTTGGTGGCGCCGAACCCGTAGGGAGAGACCGGGTCGATCAGTGTCAAGGAGGCCACATCCCCGGGACGGTCGATCGTGTAGTTGGCCACAGCCCCGCCCCCGGTCGACCAGCCCACCAGGTGGATCGGGCCGGAGATGCCGAGGGTCTGGACCAGGGCATGGGCGTCGTCAGACCAGTCACGCAGACCCCGGGTGCCATCGATGTCCACCCGCTCGGTGTCGCCGAAACCACGCATGTCCGGTGCGATGAACCGGTACCGGTCGGGCGCCGCGTCCATGATGTGCTCGAAGAAGCGCCCTGTGGCCAGGTTTCCATGGATCATCAGGACCGGGATCCCGTCTTCTGGCCCGGACTCCAGATAGTGCATCCGCAGACGGTCGGTGTTGGCGAACTTCGATTCCGCCACTGTCGCTCCTTGCTCGTCGGGTTGGTCGGAAGCTAGCCGCGGAGGTCCCTGCGCGAGAAGAGAGGCACTGAGACGAGCGCCAACGTCAGGAACATCGCCGCGAGCACCGCGATGTGGTCCCAGACCAAGCCGTTTCGCAGCGGGTCTCCGCCCAGGTAGAAGTGGAACGGCGACAGGACCGCCCAGGGCTCGAGTCTCTCCGACAGAGGGAGGAAGGTCCACACGAAATAGGCGACGACGGCAGCCGCCGCGGTCAGGGTGGAGGCGAAGCGGGGGCGCCCCGTCGCCGCTCCGACCGCCAGGGCGAGACCGCCGAAGACCAGACCAAGGAGAGCGAGCTGTGTGGACGCTGCGGCGAGACCGCCGGCGGAGATGTCCAGCCTCCCGAGCCGAGCCCCCAGCCAGCAGCCGAGGAACATGGCCACCCCCAGGGTGAGAGCATGAATGGTCATGGCGACCGTCTTCTCCGATATCACGTGGCCGCGAGTGACCGGGTTCGACAGGAGCAGTCCCATGGTGCCGTTCTCCTCCTCGCCGGCGATGGCCTTGGCGCCCATGGAGGCGGTGAGGACGATGACCGCCACTGGGCCCGTGATCGAGAACATCTCCGCCTGATAGAAGCCCTCGGGTGTGGCCATGTTGGCCCCGCCGACCATGGCGATCAGGACATCGGGGAGCTGGGCGAAGAAGTCGACGAGGTCCTGGGGCACGAAACCGTAGAGCGGGCCGACGATCAGCCCCAGGTAGAACACCACCATGCCGGTGACTACCAGCAGGCCCTGGAAGTCCGACATCGTCTTCACCGAGATACGGGAGACGCGTGCCCCTCCGGCGATCCGTTCCATGATCTTGCGGGTGCGGCGATTGGCGCGCAGCCGGTCGGCGAGGGTCACCCCGACGCTCTTCTCCTTGAGATCGCGCGCGGCCACGCCGACCAGGGCACCCACGAAGCTGACGACGACGATGCCGATGAGCACCGCCAGTTGGCCCCAGTCGATCCCGTTGATGAGGGGTCGGCTCGAGTTGTAGTAGTGCCAAGGGAAGATCTCGGCCACCCAGCCCAGGTTCTCGGTGAGTGGCAACAATGATTCGGCCAGGTACCCGACGATCATCACCGTGATGGCCACGCCGGACGCGGCACCGCGGTTGCCGGTGGCGGCGCCGATCGCCAGGGCCAGAAAGCCGTAGACGAGGGCGTTGACTCCCAGGGCCAGCGTCATGGCCCCCGGGTCGAGCCCCTCGACAGAGACCCCTGACCATCGTGGAGCCAGAACGCCAAGGGCCCACAGGAGTAGAGCGCCCAAACCGATCAGGGCCACCATCGCCATCGACTTGGAGATGACGATCCCCCGTCGACTCACCGGGTTCGACAGGAGCAATCCCATGGTGCCGTCCTGTTCCTCTCCGGCCACCGCCGATGCGCCCATGCTGATGGCCAGACCGGCAAAGACCAGGACACCGATGAAGTCGTACATCGCCCCGTAGGCGAGAGCCGCCACGCCGGCGGCGTCCGGTATCCCCATCAATTCCCGTAGCGCCGGTGGCAGGTTCTGATACAGGCTGACGTCCACGTCCCGGTAGACGACCATGGAGAAGACGGTCAACGCCCCCACGCTCACGGCGGCGACCAGGGTGGCGACCAGGCGGTCACGGACGGCCTTGGTGAACACGCTGTGCAACATCACGGACTCACTCCGTCCGGTAGTACTGGAGAAAGATCTCCTCCAGGTCGGCCTCCTGGGTATGGATGTCGAGCAGCGTGTAGTGCTGGGTCGCCGCCCTCAGGAGCGTGCCCATCTGCCCATCGAAGGACAGGGTCACGTGTTGATTGGAGACCTGGACGTCGCGGGCGCCGGGGACTGCCTCGAACACGGAAGCCTCCACTGGACCGTCGAAGTGGAGCTCGACCGTCCTGAGCGCCTTGGAGCGCAAGTCCTCGACGGACTCGACGTCCACCAGGTGACCTCTGCGGATGATGCCCACCCGGTCGGCGACCCTCTGCACTTCGGAGAGCGTGTGGCTCGAGAGGAAGACCGTCCGGCCATCGGCGGCCACCTCACGCATCATCGCCTGGAACTCGCGCTGCATCAGCGGGTCCAGCCCGGTGCTCGGCTCGTCCATTATGAGGACCTCCGGTCTGCTCATGAAGGCGAGGATGATTCCCACCTTCTGGCGGTTCCCCGACGAGAGGTCACCGACCTTCCTGCCCAGATCCGCCTGGAGACGGTTGGCGAGATCGTCGACATAGGACTTGTCGACGCCACCGCGGAGATTGGCGAAGTAGGTGATCATGTCCCGCCCGGTGAGGTTGGGATACATGCTCAGGTCGGAGGGCAGGTAGCCGATGTGCCGCCGGATCTCCACGGCGTCGGCGTGAGAGTCGAGACCGACAACCGTGGCTCGTCCCGAAGTGGGATGGACCAGATCGAGGATCGTGCGGATCATCGTGGTCTTCCCGGCGCCGTTGGGCCCCAAGAACCCGAAGACTTCGCCCATCCCCACCTGGAGATCGAGGTCGACCAGTGCCTGTACCTCCCCGTAGTGCTTGGTCAGCCTCTCGGTGAGGATGGCGTCCATCGTCTCGACGGTATCACCGCCCGCGGCTCGCTGATCTCGATGGACGCCACGCGAGAGGGGAGGGACCGGAGTCCCTCCCCTCGCGCCCCTGACTCCACCCGTCTAGGCCGAGATGGCTGCTCCCAGCACGTCCTGGGCGAAGAAGATCACGAAGGCGATGGCAACGGCCCACATCAGGGGGTGGACTTCACGAGCCTTGCCCTTGACCACCTTGATCAACGTGTACATCACGAAACCGGCGCCGATCCCGACCGTGATGCTGAAGGTCAACGGCATCAGGACGATGGCGAGCAGGGCGGGAAAGCCCTCCTCGAAGTCGTCGAAGTCGATTCCCTTGATCAGACCGGACATGAGGAAGCCCACCAGGATGAGCACCGGCGCCGTCGCCTGGGGCGGGACGATCCCGGCCAGTGGCGCCAGGAAGATGGCGATGAGGAACAAGACCCCGACCACCACCGCGGTGAGACCGGTCCGTCCACCCTCGGCGACACCCGCCGAGCTCTCGATGTAGCTGGTGTTCGAGCTGACCCCGGCTGCGCCACCGGCGGCTGCACCCACCGAGTCGACGAACAGCAGACGACCGATGGCCTCGAAGTTGCCCTCCTCGTCGACGAGCCCTGCCTGCTCCGTGATCGCGGTCGCCGTGCCCATCGTGTCGAAGAAGTCGGTCAGCATGAAGCTGAAGATGGTCAGGGCGGCGGCCACGAAGCCCAGTTGGGTGAACACGTTGCCCAGGTCGAACGCTCCCAGTGTCGAGAAGTCGGGCGTCGCCGAGAAGGTATCGGGAATGGCGGCTACGTCCCAGATCAGCGCCACCACCGTGGTGGCCAGGATGCTGATGATCAGGGCCCCCCGGACCTTTCGGGCGTAGAGGATCACCGTGATCAGGAGCCCGATCAGCGTCACCCATGCACCAGGGGTGTTGGGGAACACGAAAGAGACCGGTGCGGTGTCTTCGTTCGCCGTGCCGACGATCAGATCGCCGTTGACGAACCCGATGAACAGGATGAAGAGCCCGATGCCCACTCCGATGGCCCGTTTCAAGGCCATGGGCACCGCGTTCATGATCGCCTCGCGCAGACCGACCAGGACCAGGGCGGCCACGATCAGCCCCTCGAGGACGATCACACCCATGGCGCCTTCGTAGGTGAGCCCGTCGTTGGCGACCAGACCGAAAGCAACCGCGGCGTTGATCCCGAGGCCGGCGGCCATCGCCACCGGGGCGTTGGCCACCAGACCCATCAGGATGCAGAGCAGACCGGCGACCAGCGCGGTCCCCGCGGCGACTGCGTTCGGATCCGGTCCCCCGGGAGCCGCAGAGAGGATGTTGGGGTTGACGAAGATGATGTAGGCCATCACCAGGAAGGTGGTGAGCCCGGCCCTGATCTCAGTGCCTACCGTCGTGCCCCGTTCGGTGAGCTTGAAAAACGAGTCGAGACCCGAGCCGCCACCCCCTGAGGGCGGAGCCGGGGCACGCTCCTGAGTGTCTGTCATTGTCTCCTCCCGCCAGCTGGCCACGTCGACCCGATGGCGTCGTGAACCTAAACCTGAGACGTCTCATCGTGTCGCCCGAATCGGGAGGTTTTCGGTCCAGGTGTCCTCGTAGGATCTCCCCCATGCCCACAGCCTGGTTGCGGGAGATACCCGACAGCTACGTGTCGGCCATCATCTCCGACCATGGCCGGGTCCCCGACGTGGACAAGGCGAGGGCCCAGCACGACCGGTACCAGGTGCTGCTCGGCGCCGCCGGGTACGACCTTGTGGTGCTGCCGGCCGACGAGGCGCATCCCGACTGTGTCTTCATCGAGGACACAGCGGTCCTGCTCGGGCCGGTGGCCGTGACCACCCGACCCGGAGCCGAGTCGAGACGCGGCGAGGTCGCCCCGGTCGCCGAGGCGCTCGCCGAGCGTTTCGAGATCGTCCCGATCACGGAGCCGGGCACACTCGACGGCGGGGACGTGATGGTTCTCGGAGGCAAGGTCTACGTGGGGCGGTCCTCCCGGACCGACGAGGAGGGGATCTCACAGTTGGCCGCCGTCGCCGAGGGCCAGGGTCTGACCGTGGTACCGGTCCCGGTGCGCGGTGTGCTTCATCTCAAGTCGGCGGTCCTACCGGTCGGCGAAGAGACCGTGGTGGTCACCCGTGACACCGTCGACGAGGATCTCCTCGCCGATCTCCGGATCGTCCACGAGGCTCGTCGGGAGCGCCATTCGTTCAGCGCCTTGCCTCTGGCGACGGGTGACGTCCTGGTCACGATGAGTGCGCCGGAGACGGCCAGGAAACTGGTCGACCTGGGGTTCGGCGTGATACCGATCGACGTCTCCGAGATCCAGGCCACCGACGGTGGCCTCACCTGCATCTCGATCCTGGGGGACTGACCTGCCTAGACGAGGGCCCTCAGCACCCAGTAGACGATCATCCCCACCACCAGGGTGAGGATGTGGTTCTTGGTCCGGTAGGCGACGGCCGCCCCGACCACCAGTGCAGCCGCCTCGGGAACCCCGATGGACACCTGCCCTTCGCTGTCGATGAGCACCGCGATCACCAGCGATCCGAGGACTGCGGGGGCGACGAATTGCAGGGCGACAAGGACCCGATCGGGGATCCGCTTCCTGGCCAGGGCCAGGATGAACAGGGACCGGGAGACATACGAGCCGACACCGACCGCCAGGGTGACCAGGAAGGCGCTCATCTCTTGCGACTCCTCTCGAGGAGCGCGCCGACGGCTATGCCGGCCAGGGAGCCGATCAGCAGACCGGTGCGATTGGGCATCGAGGCGGTGAGCCAGGTGACCGCGGCTCCGACCATGGCCGCCGCCAGCTTGGGGGAGCTGTCGAGCCCGAGGACGAGGAGAGCGACGAAGAGCAGCGGCACGGCGAATTCCAGGTTCCACTCTTCGGGCACCACCGGTCCCAACGCCAGCCCGGCGGCGGTGGTCACCTGCCACAGGACCCACAAGGTCAGCGCCGATGCCAGGTAGTAGGTCCGGAAGACCTTCGGGTCCTTGTCGGTCTCGAGGCTGTTGAGGGCGAAGATCTGATCGATCAGGAAATAGGGCCCCAGCCAGCGGAACCAGGGAGGCTGACGCTGGAACGCCGGCGCCAGCGCCGCCGAATACATGAGATGCCGGGCCTGGATCACCAGGGCAGCGGTCACGATGGCGAACCCGGCGGCGCCCGAGCCCAGGAGTGTGACCACCGTCAACTGGGCGGCGCCCCCGAATATGAGCCAGGAGCCCGACCAGCCGACGAAGGGGTTGATACCCGACTCCACGATGGCCAGACCGATCACCAGTGCGAACGGCATGGCCGGGACGTAGAGAGGCAGGGCGTCGATGATGCCTCGACGCACGACGGCCCGATCCACAGACATCAGTCTGACGTTAGGGGTGGTCTGGCTACCCGAGGTCGATCTTGATCGCCTCCAGGGCGATCTCGACCATGTCGTTGAAGGTGCTCTGACGCTCTTCCGCCGAGGTCGCCTCCCCGGTGCGTACGTGATCGGAAACCGTGCAGATGGTCAGTGCGCGCGCCCCGTGCTCGGCGGCGACTCCATATAGCCCGGCCGCCTCCATCTCCACCGCCAGGACACCCATCTTCTCCATCCGGTCGAACGCCTCGGGGTCCGGGTTGTAGAACAGATCGGCCGAGTGGACGTTGCCCACCTTGACCGGCACCCCTTTGGCCTCGGCCGCCTGGGCGGCCGCCCGGAGCAGCCCGAAGTCGGCGACCGCGGCGAAGTCGAGCCCGCCGTACCTCGTTCGGTTCACCATCGAGTCCGTGCAGGCGCCGATGGCCAGGATCACGTCCCTCACGGCCACCTTCTCGGTGACCGCACCGCAGGAGCCGACCCTGACGAGACGCTCGACCTCGTACTCGTTCACCAACTCGGTGGCGTAGATCGACGCCGAGGGGATGCCCATCCCGGTCCCCATCACCGACACCGGCATCCCCTGGTACGACCCGGTGTACCCGAGCATGTTGCGCACCTCGTTGACCAGCACTGCGTCGTCGAGGAAGTTCTCGGCGATGTGCTGGGCACGGAGCGGGTCGCCGGGGAGGAGGATCGACGGGGCAAAGTCTCCGGGCGAGGCCGAGATGTGGGGCGTGGGCATTTGCTGATCACTCCATGGGTCGGTTGGCCACAAGATATCCACCGGCCGTAGCCTCCGTCCATGCCCGAGACCTACGACCTCATCCTCAGCCTGCGGGCGATCCGCGACTACCGCCCCGATCCCCTGAAAGACGAAGACCTCCGCGCCATCCTCGAGGCCGGACGTTGGACCGGGAGCTCGAAGAACATCCAGGCCTGGTCCTTCGTCGTGGTCACCAAACCCGAGCGTCTCCAGGGGTTGGCCGAACATGGCGACTTCACCCAGCCGATCCGGGACTCGGCAGCCACCATCGTCCTGGTCAAGGAGCCGGGCGGGAACGACTTCGACATCGGCCGCGCCGCCCAGAACATGATGCTCGCCGCGTGGGCGATCGGCGTCGCCTCCTGCCCCATCACCCTGCATCGCCACAAGCAGGCAGCCGCGTACCTGGGTCTGAGCGACGACCAGGTGGCCCGCTACGCGGTCTCCCTGGGGTATCCGGCTGAGAACGCGGCACCGCGTCGTTTCGGTGGCAGGAAGCCGTTCGACCAGGTGATCAAGTTCGACTCCGCCTGAGGCCCGAAATCGCTTGGAGAGTTGTCACATGCCGCCGCTACCGTCGGACGGCTGATGACTGAATCCCTCGTCCAGGCGCGCGGCCTCACCAAGAGATTCGGTGACTTCACCGCCGTCGACGCCATCGACTTCGACATCCATCCCGGCGAGGCGTTCGGCTTCCTCGGCCCGAACGGAGCCGGGAAGACGTCCACGATGAAGATGATCACCACGGTCAGCCCCATTACCGAGGGCAAGCTCACCGTCTTCGGCATCGACCCGATGGTGGACGGGCGCTCGATCAGGCAGCGCATCGGGGTGGTGCCCCAGGAGGACAATCTCGACCAGGAGCTGACCGTGGCCGAGAACCTCTACATCTACGGCCGGTACCACGACATGAAGAAGTCGGAGATCATGCCCCGTATCGAGGAGCTGCTCGAGTTCGCCCAGCTCACCGAGAGGAAGGACTCCGAGGTCGAGCCGCTCTCGGGAGGCATGAAGCGCCGGCTCACCATCGCTCGCGCCCTGATCAACAACCCCGACCTGATCATCCTCGACGAGCCGACCACTGGTCTCGACCCGCAGGCGAGGCATCTCCTCTGGGATCGTCTCTATCGGCTCAAGCAGCAGGGCGCCACTCTCATCATCACCACCCATTACATGGACGAGGCGGAGCAGCTCTGCGACCGGCTGGTGGTCATGGACCAGGGCAAGATCGCCGCCGAGGGATCTCCCCGTGAGCTCATCCAGGCGTACTCGACCCGCGAGGTGGTCGAGCTGCGCTTCGGTGAGGAAGACAAGGACCAAGCGGTGCTCAAGCTGGACGGGCTCGCCAAACGCTCCGAAGTGCTCGCCGACCGGGTGCTCCTGTACACGGACGACGCCGAGGGGACTCAGCAAGGGCTGCACGAGCGCGGCATCGACCCCGAGCAGGTGCTGGTGAGACGTTCCACCCTGGAGGACGTGTTCCTCAGACTGACCGGACGGGGGTTGGTCGACTGATGACTTCGACTGCGCTCACTCGCTCGTTGCGCTACGCAGAGTCCGAGGTGCTCGCCTACCGCCGCACCTGGCGGGGCACCGTGATTACCTCGTTCGTCAACCCGGTGTTCTTCCTCGCCGCCATGGGCGTGGGCATGGGGGCACTCGTCGACAGCGGCCCCACGCCCCTCCCGGTCCCGTTCGTCACGTTCGTGGCCAGCGGTCTGATGGCGGCCAACGCCATGCAGAACGGCGCCGGTGACGGCTCCTTCCCGGTGATGGCCGGGGTGCTCTGGCGGAAGAACTTCATCGGGACCATCACCACCCCGCTTGGGCCCTCCGACATCATCTGGGGCCGGCTGATCTGGGGCATCGGCCGACTGGTCTTCGTACTGGGCGTGTTCGCCATCATCGCCGTGTTGTTCGGCGCCCTGGAGCTCGGCCCGGCTCTCGCCGGCATCGCTCCGGCGGTGCTCACCGGGGTGGCCTTCACCACCACCATCACCGCGTGGACCCTCACCCAGAAGGACGGGAGCAGTCTCTCCACTCTGTTCCGGTTCCTGATCGTCCCGTTGTTCCTCTTCTCGGGGACCTTCTTCCCGATCAGCCAGCTCCCGGACTGGATGCAGAAGATCGCCTATGTGACCCCCCTGTTCCACGGTGTCGAGCTGGTGCGCAAGGTCACCTTGCCCGGTGTGAACGGGGCGATCGTCACCAGCATGCCGATCTGGGTGCACGTGGCCTATCTCCTGGTGATGGCTGCGGTGGGTCTCTATCTCGCCATCCGCCTCCTCGACCGGAGGATCCGGCAGTGAGCGTCTCGGCCCCGACACGGATCACGCCGATCGGGAGGATCACGCCGTTCCGGGCCCAGCGGATCTGGGAGAAGAACTACTACGCCTACCGGCGTCTGTGGAAGGTGATCTTCAGCGGTTTCTTCGAGCCCGTCTTCTACTTGCTCTCGCTGGGGATAGGGATGGGAGCACTGGTGGGCGAGGTCGTCCTCCCCGGTGGCCAGCAGGTGCCCTATGCCGCCTTCCTGGCCCCGGCGATGATGGCCGCTTCGGCGATGAACGGGGCGGTCATCGAGACCACCTTCAACATCTTCTTCAAGCTGCACTTCGGCAAGGTCTACGAAGGGATCCTGACCACGCCGATGCAGCCGACGGACATCGCCATCGGGGAGATCGGATGGGCGCTGCTGCGCGGAGCCCTCTACTCCACGGTGTTCGTCGGCGTGATGTGGGCTCTGGGCATGACCGAGTCCTGGATGGCCGTCTTCGCCGTGCCCGCGGCGACGTTGATCGGCTTCGCCTTCGGTGCCGCCGGCTTGGCCGCGGCCACCTGGATGAAGTCGTGGCAGGACTTCGACCTGGTGTCGTTGGTGACCATGCCCCTGTTCCTCTTCTCAGGCACGTTCTTCCCCATGGACGTCTACCCCACCTGGCTCCAGCCGGTGGTCAAGCTGTCACCGCTCTATCAGGGCACCGAACTGCTGCGCGGGTTCACACTCGGGATCCTGGATTGGTCGATGCTCGGCCACGCCCTCTATCTGATCGTGATGGGTCTGATCGGGGCGGCCATCGCCTCCCGCCGTCTCGACGGCATGCTCAGGAAGTAGCCGCTCAGCAGCCGGTCTCGGAGGTGGGCTGATAGACCACGGTCTCGCCCTGGTAGGCGACCTCGAGATAGGGCTCCGGGCCCTCGTGGAGGAGGACCTCGACCGCCACCGTGTCGAGATCTGCTGACGCCGTGAGCCACGAATCGGGGATCTGCTCGTCGGTCGCCCAGTGGAAGGAGTTGATCTCACCGATGGCCTGGAACCCGCACGACAGGTCCACCGTGTACTCCCAGGGGTAGCCGGTCTCGAGGATCACGCCCGAGCCTTCGGGTTCGGGCTCGACAGGAGCCGGGGTCACTTGATCGGAAGTGGCCGTGGAACCGGGCTGACGCAGGTCGGCCTCCACGACCAAGCGTTCCGACCAGGGCTCTTGGTCGAGAGACAGGTAGAAGGGCGCCTCTGGCAGCCGGCTCCGCTCCAGCGCCACCAGATAGGTCTGGGGTATGGCGTCGGCGGTGCAGGCCATCTCGTTGTCGATGTCGACGATCAGCGCGTACACCGAGTCACCGTCGACGACGACATCGTCCAGACGAATGTTGGGACAACTGCTCCCGTGCACCGCCCCGAACCAGGCGACCACCTCATCCTGGAAGTCGACGTCGAGTTCGGGATCGAGATCAGAGAGCCCCGGGATCTGCTCGATGAGCGCATCCAGGCTCGCCTCGTCCCAGGCCAGGCCGACCCGATAGACCTCCCCGACCAGGTCCTCGTTCAGGAGAAGACGCCAGCCGTCACCCGCCTCCAACTGCGGGCCGGGGGCTACGACATCCTCCGGCTCGAGCCCGTCGACACAGATCCGCTCACCGGGGAACCGGTCGGCGATCGCGGTCAGGCTGGCCTCGTCGAGCACCGGAACGACGACGTTGACGTAGCCGCGCAACGGGTCGACGGAGGTCCCCAGGATCTCGATCTCGTTGCCCAACTCCGAGATGACGCGACCTTCCAATTCGCCCAGGCTCTCAGTGGTCCAGGGCAGATGGACCGCTACCACTCCGTCGCTCGGGAACAGCTCTGCGATCTCGGCCTGCCGATCGGCAACATCATCCGTGAACCCGGCTGACACCCAGCCGTTGTGCTCGCGGTCGATCCACACCTCGACGAAGTCGGGATACTGCTCGGCCCACTCTCGCACCGCATCGACCGGCATCTCGTTGCCGACATATGTCGGGGTGTCCCGGTACAGGGTCGGATCGGCAGCGGGAAGCTCGACCTCCTGGCATCTCGCCGGCCCCGGCGCCGGCTGCTCGGTGTCAGGTGCCGTGGTCGGAGGTGTCTGCGCACCCGGAGGCGTGCCGCACGCGGCGGCCAGGATGGCGACGGCCACCCAGGTCAGAGACGCTCTCCTCATGGCACTCTGACGCCGTCGGACCGGTATCGGGTTCCCCTCAATAACATCTCACCCATGCCCCTCGAGATCGGCCCGCTTCGGGTCGACCCTCCCATGGTCCTCGCCCCCATGGCGGGTGTCACCAACGCCCCGTTCCGGCGGCTGTGCCGGGAATTCGGCGCCGGCCTCTATGTCTCAGAGATGATCGGAGCGCGTGGCCTGGTGGAGGGCAACGAGAAGACCCTGGCCCTGGCCCGGTTCGACGAGGACGAGACTCCACGCTCGATCCAGCTGTACGGGACAGACCCCGGCGCCCTGGGCGAGGCGGTCTCCTACCTGGTGGCGGATGCCGGCGTGGACCACATCGATCTGAACTTCGGTTGCCCGATGGGGAAGGTGACCCGGCACGGTGGTGGCGCCGCCCTGCCCTGGAAGACCGATCTCTTTCGCTCCATCGTGAGAGCGGCCGTGTCCAACGCCGGTGACGTGCCGGTCACCGTCAAGTTCCGGAAGGGCATCGACGACGACCATCTGACCTACGTCGAGACCGGTTTGATCGCCGAGGAGGAGGGTGCTGCAGCGGTCGCCCTCCATGCCCGCACCGCCCGTCAGCTCTACTCGGGGGAGGCGGATTGGGACGCCATCGCCATCCTCAAGTCAGAGGTCCGCTCCATCCCTGTCCTGGGCAACGGCGACATCTGGACCGCCCACGACGCCGTCGAGATGATGGAGCGAACCGGATGCGACGGTGTCGTCGTCGGCCGGGGATGTCTGGGAAGACCATGGTTGTTCCGGGACCTCGTCGACGTCTTTACCGGTCGGTCCCCACAGGACCCGCCCAATCTCGGCGAGGTCGGAGAGATCATGATGCGTCACGCCACCCTCCTCGTCGAGCACTTCGGCGATCCGTACGGCGTCAACCTGTTTCGCAAGCACCCGTCCTGGTATCTCAAGGGATTCCCGGTCGGCCCGACACTCCGGGACGCCTACGCCCGGGTGGCCTCCCTGGACGAGCTGGCCGATCTCAACGCCAAGCTCGACCCCGACATCCCCTTCCCGGTGGAGGCGCATCGCATGGTCCGAGGCCACAGCCATGGCCCACGCCCGGTCCGCCTCCCCCACGGCTTCCTCGCCGACCGCTCCGGGGATGGCCTGGAGGAGGGGGCGGACCAGGTAGTCAGCGGGGGCTGAGACTCCTGGCTGCAAACCCCGCCATTGCGGTGAGCAGGAGGTGGGCGGTGGTGTCGACGGTTCGGTGTCCATGGTCCTGGGTCGGGTCGACCTCGACGAGGTCGAACGCGGAGACCAGGGGGTGGCGGGCGCATCGGGCCACACCCTCGGCGAGTTGGCGGACGGTCATTCCGCCCGGCCGCGAGCCGGGACAGGCGGGGGCGTAGACCGCATCGAGCACGTCGACATCCACGTCGACGTAGATGGTCTCACAGGTCTGCTCCAGGCGGCCCAGCGCAGCCTCGACCACGGTCTGCATCCCGTCCCGCTCCACGTCGGCGACCGTGACCACCGAGATCCCGGCCTCCTCGCAGTAGGCGCGGTAAGGGGCGGAGTTGGAGAAGGAATGGATCCCGATCTGGGCCACGTTGCCGCCGGGGAGACCGTCCTCCTCGATAAGGCCCCGGATCGGGTTTCCGTTGTTGGGCCCACCTTCCAGCGAGCGCACGTCGTGGTGTGCGTCGAAAGTGACCAGCCCCACACGGCTCAGGTCGCCGGAGGCGGCGCCCACCAGCGGGCGGGTGATGGCATTGTCCCCACCGAGATAGATGCGGAGACCGGCCCCGGGAAGGTTCGTGGCGAGCCGGGCCACCTCGTCCATCATCTCCCCGTCTTCCAGATGAGTCACCGGCCAGTTGCCGAAGTCGCGCACCCGGACCGTGCCGAAGTCGACCCCCATCTCCCCGTGAAAGGTTGAGAATCGGCCCAACCGGTCCCGGACCACGAGCGGGGCCAGATCGGCCCTCGATGTGGTCAGGCTGGCAGTGGACGAGGGAACACCGACTACCACGACCTCAGGGTCGGCCGCCTCTGAGGCCAGCCAGACGTCGGCCCGGGGCCAGAGGGGGTCAACCGGCGTCATCGAGCATCGGTAGGTCGACCCCGCGCTCCCTGGCCACTTGGATCGCCCGGGGGTACCCGGCGTCGGCGTGACGCATCACCCCGGTGCCGGGGTCGTTGGTGAGGACGCGCTCCACTCTCGCCGCCCCCTGGTCTGTCCCGTCCGCCACCACCTGGGCGCCGGCGTGGATCGAGTTGCCGATCCCGACCCCGCCCCCGTGGTGCACGGCGACCCAGGCCGCTCCCGACGCCACGTTCAGCATGGCGTTGAGGATGGGCCAGTCGGCCACTGCATCGGACCCGTCGGCCATGTCCTCGGTCTCCCGGTACGGGGAGGCGACCGAGCCCGAATCGAGATGATCCCGGCCGATCACGATCGGGGCCGATACCTCACCCGAGGCGACCATCTCGTTGAACTTCAACCCGGCGAGATGCCGCTCACCGTAGGAGAGCCAGCAGATGCGGGCCGGCAGACCCTGGAACCGGACCTTGGTCCGTGCCAGTTCGAGCCACCTGGCCAGGGCGGCGTTCTCCGGGAACAGACCGCTCAGGGCGCGGTCGGTGGCGGCGATGTCGGCCGGGTCCCCGCTCAGCGCCACCCAACGGAACGGCCCGGAGCCCTCGGCGAACAGGTCCCTGATGTAGGCGGGGACGAATCCCGGGTAGGCGAAGGCGTCCTGGAACCCGGCAGTCTGGGCCTCGCCGCGCAGGTTGTTGCCGTAGTCGAAGACCTCGGCCCCGGCCTGCTGGAAGCCGACCATGGCCTCGCAATGCGCGGCCATCGACTCCCGGGAAGCCTTGATGTACCGATCCGGGTCTTCGCTGCGCAGGGCGGCGGCCTCCTCCACGTCGAAACCGGAGGGGATATATCCATGGAGTGGGTCGTGGGCCGAGGTCTGGTCGGTGACGATGTCGATGTCCACCCCCATCTCGAGCAGTCGGGGGAAGAGATCGGCGGCGTTGCCCTGCAGCCCGATGGAGAGGGCCTTCTTCGCCTTCTTGGCGGCCAGCGCCATCTCGACCGCCTCCTCGACGGTGTCTGCGGCGACATCCAGGTAGGCGGTCTCGAGGCGGCGCTCGATCCGGTGTGGGTCTACCTCGACGCAGAGGGCGACACCCCCGTTCATGGTGATCGCCAGGGGCTGCGCGCCACCCATGCCACCGAGACCGGCGGTGAGGGTGAGTGTCCCGGCCAGGGTGCCGCCGAAGCGTTTCTCCGCGATGGCGGCGAAGGTCTGATACGTCCCCTGCAGGATCCCCTGGGTCCCGATGTAGATCCACGACCCGGCCGTCATCTGGCCGTACATCATCAGACCCTTGGCCTCCAGCTCCCAGAAGTGCTCGAGGGTGGCCCACCTGGGGACGAGCAGGCTGTTGGCGATCAGCACCCTCGGGGCGAGGTCGTGGGTCTGGAACACCCCGACCGGCTTCCCCGACTGGACGAGGAGGGTCTGGTCGGCCTCGAGACGCTCCAGAGTGCGCACGATCCCATGGAGCGATTCGAGATTGCGAGCCGCCTTGCCCCGACCTCCGTAGACCACCAGGTTCTCGGGATCCTCCGCCACCTCGGGGTCGAGATTGTTGAGCAGGCAACGGAGGGCGGCCTCCTGGAGCCAGCCTTTGGTGTTGAGCGTTGACCCCCTGGGAGCGCTGAGGGGGAAGGTGAGGTCGAGCATCCGTTCCGAGAATAGAGAACGGGTTGGTCAGAACTCGGTGCTGGTCACGTTCTGCAGCCGGACCTGGCCCTGCGCCACCAGCTTGCCGTCCGAATCGCGGGTCACGTCGACCTGCCACAGCTGCTGGGTGCGACCGCGGTGGATCGGCGTCGCCCGGCCGACGAGGGCGCCCTCGGTGGTCGCTCGCAGGAAGTCGGTCTTGTTGCTGAGACCCACAGCCCCGGCCATCCCCTGCTCCATCGCCCACAGGGCGGCCCCGGTCGAGGCCAGGGTCTCGATCAGGGTGCAATAGACACCGCCATGGACCACGCCGTAGGGCTGGTGGTGGTCGTCCCTGATCTCGATCCGACCCTCGGCCGTGTCAGCGGTCGCCTCGGTCAGCTCGATCCCGGTGAGGGCCACATAGGTGGGCCGTGCGGTGAAAGGGTTCTCCATCAACTGCCACATCCAGTCTCCAGGACCGGAAACGGCCCCAGGTCGTCGTCTACGTACTCCCAAACGGTGACTCCGAACCCCTCGAAGTACGCCGAGTTGGTGATGATCTCCATCTTCCCGTCGCCGTTGAGGTCGGCGACACCACCGAAACCGTGAGCCCCGTCGAACTGGGCCTCCTCGTCGACGGCGACGGTGGCGGCGAGCACCGCCGTCTGCACATTCCCGTCGACGACCTTGCGCAGGAAGGTGATCGAATAGTCACCGGGCTCCATGATGAAGCCCGGGGAGACCTCTTCGGCGGCCACCAGGACCTCGTTGACCCCGTCCCCCTCGAGATCGGTGCGGAAGAGCTGCTTCACCGTCGGTTCGGGCACGTCCAGCCCGCGCTCGGAGAGCAGCTCGCGTGCGAATCCGGCGTACTCCCCGTCGTCGGCGATCATCTCGAAGATGTGGGGCTGCACAGGCCACGGCGCCGATATGGCGACTCCGTAGGGCCCGGGGAGCGAGCCGAGGAGACCAGGGTCCTCCAGATCGATTCCGACGAGATCGAGGGGCTCGCATACGGTCGTCTGCGGGCCACCGGTGGTCCTGCCCACCTCGTTCAGGAGCACGGTCTGATAGTCCTCGCCACCCACCACCGGCAGCTCCTCCTCCACCGCCGCCTCGAGCCAGCCGCTCCCGTCCCACCAACCGAGGGCGCCGAAGCCGGTGGTGACCAGGGGTCCGTCTGCCCAGTTCCCTTCGAGCAGCGTGGTGCTCGTGGTGGCGACGATGGTGGTGCTGGTCGTACTGGTCGCAACGGAGGATGTGGTGCTCACAGGGGCGACGGTGGTGGTCACCTCGGGCGGCAGGGTGGTGGTGTCGGCGGCGGGTGCCGACGTAGTGGTGTCACCGGACTCTGCGGGGCTACAACCCGCTACCACCAGGGCTAGGGCGACGAGGCTCCTGCGCATGCCGTCAAGCTAGTTGGGCCGCTTGGCGGCGAAGTCGTCGAGGTCGTGGCCGAGACGACGCACCAGCCGTGGAAGCAGGTGCACCGGGAGGCCGATGACCGTGAAGGGGCTGCCCACGATGGACTCGACGAACAGACCACCCCGGCCCTGCAACGCGTAGGCGCCGGCCTTGCCCATCGGCTCCCCGTAGTCGACATATCCGGCGATCTCGTCATCCGTCATCGGCAGCATCCTCACTTCCGTGACATCGACCAGGGACTCCATCCGGTCGCCGACCGCCACCGCCACACCGGTGAAGACCTCGTGGGTGTCGCCCTGGAGACGTCGCAGCATCGAGCGCGCCTCCTCGGGGTGCGCCGGCTTACCCATGACATGCCCGCCATGGACCACTGCGGTGTCCGCAGCCACCACCACCGAGTCGCTGTCGACGACCGCGGCCGCCTTGTTGCGGGCAACCCGTTCCACGTAGGCGCCAGGGGTCTCGTCGGGTCGACGGGTCTCGTCGACGTCTGCCGGCTTCACCTCGAATTCCAGATCGAGGGCAGCCAGGAGCTCGGCCCGCCGTTGCGACGAGGACGCCAGTACCAGTCTCATCGCACCTGACCCAGACGGATCACGTGGGCGGGATGACCCAGGACCGAGACGTCGTCGACCGGGTTCGCCGGATAGAGAACCGCGTTGGCGGGAGCGCCGATCCCGAACCCGGAGGGACCCCCGGCCGAGCTGACATCCACCGAGGTCGCCGCCTCGATGGCCATCCGGGCGTCGAGACCGTATTCGGCCAGCTTCATGGCTTCGGCGGCGACGTTCGTCGGCGATCCGATCAGATCGGTGCCGGGCAACACCCTGACCCCCGCCTCCACGGCAGGCCGAAGCAGACGCCTGATCCGCTCCAGTCCCTCGGTCAACAAACGGCCACCGGTGGACGACTCGCCCAACTGGGCCACCGTGGCCTCACATCTGAGAATGGTGGGCACCCACATCCCCTGACGGGATCCCAGGAGCTCGAGGTCGTTCTCGTCGAGGAACAAGCCGTGCTCGATCGAGTGAACCCCGGCGGCCACCGCCATGGACGGGACCTCCCGGGCCATGGCGTGCACGGCAACCCGGGCCCCTTCGGACTCGGCAACGGTCACCGCCCTCTTCAACTGGGCCTCGTCGAAATTGGACACCGGCCCGACGCCTCTTCGGGGCCAGTCCCCGATGAGCTTGACCCATCCGGCCGAGGCGCGGGCCCGCTCCCTCACCAGGTCCTCGAGACCTTCGTCGCTGGTCTCCAACCCGAATCCGGGCATGTAGCCGCCCTCCGTGGTGACGATGGCGCCGGCAGCCTCGATGTCGGGCCGGTCGCCCTCGGGAACGGAGCGAATCACGTCGATGGCTGTGTCGTCCGACCATCCCTTGTCCAGGATCAGCATCACACCGGCCTGGAGCGACTCCCGGGCCCGGCGCCTCGCCCCATCCGGGTCGCCCGGGGCGAAGTCCAGCTCCTCGGAGGAGAGATGGGCATGGGCGTCCACGAGACCGGGCAGCGCCCAAAGACCAAGCCCCACCACCTCGTCCGGCGCTCCCGCCGGTTCTGCCCAACGACCGTCGACCACGTCGCGGACGACGACCTCGTCGTCGACCGTTCTCAGTTCGAAGCGATGACTCACGCAGGGGACGGTAACTGCCGATAATGGGGTCCGATGACCCGTCTCCTGGTGGCCGCGGCTCTCGCGGTCTCCGCCTGCGCCGCACCTGCAGCGGTGACCACGACCACCGCCCCGGTACCCAGGACCGAGCCGGTCGCCCCGGTCACCACCGCCGCCGCGCCCATCGAGGTGGTCGTCCAGGGATGCTCCTCGCCACCGGTGACCTTCTCCCCCTTGTGTGAGACGTACCAGCTGCTCGAGACCTGGCATGTGGACGCCCCATTGGACCCCGACTCCCTCGCCTCGGTGGCGTTGCAGGGTCTCGAGGGCCTGCGGACCGACCAGGTCGAGGAGCCGCCGCGCACACTGTTCTGCTCCATCCCACATGAGGCCTTCTCCGGTCTGTGCGACGAGCTGGCGCGCCAGGTGACCGAGTCGCAGATCCCGGTCGGCCTCGGAGTCGAGACGGCCATGACCCACATGATCGACGCAGGTCTCGACCCCTTCACCTACTACGTACCTCCGGATCAGGCGGGCACGATCCGTCTCAACGGGATCGTGGGCGGGGTCGGTGTGCTGCTCGACTCCCGGGACGCGGTCGGGTCGAAGTGCGCCCAGATCAGCGGGGCCTGCCGTCTGGAGATCGTGGTGGTCCTGGAAGACAACGCCGGGTTCGACGCCGGTCTCGCCCCGGGCGACATCGTCGTCTCGGTCGACGGTGTGCCAGTGGAGGGCATGGGGTTCGGGGCGGTCGTCGCTGCCATCGCCGGTGACGAGACCGGATTCGTACGACTGGGTGTGGAACGGGACGGCTCTGCAATCGACTTCGAGATCGAGAGACGGGAGTTGGTGGTTCCCACGGTCGAGTTGGGTCTGCCGCTGGACGACGTCGCGTACCTGCGGATCCCGGACTTCGAGGACGATGTGCCACGTTTGGTCGACGATGCCCTCGCCGAGTTGGCGGACACGGATCCCGGCACGCTGGTGCTCGATCTGCGCGACAACCCGGGTGGCTACGTGGACGCGGTGGTCGAGGTGGCCGACCAGTTCGTGGACGACGGAGTGGTCATGGTCAGCGACGCTCCCGACGACCACTTCGAATACGAGGCCACGGCGGGCGGGGCGGCGTTGCACCCCCGTCTCGTGGTCCTGGTCAACGAGGGCACCGCCTCCGCGGCGGAGGTTCTGGCGGGCGCCCTCAGGGACCGGCGAGACGCCGTCATCGTGGGCACATCCACATTCGGTAAGGATGCCGTCCAGATACCCTTCGTCTTGCGCAACGGAGGCGAGCTCCACGTGGCAGTGGCCCGCTGGTCCACACCGGATGGCGACACCGTCGGCGACGGCGGCCTCTCCCCCGACCGGGAAGTGATCTGGCCGAGTGGCATCACCGTCGAAGAGGTCGTCGAAATCGCGCTGCAAGCAGCACCATGACCCCGAGAAGACTCCTCATTCCACTGGCGATCTCCCTCGCTCTCGCCGCGTGCACCTCCGCAGAGGGAGCCGAATCGACCACGGCCGTCTCCGAACCTCCCACCACGGCCGGCCCTGAGACCACGACCACGAGCCCGGCGCCCACCTCTTCGGTGGCCGTGTCCGATCGGGAACTGGAGATGATCACCTGCGACGAGGCCACCGACGAGAACCTGGTCATCGTCTGCGAGGCCTACGACCTCATCCTGGAGCACTATGTCGACCCGATCGAGCCCGAGGAACTGGCCGAGGCCGCCGAATTGGGCCTGACCACCCTCGATGGGAACGACAGCGACGAGCCTCTGGTCTGCGTCACCCCGAGCGACGAATTCGTGGAGGCTTGCGAGACGGCGACGGTCGCCGCCGACGACAGCGTCGAGGCGGCGGAGGCCATGGTCACCGGCATGGCCGCGTACGCACTCGACCCCAACTCTGCCTACCTCGACCCCGAGGCCGTGGAGCTTCTCGAGGACGAGCAGGAGGGGTCGATCGAGGGGATCGGCGCCCTGGTCTCACCCGAGGACGAGACGATCCCCGGCAAGAACAAGCAGTGTGGGGTGATCAGCGAGACGTGCCGGCTGCTGATCGTCTCGACGATCCCCGACGCTCCGGCGGACGACGCCGGTCTCGAGCGTGGCGATGTGCTCATCGCGGTGGACGGCGAGCCGATCATGGGCTGGACCGTCGACGAGGTGACCGCAGCGGTGCGCGGCCCGTCGGGGACGGATGTCACCCTCACCTTCGAGCGGGAAGGGGAGACATTCGACGTCACGATCACCCGGGCTGCCGTGGAGATCCCGGTGATCGACTCGAAGACCATCGACGACGTCGGGTACGTGAAACTGAACAGCTTCAGCGGAAGCGCCGGCGCACAATTCCAGGAGGCCGTTGTCGATCGTCTCGCCGACGGTGTCGACTCGCTGGTGATCGATCTGCGCAACAACCCCGGGGGTTTCCTGACCACCGCCATCGAGGTCGCCTCCGTCTTCCTCGAGGACGGCGACGTGGTGGTGACCCAGGGCCCGGACGAGTCGCGGACCTACCCGGTCGAGGGGCCGGCGCTGGTGCCCGAGGACATGGAGGTCTACGTCGTGGTCAACAAAGGGAGCGCGTCGGCGTCCGAGGTGGTGGCCGCCACACTTCAGGAGCGAGACCGTGCCGAGATCGTCGGTGAGCCCACCTTCGGGAAGAACACGGTCCAGCAACGGTTCAGCCTCTCCAACGAGGGGGCCTTGAAGCTGACCATTGCCCGATGGCTGACCCCCGGCGGCCGCGACTTCGGAGGCACCGGAGTCATCCCGGACGTCGAGATGGACGTGGAGGGTCTCACCCCCGAGGAGCTGGTAGCCGCGATCGCCGGGACCGCCTGAGGATCAGCTCAGCCCGGGGTAACCCACTCCGGTGTTGGCATGGCAGTCGTAACCCCAGGGGTTCTTGCCCAGGTACTGCTGGTGGTAGTCCTCTGCGTAGTAGTACTCGCCGAGAGGCTCGATCTCCGTCGTGATCTCACCGAATCCACGGGCATCGAGCACCGACTGGTAGACGTCCTTGGACCGCTTCGCCATGTCGAGCTGCTCGTCGGTGGTGGTGTAGATGGCCGACCGGTACTGGGTCCCGATGTCGTTGCCCTGGCGGTAACCCTGCGTCGGATCGTGGGTCTCCCAGAACACCCGAAGCAGCTCGTCGTAGCTGATCTGCTCGGGGCGGTACACGACCATCACCACCTCGGTGTGACCCGTCCGACCCGTGCACACCTCCTCGTAGCTGGGATTGGGCGTGGCTCCGCCCGCATAACCCACCGACGTGGTGTACACGCCGGGCAGTTGCCAGAACCGACGCTCGGCGCCCCAGAAGCAACCCATCCCGAAGACAGCGATCTCCGTTCCCTCCGGGAAGGGCCCGGTGAGGGGGTTGCCGTTGACGAAATGCGCCGGGGGAACCTCGACGGCCTGACTGCGGCCAGGTAGGGCCTCGCCTGGCTCCGGCATCTCCATGGTCTTCTTTCCGAACATGCTCATTCCTAGTCGCTGGATCGTGTGGTCAGCTCAGCCTCCAACTCCATTTCGACCAGCCAACGCGGGTCGAGGAGACCACCCACTACAACCATCGTCGAAGCCGGTCTTATTTCGCCGAACACCTCGCCGTGGGCCTCCCCGATGGCGTCGGCGTTGGCCGCATCGGTGATGTACATGCGGGTGCGAACCACGTCTCCCGGGGTTCCTCCGGCCTCGGCGAGCGCCGCCAGCATGATCTCCAGGCAACGTCTCGTCTGGGCTGCCGGATCCGGGTCGACGAAATCCCCCTCCCAGATGGGGGCGGTGCCTGAAACCAGAACCCGATCACCAGTCCGAACGGCGCGACTGAAGCCATATCTGGGCTCGAACGGCGAACCTGAGGAGATGTTGCGGCGATTCATGGCCTCACCTTATGGCCCACTCCCACTTCTCGCACCGTCCCGGTTTTGGTTACGCTTCCCAGGCCCAGATGCGGTCCCTTCGCCTGTCCAAGGCAATCGTCGCTCTCTCTCTCCTCCTCCCCATGCTGGGCGCAGGGGGCCTGTCCGCGTTCGCCCAGAGCACCGAACAGGCAGAGGACGCCGCCGAGAGGGCCAAGGAGCGATCGGATGTCGCCGAGGGCCTGATCGACGATGCGGTGGCGAACCGAGAGGACATCGAGCGGCAACTGGCCGACTCCATCGCCAGGCTGAACGAGCTGACCGCCGAGCTGTCGCGGGTTGGGTCCGACATCGATCGGGTCGCTTCACAGGTTGGTTATGCGGACGTCGAGCTGGCGGGAATCCAGGCTGACATCGAGGTCCAGGCGGTCGACGCCTACATGACGGTGGTGGCATCGCCCAGCGTGGCAGTGGTCAACACCGACACGGTGGAGAAGGCCATGGTGGCGAACTCGGTCTTCGAGGACGTGGTCGCCGACGGCCGGTCGACCGTCAGCGAGCTGTCGGCCAAACGGGAGGATCTCGAAGAGCTCAAGAACGCCTTCCTGGCCGACCAGGAGGAGTATCAGTCGCTGCAGGAGGCGGTTGACGCCGAGGTGGCCCGCTACACGGACCTTTTCGAGCAAGCCGATGCCGCGGTGGCCGAGGCGATCCGGGAAGCCGACGCCGCCGATCGCGCCTATCGGGCGGCCCTCAGCGCGGTCGACGTGGCCAGGGCGAAGGAGGAGGAGCGGGAACGTCAGGATCATCGTGCCGGCGGCTCGTCGACCACCACGTCGCCCCCGTCATCCTCGTCCTCGCCACCGACCACGTCGGCTCCCACCACGGAGCCGCCACCGGCCCCATCAGACGACGGCGGTGGAGGTGGCGGGCCCGTCCAGGTTCCGGGGTCGGTGGAGGGCTGGCGGCCCCTGGTGTCCCAGTTCTTCCCGTCGAGTCGGGTGGACGAGGCGCTGGTGATCATGGACTGCGAGTCCAACGGGAACCCGAACGCCTCCAACCCGTACTCGGGAGCGGCCGGTCTCTTCCAGTTCTTACCCTCGACCTGGGCCAGCACCGCCCCGAAGGCCGGGTACCCGAACACCAGTCCGTTCGACCCGGAGGCGAACGTCGCCACCGCCGCCTGGCTGGCCAACCGTTACGAGCAGCTCGGGTACTACTACTGGCACCCTTGGAGCTGCAAGCGGATGCTGAACTGACCCGTCCGGCTAGCTCGGTGCGTGGGCGACGAGGATGGTCCGGTCCGTGGCCGACGCAATGGCGGCCGTTGTTGAGCCCAGCACCAGACGCTTGAATCCACCTGTTCCCCTCGCCCCCAGGACCACCAGGTCGGGGGGCGTCTCTTCGATCGTGGTCACCAGCGCGCGGGTGGCCTCGCCCTCGACGACTTCGGTCTCGAGCTCCGCCCCTGACCCGGACAATGCGTCTGTGACGTCTTTGTGCGCCTTCTCCGTGTCGGTGGCCCCATCGTCGACCGAGACCACGCGGACGCGGGCCCCCTCGACCAGGGGCATCATGGCCAGCGTGCCGACCGCGCTTGCCACCGCATCGGAGCCGTCGGCCGCCACCAGCACCTCACGCACCCGCCCGGGGTGACGTGCGATGACCAGCGGCGACACCGGGTCGCGCAAGAGCCAATCGGCGGTGCTGCCGATGCTCATCCTCTTGAGGAACCCACCGCCCTTCGGCCCCACGGCCACCAGGTCCCATGGCTTGGAGATCAATGCCACCCGCGGGTCGACTGCGGCTGTGAGGTGCACCACCGAGACGAAGCCGGCCGGGCCTGGGTCCCTGGGCTGGTCCGGCGCCCACTCGTGCAGCTCGGCCAGCTCCGGGTCCACGGGGCGCATGTCGGGAGGGGGCACGGCGGTGACGACCTCGAGCGCCCAGCCGGTCCACACCTGGTCGCAGATCCACTGCCAACAGACCTCGGCGCCGGGGGAATGGTCGTCCCCGAAGGCGAGAACCCGCGTCATGGCTCCACGGCCTCGTTGCGCTCGGCGCGCAGAGACGCCCAGATGGTGATGGCGAGGACGACGGCGATCACAGTGAGGCTGACCCAGGTTGGCATGTGGTACACGTCAGAGAGGAGCATCTTGACACCGACGAAGGCGAGGATGACGGCGAGGCCGGTGTTGAGATAGCGGAACCTTCCCTGCATCCCGGCCAATAGGAAGTAGAGGGCACGCAGACCGAGGATGGCGAAGGCGTTGGAGGAGAAGACGATGAACTCCTCGTGCGACACCGCCAGGATGGCCGGGATCGAGTCGACGGCGAAGACGACGTCGGTGGTCTCGACCAGGATCAGCACGGCGAACAGCGGGGTGGCCAGAAGACGGCCGTGTTTTCGGGTGAACAGCTTCTGACCGTCCAGTTCCGGTGTGGAGGGGATGATCCGCTGCACCAGCTTGAGCACCGGGTTGTTCTCGGGGTGGACCTCGGTCTCGTCGTGGCGATAGATGCGCCAGGCGGTGAGGAGCAGGAAGGCCCCGAAGACGTAGATGACCCACTCGAAGGTCTCGAGGAGCCGGACACCGGCGAATATGAACACGGCTCGCAACACCAGGGCGCCGAAGATGCCCCAGAACAACACACGGAACTGGTACTTCCTGGGGACGGCGAAGTAACTGAATATCACCGCCCACACGAACACGTTGTCGACCGAGAGACTCTTCTCGATCAGATAACCGGCCAGGTACTCACCGGCGGCCTGGGTCCCCTGCCACCAGAAGATGACGCCTGTGAACGCAAGACCGATGCTGATCCACACGGCCGACTCGATCCCCGCCTCCCTGATCGAGATCTCGTGCGGCGTCCGGTGGACCAGGAGCAGGTCGACGACCAGCATGATCGTGATCGCGGCGATGAGGGCAGCCCACACCCAGAACGGGACATCGAAGCTGGCGAAGGTGTGGCCCGAGGTCTCGGCGGCGGCAAGGGGCAGGATCAATTGCCGACCAATGATATGGCTGAGTGCGAGAGGCGCAATTCGACCCGGTCACGCCCCCCTTCAACTGCCATGGTCGGTTGTCGTATGTTCGGATGCAGTCGGAGAGGAGGAAGACCACGACTGCCTACTTCAGCGAGAAGACCTTCGAGTTCCTGCGCGAGCTGGAGGAGAACAACAACAAACCCTGGTGGGAGAAGAACAAGGAGCGATACGTCGGCGTGATCAAGGAGCCTGCGCTCGAGTTCATCGCCGACTTCGGCGTCAGGATCGGCGAGATCTCATCCCATTTCGTCGCCGACACCAGAGTCAACGGGGGATCGCTGATGCGGCCGTACCGAGACATGCGGTTCGCCAAGGGAGCCCCGTACAAGACCAACATCGGCATCCAGTTCCGCCACGAGCTGGGCAAGGACGTGCACGCCCCCGGGTTCTACGTGCATCTGCA
>DASSVE010000121.1:0-4837 GCA_035706345.1 Acidimicrobiia bacterium
TGCCGTCGTCGGTCTCGAAGACGACCCCAGCGGGTTCGAGACCGACCACCCCCTGGTCGCCGAGTTGCATCGCCGGCATCCTGGCGACCGATACGGTCGCACAAGTCTGGTGTTCCCGGCCCTGCTGACCGCGATCTGCGCCCAAAAGGTCACCGGCGATGAGGCCAGCAACGCCGTGAGGGGTCTTCGCCGCCGGTTCTCCGAACCGGCGCCCGGGCCCCACACCGGGCTTCTGCTGCCACCCGACCCGGAGAGAATGGTGGCGGCCCCCTATCACGTGTACCACTCGCTGCATCTCGAGAAGAGACGGGCCGACCTCTTGCGAGCCGTCGCTGCGTCGGCGGATCGGCTGGCTGCGCTGGATGCCCTCGACCCCGCCGCCGCCGACGCGGTTTTGGGAGAGTTCCCGGGCATCGGGGTGTGGACACGGGCCAAGACCCTCGAAGTCTCCCACGGGGACCCCGACCAAGTCGCCGTCGGGGACTTCCACTTCAAGAACGTCGTCGTCCATCATCTCACCGGGCGGGACCGGGGGACGGACGAGGAGATGCTCGATCTCCTGGAGCCGTTCCGCCCCCATCGGGGAAGAGTGATCCGTCTCCTCCACACCCTGGGTCACGCCCCGCGGTTCGGTCCCCGGTTGGCACCCAGGAACATCACCCGATCCTGAGGTCAACGACCCAACCAGGTGACGATGAGGTCGCCGACCAGGTCAGGTTGGTGCATCTCGTTGTGCCGGGCGCCTTCGACCACTTCCAGCACCGAGTCGACCCCGGACTCGATCAGAGTCTCGTGGAAGTCGACTGCGAAGACGTCGGCGACGATGCCGTCGAGGTCGCCGTACATGATCAATGCCTGCAGATCGGGGTTGGCTCCAGCGAAGTTCAAGGGGTTTCCGGCCTTCCACAGATCGGGGACTCGTTCCGGCCCACCCCCGAAGAAGGCGGCGATGGCGATGCCGAGACGTGACACGTCGTACGGCCCGGCGAGACCCACGAATCGATCCGGCAGCCCGCTTCCCGGGTACGGGCAGTCTCCTGGGTAGTCGTCTCCGGTCAGCGCCACCAGAGCGCCGATGTGGGCGCCGGCGGAGTGACCGATGACTGCGACCGTCCCGTCGCCGTCCGGGTGGGAGGCGGCGTGGCGAACGGCGCAGGCAACGTCCTCCACCGCGTCGGGAAATGCCGGGCGATCGAAGGTGGCCAGGGTGTACCGGGTGTTGACTGTGAGGTACCCGTTCTCGTTGAGGAAGTCGGCAAGAGGATCCATGATCCCCGGCGCACCGGCCACCCAACCGCCCCCGTGGACCAGCACCACGGCCGGGAAGGGCCCCTCGCCATCGGGCACGGTGACTTCGGCGTCGATCTCGGAGACCGCGGTCATGCCCGTCGAGGTCGCCGTGGGCGCCGAGGTGGTCGGCGGCGTCGATGTTGTCGCTGCAGCCGGTGCCGACGTCGTGGTAGTCGGCGCCCCCGTCGTCGTCGCCTCGATGCCGACCGAAGGGGCGCAGGCGGCGACGGCGAGGATCAGGACAGCAAGGAAGCCGCGGATCGGTCCACGTGCCATTCCACCTCTCCATCACCCTCACCGATTCGTGCGATCGGGGTGCTGCCGGATTCGAAACTGTCCCGCAAGGCCGGCGCCTTCCGCTCTCCAGTGACCATCACGACGATGTGACGGGTCCGCCAGAGCAGCGGGTAAGTGGCGGTGAGGCGGGGCTCCCCGGTCTCGGGGATCACGTTGTCCACGAACCAGCGCTCCATCTCCTGCAACGCCGGGCTGCCAGGGAACAGCGACGCGGTATGACCGTCCTCACCCATTCCCAGTAGCACCAGGTCCGGTGGACGGTCTTGATGGATCTCCCGCAGGAACGCCTCGTACTCGGCGGCCGCCTCGGCCGGCTCGATGTCCTCGCCCCATCGGGGACGATGGAATCTGGCCTCGACATGTCGCATCAATGTCTCGACCGCCATGCGCCCGTTGGATCGCTGGTCGTCCGGGGGCACCCATCTCTCGTCGGACAGCCAAGCGTCGACTCGTTCCCATCGGACTGGGAGACCGCGGAGAGTCTCGTAGGCAGATGCCGGGGTGCTCCCACCGGCGAGGCCGATGGTGCAACGGCCCGGGGCGGACTCGAGCAATTCGGCGATGCGGTTCGCTGCTCCCAGGGCAGCCTCTTCGGCGTTGTCGTAGACAACCAGCTCCATCAAGGGCGACGGTAACCGCCCTTTACAGTGAGCCGATGAAGACCCGCATCGTCTGGCCGGGTGGCGAGGTGACCGGGATCCTGGAAGGGGAGGGGTCGATCGGCATCCTCCTCGCCCACGGCGCCGGGACCGACCAGGAGCATCCGTCGATGACCGGGTTGCGTCATGGCCTGGCCGATGGCGGGCACACCGTGATGACTTTCAACTACCCGTACACAGAGAGAGGCTCCAAGCGCCCGGATCGCCAGGAAACCTTGCTCGCCTGTCACCGCGCCGCCGCCGAGCATCTCGGCGGGATGGTGGGCACCGTCTTCCTGGCCGGCCGCTCGATGGGGGGCCGCATGGGGACTCATCTGGCCGCCGAGGGTCTGTCGGTGGCAGGGTTGATCCTCTACGCCTATCCACTTCACCCTGCAGGCAAGCCGGAGAACCTGCGCGTCGATCAGTTCGGGTCGATCACCGTCCCCATGCTCTTCTTCCAGGGGACCAGGGATGCCCTCTCCCGAATGGACCTGTTCGAGGAGCACATCGCCCTCCTTCCCAACGCCGAGGTCGAGATCCTGCAAGGAGCGGGTCATGGCTGGCGGGGCGGGGGTTGGGCTCTGGAGACGATGACCGAGCGGTACGTGCAGGGCTCACTGGCCTGGATCGAGCGGATCTCGTCTGGCACAAGCGCCCGACCACGGCCATAATTGGGGCTCACCCCTTCTCTTCTTTCAAGGAGTCTTTCGAGATGGACCAAGTAACCCTGCGCGCTCGGGCCGGCAGGAAGCCTGGCTCCCGCGAATCCCGTCGGATTCGCCGCCAGGGTCAGGTGCCCGCCATCGTCTACGGCCCCGACGTGACCCCGATCCCGGTGGCGGTCGACGCCCACGACCTCCATCTGGCGCTGCACACCGAGGCCGGCTCCAACGCCATCATCAACCTCGAGATCGAGGGCGGTGACACATTGACCACGATGGCCAAGATCATCGAGCGTCACCCGTTCCGCAACGAGTACCGCCACATCGACTTCGTGACCGTCGACCTCACCAAGAAGGTCCACGCCGAAGTCGCCCTTCACTTCGAGGGGACCCCGATCGGTGTGCGCGAGGGCGGGGTTTTCAGCCCGAATCGCACCCATGTCCTCATCGAGGTGCTGCCCACCGAGATCCCGGCGTTCATCGAACTGGACGTGTCCGAGGTCGAGATCGGCGGGTCTCTTCGCATCGAGGACCTCCCCGAACTCGAGGGCATCGTCTATCTCGAAGAGTCCGACGCCGTCGTCATGTCGGTGACGCTTCCCGCCGCCGAGATCGAAGAGCCCGAGGCGGAGGAGGGCGAGGCCGCCGAGGGCGAGGAGCCTGTCGAGGGTGAGGAGCCTGAGGAAGGTGCTGAAGAGCCTGCGGGCGAGGGCGAAGCGACCGAAGACACCGAGTAGCCCGGTGCAGCTGGTGGTCGGGCTGCGCAACCCCGGCCGGGAGTACGAGGGCACACGTCACAATCTCGGTGGGGAAGTGGTCGAGTTGCTCATGTCGCGTGCCGGGGTCGGCCCGCGTCGGGCGCCCTCGGGCATCAGAGGGCTGGTGGCCCAGGTGGGCACCGGCGATGACCGCACCCTCTATCTGCTCTCCACCGGCTACATGAACGAGTCGGGGGAGACGGTCCGGGCCGCCCTCGACTACTACAAGATCTCACCCGAGGACCTCCTGGCGATCCACGACGACATCGACCTCCCCTTCGGCCGGATGCGTCTCCAGGTCGGTGGTGGCAGCGGCGGGCACAACGGGATCCGCTCACTGGAGCGGGCCCTGGGCACCAAGGAGTTCAGCCGCCTCAAGCTCGGTGTGGGGCGTCCGCCCGGGTCTCAGGACCCGGCCGACTACGTGCTGCGCCCGTTCACCAAGGAGGAGCGCCCCGAAGTCGACCTGATGGTGGCTGACGCCGCCGACATCGTCGAGCTGTGGCTCGAGGATCGGGTCCGCGCCCAGGAGCAGGCAGCCTTGAGGGGCCGTGAACTCTGACCTGGTAGGCGCCCTCGACCAGGGGACCAGTTCGACCAGGTTCATGGTCTTCGACGCCCGGGGCCGGGTGATCGCGAAGGCGCAACGAGAGCACTCCCAGATCTTCCCCGAGCCCGGGTGGGTGGAGCACGACCCGGCCGAGATCTGGGAGCGGACCGAAGCAGTCATCACCGAGGCCCTAGACGAGGCCGACCTGACCCCGTCGGCGTTGGCGGCGGTCGGTATCACCAACCAGCGCGAGACCACCGTGGTCTGGGAACGAGCCAGCGGCGAGCCGGTGGCCAACGCAATCGTCTGGCAGGACACCCGCACCGCCGAGATCTGTGAGAACCTGGCCGGCCGCCAAGGGCCGGACCGGTTCCGGGAGAGGACCGGGCTGCCGCTGGCCACCTACTTCTCAGGCCCCAAGATCCGCTGGCTGCTGGAACGTCACGATCTGGAAGACGCCGCAGAGAAGGGAGACCTGGCATTCGGGACCATCGACTCCTGGCTCGCCTGGAAGCTCACCGGCCGCCACCTCACCGACGTCACCGCGATCCGGATGGGTCTGGAACTCGATCACGACCTCCGATCCTAGGCGAGGCCCCGGGGATTGTGCAGGTGTTGATGTAGACCACGTCGGCCCGG
>DASSVE010000122.1:0-4458 GCA_035706345.1 Acidimicrobiia bacterium
CGCCGTCATCGACGTGGGCACCAACTCGGTCAAGTTCCATCTCGCGGAGCGCGCCGCTGACGGCTCCTGGCGGACGGTCGTGGACCGCGCCGAGGTGACCCGGCTCGGCGAAGGACTGAACGAGACCGGGGAGATCCAACCGGAACCATTGGAGCGGACCGTCCGGGCCGTGGAGACGATGGCCGAGGAGGCGAAGAGGAATCAGGTGCTCGGCATGGCTGCGGTGGGCACGGCCGCTCTGAGGATCGCCGGCAACTCGTCGCTGGTCACCGACAGCATTCGTGATCGTGTCGGGATCGGTGTAGAGGTCGTTTCCGGTGAGGAGGAGAGCCGGCTGGCTTATCTCGCAGTGGTGGCAGAGCTCGGACTGGCAGACGAGCCGGTGGTGGTCTTCGACACGGGTGGCGGAAGTTCTCAGTTCACCTTCGGGGTCGGATATGACGTCGAGGAGCGGTTCAGCGTCGATGTCGGCGCAGTCAGCTACACCGAGAGATTCGGTCTGGCCGATCCGGTCGACGGGCCCACTCTGGACGCGGTCCGAAAGACCGTTCAGGACGATCTGGCCCGTCTCGATGGGCGGAAGGCCCCGGCCGCTCTGGTGGGCATGGGGGGCGCGGTGACCAACATCACTGCGGTGTCGTTGTCGCTCGACCCCTACGACCCGGATGCGGTCCAGGGTGCCAGGATCGACCTCGCCGAGGTGGAGCGGCAGATCGAGACATACGCGTCGAAGGGCCAGGACGAGAGACGCGGCATCGCCGGTCTGCAACCGAATCGGGCGCCCGTGATCCTCGCCGGCGCCCTCATCGTGGCCACGGTGATGGGCAAGCTGGGGAGGGACCACCTGGTGGTCAGCGATCGCGGACTTCGGCACGGGCTCATCCGCGAGCGCTTCGGCCTGTTCTCTTGACCCGGCTCGACGCGGACGGACACGAGCGGCGCGATCGTCTGGCGGAGCGGGTCAGCGCCGCCTCGTACGGGACGATCCTGATCATCGCCAGTCTTCTGGTCATCGAGGCGGAGGATGTCTCCAGTGGGTGGGGCTGGGAGCTGGTCGCCGGAGTCGGTGTCGCCACGTGGGTGGCTCACCTCTATGCCGAGGTCCTGGGCAACCATGTTCGGGACGTCGAGGCCACCCGTCCGCACCAGGTACGCAAGGCGATGTTGGACGGTCTCCCCATCCTTCTCGCCGCGGTCCTCCCCGGTCTGGCCCTCGGGCTGGGACGGGTGGATGTGCTGGCCCCGCGCCAGGCCCTGTGGGTTGCGGTGATCGTGGCAGTGATCCAACTGGTGGGCGTCGGCGCCTACGTCGGGGTGGTCTCCGATCAGAGGTCCAACACCTATCTGTACGCGGCCGTCGCCCTGACCTTCGGGCTCGGGGTGGTCGTGTTGTTGGTGGCTCTGGGCCACTGAGGGGCTCAACCCCCCAGCGACATCCCCTCGAGATCCGTGGACGGCGTGACGTCGGGCAGTCGCATCATCCGGAACCCGTTCACGAAGCCCACCAGTGCTGCCACCAGAGGTATGAGCAGCGCCGCCTGGAGGGCCCGGGGCCGGGACTCGGTGTTGATGCGGATGATCTCGTCGGCGATCTCTGCGGGGTGTTCGGCGAGGAGCGTCTCGAGTTGGGTGGTGCTCATCACCTGGGCGTCCTCCTCCAGGACCGTGGCCACACGTTCCTTGGCGTCTGTCGGAAGGACATCGCTCTGCTGGGCCATCGAGGTGAATGTGAACGACAGAGTGGCCAGCATGACCCCGCCGGCGAAGGCGAGACCGAAGGAGAGGCCGAACGAGCCTGAGGCCGAGTTCACCCCGGCGGCCTCGCTGACCCGCTCCTCGGAGATGGGCGCCAGGGCGTAGTTGTTCAACTGGGAGACCAGCAGCCCGAGACCGATGCCCATGATGAACAGGGGCAGTGCCAGCCACCACCCGGAGTCGGTCCGGGGGACGATCGGGATCATGACCAGGATGCCGAGTGCGAGCAGGCCGAATCCGGCTCGGATGATGCCTGCCGGCCGACGTTTCGCGGCCCGCTTCCCGGCGAGCATCGCCACGAAGAACATGGTCAACGAGAGCGGCGCCAGGGTGATGCCGGTCTGCATCGCGTTGTACTCCAGGACCATCTGCAGGAAGATCGGGACCACGATCATGGAGCCGCCGAGGGCGATCTGCTGCATCATCTGACCGGTGATCCCCAGCCGGAACATCTTGGATCGGAGCAGGTCGGGGTCCAGTAGCGGCACGTCACCCTGGCGCTTACGGCGGAGGAGCCAGAACCCGAGCGCGGTGAGCGAGACGGCCCCGATGGCGATCAGGATGGCCACGTTCTCCCCGCCCTCCTGCCACACCAGGATCCCCATGACCAGGCCGCCCATGCCAAGGATGGAGAGGAGAGCGCCGACGAGATCCATACGACGGTCCCCGGTGAATTCCACGTCACGGACGAGACCGATGCCGAGCAGGACGACGGCGATGATCACCACCTCCATGGCGAAACCGACCCGCCACGACAGGTAGGTGGTGACGAAGCCACCGATCAGCGGGCCCACGGCGGCGGCGATGGCGGCCGATGCCCCGACCAGCGCGTACACCCGTCTCTGCGCCGTTCCCTGGAAGTTGCCGTGGATCAGCGCCTGCATCGCCGGGAGGAGGAGCGAGGCCCCGAGCCCTCCGAAGATGCCCCAGAACAGGATCATCGGGGGCAGGCTGTCGGTGAGGGTCATGGTGAGGGCGCCCAGGGCATAGGCGCAGAGACCGATGACGTAGGCGCGCTTGCGCCCGATCAGGTCGGCGACCTTGCTGGAGATCAGGATGAACGCTGCCGACACCAGAGCCTCGATGGCGATCGCCGCCTGTACCCCGCTGACGGTCGTGCCCAGATCCTCGACCACGGAGGCGATGGAGACGTTCATCAATGTCGTGTCGACCACCAGCACGAACATGGCCATCGCCAAGAGGATCGCCAGCTTCGGGTTCCAGCCGCCCACGGGAGACTGGGCCTCTGGCACGGGCTGGCTCAAGTGGCGCTCGCTCTCGTGAGACGTCTCTTCCAGGCGAAGTCGATAGCCACCCCGAACGCCAGGATCATCACCATGGCGATGGCGGTGCCCGGCTCGTCCACCAGAGTGGTCAGGGCGAAGGCGACCAAGACGATGCCCGAGCTCAACACACCCAACCACAGCAGCCACGCCTTGGCCCCGGTCTCGCTTCGGACCCGGAGATGACCGGCCGTGATCAGCGTGAACACGACCAGGGCGATGGCCGACCCGATGGACGCCACAGCCGAGAGGTCGAACAACAGAACGAAAGCGATCGATGCGATCGACGTGAAGAGCAGCCCGTTGGGCACGCGACCGGTCCGGGCGGCCATGAGGGGCGGGAACTGACGGTCGGCGGCGAGCTCGTCGGCCAGGCCGGTGGCAGGGAACAGCCCGGCGTTGGTGGCGCCGGCGGTGGCGAAGAGGGCGGTGATGCTCATCATCCAGAAGCCGACCTGGCCGAGGATCGGCTCCGCGGCCACGGCGATGGCGGTGGCTCCGGCGTCGATCACATCTTGGACCGGGAGGGTCCCGAACACGCCGAGGGCGATGGCCACGTAGATCACCGTGGCGATGCCGAGGGCGAGGAAGACGGCGCGGGGAAGCTGGCGGCTGGGGTTGGCCAGGTCCTTGGCGGTGAAGGTGATGACGCCGAACCCGAGGAAGGCGAAGAAGGTCAACGCCACGCTGGCGATGATGTCCCGGAACGAGGGGTAGTTCGAGGTTGCCAGGAGCCCCGGCTCCACATTGGCGAGGGTGGCGATCGCGAAGACGATGAGCGAGCCCAGGACGACAATTACCACGACCGTCTGGGCATGGGCCACGGCGCGAGATCCGGCCACGTTGAGCAGGGTCATCACCACGATGACGAGGACCGCGAACGTCTTCAGCCAGCCCGTGCCACCGTCGGTGAACATCTCGCTGGCGTAGCTGCCGAAAGAGATGGCGACCATGGCGGTGACCACGATGTTGGTCGCATAGATGAGCCAGGCGATGACGCCGGTGAAGTGCCCGTCCCCATACGCCTTCTGCACGTATTCGAGGAGGCCACCGGCGGAGGGATAACGGGCGCCGAACTTGGAGAAGGAGTACCCCTGGAGGCCGGCGATCGCCCCGGCAATGAGAAACGAGACCCAGACCGCGGCACCGGCCACCTCGCCCGCCGGGCCGAGCAGCGAGAAGATCCCGGCGCCCACCATGGCCCCGACGCCGATGAAGGCGGCCTGGCGAACCGACAGGTGTCTTGTGGTGGAACTCTCAACAGAGGTCAAACGCCCCAACCTTCCGTGGCCGATGCCGAAAGTACCGGCGGCACGGTGGGGCGGAATCCCCCCTGGTGGGTGAAGAAGTCAGACCCTGGCCATCTCCTTGGCCTCCTCGATCTTCTCGGAGTTCAGCCTCGGGATGGCGTAGACGAACA